>CAJUHG010000042.1 GCA_910586005.1 uncultured Lachnospiraceae bacterium | reverse complement strand
TAAGGAATGGAGAGGTAGTCGAAGGTACCGTTATTGATGTGAAACCAGACGAGATCATCTTAAATATTGGTTACAAATCCGATGGAATCATTACCCGAAATGAGTATACAAACGAACCAAATATTGACCTGACTGCCGTTGTAACTGTAGGTGACACTATGGAAGCAAAAGTTCTCAAAGTAAATGATGGTGAGGGTCAAGTAATGTTGACTTACAAACGTCTTGCTGCTGAAAAAGGAAGCAAGAGATTAGAAGAAGCATTTAATACACAAGAGGTGCTAAATGCAAAAGTATCACAAGTATTAGAAGGCGGTCTTAGTGTGGTGATTGATGAGGCAAGAATCTTTATTCCTGCAAGCTTAGTATCTGATACATATGAGAAGGATTTAAGCAAATACAAAGACCAAAATATTGAATTTGTTATTACAGAGTTTAACCCAAGAAAGAGAAGAATTATTGGAGATAGAAAACAATTATTACTTGCCAAGAAAGCTGAATTACAGAAAGCATTATTTGAAAGAATTAATGTAGGAGATGTATTAGAAGGAACTGTTAAGAATGTAACAGAATTTGGAGCATTTGTTGATTTAGGAGGAGCAGATGGACTGCTTCATATTTCTGAAATGTCTTGGGGAAGAGTTGAAAATCCTAAGAAAGTTTTTAAAGTTGGCGATAAAGTAAAGGTATTTATCAAAGATATCAATGAGAAAAAGATTGCATTGAGCATGAAATTTGAAGAAGAAAATCCTTGGAAAGATGCAGCTAGTAAATATGCGGCTGGAAATATTGTAACAGGTGTTGTTGCGAGAATGACAGATTTTGGAGCATTTGTCGAGCTTGCTCCTGGTGTGGATGCATTATTACATGTATCTCAAATTTCTAAAGAACATGTAGAAAAGCCTGCTGATGTATTAAACATTGGTCAAGAAATTGAAGCAAAAATTGTTGATTTTAATGAAGAAGAAAAGAAAATTAGCCTGAGCATCAAAGCACTGCTAGCTCCAGCAAATAATGGGGTACAAGAGGATGAAGCTGAAGAAGAAGGAGAAGCTGAAGAATCTGTAGAAGAGTAGGAGTAATGTCATGTTAAACGGATATGAAGACTTCAAAAAAGATATTTTTGGACTGACCAAGATTGATTTAAACGCTTATAAAGAAAAGCAAATGAAGCGTAGAATTGATACTCTGATCTCTAAAAATAGTATAAGCAGCTACAAAGATTATGTAGCATTGATAAAAAAGGATAAAGAGAAATTTGAACAGTTTGTTAATTTCCTGACAATTAATGTATCAGAATTTTACCGGAATCCAGAGCAATGGGTAATCTTAGACCGAGAAGTCTTTCCAGCTTTGACACAAAAATTTGGAAAGAATTTGAAGATCTGGAGTGCTGCCTGTTCTACTGGTGATGAGCCTTATTCGTTGGTAATGGCATTATCTAAGCATATTCCGTTAAAACAGATTAAGATTATTGCTACAGATATAGATAAGCAGGTATTAGACAAGGCAAGAATGGGGCTTTACAATGAAAAAAGTATCTCTGCTGTACCACCAGAGTTTAAGAAAAAATATTTTACAAAAATTGGTAGCTCCTATCAGATTTCTGATGAGATAAAGCGTCAGGTAGAATTTAAAGAACATAATCTATTAAAAGATCCTTATCCTTCTGGATGTCATTTGATTGTGTGCAGAAATGTGTTGATTTATTTTACAGAAGAGGCAAAAGAAGAAATTTATAAGAAATTTAACACTGCACTGACAAAAGATGGAGTTCTTTTTATTGGAAGTACAGAGCAAATTATGAATTATAGAGAATTAAATTATCAGCGAAAGCAATCTTTCTTTTTCCAGAAAATGTAGAATCATAAAATGTAAACAGTTAAAGAAAAAGAACAAAGGCAATCTCTTTTGAGGTTGTCTTTGTTATTTCATTTCAATTTCACTTCACATTTCAAGACTTATAAAAGATTTAATCTATCGTCGTCTTATCCATAAAATATTGTAAAAGGTGTAAAGCATAGGTTTTTTGGTGTTCCAAAGAATTTATAAAATTATCTGTTAATTCAAAATAGGTTTTTTTATCAGAATAATTCTTTTTAAAACAAGGAGAAAATAATTCTTTGTATTGTGGAAGAAAAAAGCAGTCTGATTTTTTGATATAACAAGTAGAGGCGGTTGCCTTTGTGCGATAATTTTTGTCTACATAAGAAGCCACACTTTTATGGATTGCCATATCTTCTGCAGGCAGATAGTAGTAGTCTTTATAATTAGGATAAAAATATTTTAACTCTCCCTGATAAAAATTGACTTTTAATTTTGCTTGTTGTTTACATCCAATCAGATAAATGCCATCTTTTTCAAAGGAAATACGCTTTGGAAGAGGAAATTCTGTTTGTAATGTTAGTAATAATTCTAATTCACAGTTATTATCATAAGTATAAAAGAAATTTTTTTCAAAAGAAATTGCCTCAAAATTACCTTGAAATAATTCTTGATAAGAAAGTGCAGGAAGTAACTTTAACATTCCAAGAATATCTTCATAATTGTGTAGTTTTAGTAAAGAACACATTGTTTCTGTAGGTTGATTTACATAATCTAAATAAATAGAAATTAATTCTTTTCCAGAGTAAGAATCTTTGCGCGTTATTTCTAGGAAGGTTTCTAAGGTTTTTTGCTTTAAATTTTCTAATTTTAAAATAGATTTCAATGGATAAAGTCGTTTAAATAGATCAATGTGATAAAAGGTATCCAAATGTTCAGAAAGTTTATAATAGGCACATCTTTTTTTCAAATAAGGAATGTCAAAACCTAGTCCATGAAAAGTAATGAGTGTATCATATTGTGAATATAATTCTAGAAAGGCAGCAAGAATAGAACCTTCTTCTTGAGGATGTTCTGCAAAAAATTGTGTAATACAGATATGATTATCTAATCTAGTGGCGCAACCTATCATATATATTTTGGTATAAGTAGAAGAAAAACCAGTAGTCTCAATATCAAGAAAAAGAGTAGAAGAGGTAAAGAGCATTTCTATTATGGGATGTTCTGGAGTAAATGGAAAACTGTCTTGCCAAATTTTCATATAAGTACCTCCAATCTAGATGTTAAACTGTCATGATTCTATTGTATCATCAATATTTAAAAATGGAACTACTATTAAGAGAATTGATGATTACTTATTATATGTAGAGATGGAAGGTTTCTTAGGTGAGAAGATAAACTATTATAACATTTTTTCTTAAAGTTTCCAATTATTGGAATAAGTTCTTTCCTAATAATGTAAAAAATAAAAATTATGTTAATTTTATAAAAAAAATGTGAAAAAAAAGAGGGAAAATGTTGAAAAAGTATGTACTATGGGAATTGAAATGTGCTATAATCAAAATTGTTGATTTATGCTATATAAAACATCATATTTTCTTATAATTTTAAGCAATTACTGATATTTATACATAGGTAATTGTACAAAAAATAATTATATTTAGAAAGTGGGGTCACGAGAAATGGGTGTCATGACATTTAAAGGTGGTGTTCATCCGCATGACGGAAAGGAATATTCCAAGGATAAGCCAATACGTGAATTATCACCCAAAGGTGAATTAGTATTTCCGGTTTCGCAGCATATTGGAGCGCCAGCGAGTCCTATTGTTGCGGTAGGAGATGCTGTGTTGCGTGGACAAAAAATTGCTGAAGCGGGTGGTTTTGTATCTGCGCCAATTTATTCTTCTGTATCTGGAACTGTAAAGGCAATTCAGCCACGTAGAGGTGCAGTAGGAGATATGGTAAATTCCATTATCATTGAAAATGATGGAGAAATGAAAGAAGTGGAATACGCATCTGTAGAGGATGTAACAGCTCTTTCCAAAGAGGAGATTATTGGGAGAGTAAAAGAGGCAGGTGTTGTGGGAATGGGAGGAGCAGGTTTCCCCACACATGTAAAATTATCTCCTAAGGAACCAAAGAAAATTGAATTTATCATAGCAAACTGTGCAGAATGTGAACCATATTTAACGGCGGATTATCGGCGAATGTTAGAGAATCCAAAAGAGTTAATTGAGGGAATGCGCATCGTTTTACAGTTATTTGACAATGCAAAAGGGTTATTTGGCATTGAAGATAATAAACCAGATTGTATTGCAAAGATGCAGGAATTAACCAAAAATGAACCTCGTATGGAAGTCTGTCCTTTAAAGACAAAATATCCACAAGGTGGAGAACGTCAATTGATTTATGCAACTACA
Organism: uncultured Lachnospiraceae bacterium; assembly: GCA_910586005.1. Taxonomy (GTDB): domain Bacteria; phylum Bacillota; class Clostridia; order Lachnospirales; family Lachnospiraceae; genus Petralouisia. Next base: position 20,666 of record CAJUHG010000042.1, on the reverse strand, counting down.
CAGAGGGAGATAAATTCCACGATGCTGCCAGCAGATGCAGGTTGTATTGTAGATAATGTGGAAACGTTGATTTCTATCTACAAAGCAGTAAAACTTGGCAAACCTGTAATGAACCGAATTTTTACGGTGACAGGGGATGCAGTGAAAGAGCCAGGCAATTTTGATATTTGTCTAGGAATGAGTTATGCAGAGGTATTAGAGGCAGCAGGTGGTTTTAGAGTTCAGCCTGAAAAAATTATTTCTGGAGGTCCTATGATGGGATTTTCTATGTTTGGTCTGGATATTCCCACAACAAAGACATCCTCCTCTTTGCTCTGCCTTTCAAAAGACGATGTGGCAGCAAGTGAAACAACAGCATGTATTAATTGTGGTAGATGTGTGGAAGCGTGCCCAGAACAGATTATTCCCACAAGACTTGCCAAAATGGCAGGTCATGGAGATATGAAAGGCTTTGAAAAATGGAATGGAATGGAGTGTATTGAATGTGGAAGTTGCAGTTATATTTGTCCAGCAAAAATACCTCTAGCACAGTCAATCAGAACCATGAAAAAGCAGATTCTTGCAGAGAGAAGAAAAAAATAATTGAAATGATAGGAAAAGAGAAAGAGGTGTCTTATTGTGAGTGATTTATATAATGTGTCATCATCATCACATATCCGTGCCAAAGATACATCCACCAGAATTATGCTTTATGTAGTAATTGCGTTATTACCGGCAACTTTTTTTGGTATTTGGAATTTTGGAGTAAAAGCATTGTTGCTGATTTTCATATGTGTTGCAACTTGTGTGGCATCTGAATGGGTTTTTGAGAAATTGATACATAAAAAAAGTACCATCAATGATTTTAGTGCAGTAGTGACTGGTTTATTATTAGCTTTAAATTTGCCACATACGTTACCTATTTGGCAGGCAGTTTTGGGTAGTGTGTTTGCCATTGTTATTGTAAAAATGTTGTTTGGCGGTTTAGGACAAAACTTTATGAATCCAGCACTAGGAGCAAGATGTTTCCTTTTAGTATCCTTTGCAGGAACTATGACAAGTTTTACTTATGATGGTGTAACAGGAGCTACCCCTTTAGCACTATTAAAAAGTGGGGAAAGTGTTGATACCATGAAAATGTTAATAGGAACCACAGCAGGAACTATTGGTGAAACAAGTGTGATTGCTATTTTAATTGGAGCAATTTTCCTTATTCTTATGGGTGTGATTGATTTGACCATTCCAGCAAGTTATATTATTTCCTTTATTGTATTTGTTTTGTTATTTGGTGGTCATGGATTAGATTGGACTTATGTAACAGCACATCTTTGTGGTGGTGGATTAATGTTGGGAGCATTTTTTATGGCAACAGATTATGTAACTTCACCAATCACGCCTATGGGAAAGGTAGTATATGGAATTTTATTAGGAATTTTAACAGGACTTTTCCGTATTTTTGGTGCTAATGCGGAAGGAGTTTCCTTTGCAATTATTTTAAGTAATCTACTAGTGCCAATTATTGAGAAATTTACTATTCCAAGAGCCTTTGGGCAGAAAAAGGAGGCAAAGTAGCATGAATAAGAAAATCATACATGACGCGTTGATTTTAACTGCCTTTACACTTGTGCTAGGTTTTATGTTAGGAGTAGTCTATGAGGTTACAAAAACACCTATTGCAGCGGCAGAAAAGGCAGCATTAGATGAAGCATATAAAGTGGTATTTGCAGATGCAGTTTCTTTTGAAGAAGAAGAGAATTTTGATAAGGCGAAAGCAGCTGAAATTATCGCAGCAAGTGAATTTCCTAATGATGAAATTACTGCGGTGAATAAAGCATTAGATGCATCAGGCAATGTGCTTGGTTATGTCATCAATGTTACTTCTCATGAAGGAAGCCAAGCTGATATTTCATTTTCTGTGGGAATTCAAAATGATGGAACTTTAAATGGATATTCCATTACTGCTATTAGTGAAACACCAGGATTAGGTGTACTGGTAAATGAGGAGCCCTTTTATTCTCAGTTTGAAGGAAAAGCAGAGGAGACTTATACTGTAGTAAAAACGGCTCCTTCTGCTGAAAATGAAATTCAAGCAGTAACAGGTGCTACCATTTCTTCTAGAGCAGTCACCAATGGTGTCAATGCATGTCTGGTTTATTTCAGAAGTGATTTGCAGGGAGGAAATTAGTTATGAATAAATATATAGAGCGTTTATATAATGGTATTATCAAAGAAAATCCTACCTTTGTGCTAATGTTAGGCATGTGCCCTACCTTGGCTGTTACATCTTCCGCAATCAATGGTATTGGTATGGGACTTTCCACAACTGTGGTTCTTGTTATGTCTAATTTACTGATTTCTATGTTTCGTAAGGTAATTCCAAATGGTGTGCGTATGCCAGCATATATTGTGGTAGTGGCATCTTTGGTTACAATTGTACAGTTTGTTATGCAAGCATATACACCTGCACTTTCTAAATCTTTGGGTGTATATATTCCATTGATTGTTGTAAATTGTATTATTTTAGGTAGAGCAGAAAGTTATGCTTCTAAAAATCCAATTGCTCCCTCTATTTTTGATGGTCTTGGAATGGGACTTGGATTTACTATCGGTCTTACTTGTATTGGTTTGATTCGGCAGATTTTGGGTGCTACATTAGGAATTACTGTATTTATTATGGCACCAGGAGCATTTCTAGTACTTGCATTTTTAGTTGCGGGAATGAATGTGATTCGAGAAAAGATGGAAAAGAAAGGTAAACCATTAGCAGCTCCATCAGGGTGTCTAACGGGTGATTGTGCAAGTTGTTCTCAATCTGCAATGTGCACAGGAAAATTACCAGAATCAGCAAAGAAATCATAAGAATAGGAGGCAGAATAGATGAAAGAATTATTAATCATTGCAATAGGCTCTGCCATTGTAAATAATGTAGTATTGAGTCAGTTCCTTGGTATCTGTCCCTTTTTAGGTGTTTCTAAGAAAACAGAGACAGCAGCTGGAATGGGTGGTGCAGTTATTTTTGTTATCACACTTGCTTCCTTTGTGACAGGACTGATTTATAAATTTATCTTGACCCCATGTCATGTAGAATATTTGCAGACGATTGTATTTATTTTAGTTATTGCATCTTTGGTACAGTTTGTAGAGATGTTTTTAAAAAAGAATATGCCTCCATTGTATGAATCTTTGGGTGTATTTCTTCCTCTGATTACTACAAACTGTGCAGTATTAGGCGTTGCGCTAAATAATGTAAGTAAAGGATATGATTTAGTACAAGGTGTTGTCAATGGTCTTGCAACCTCAGTGGGATTCTTTATTGCCATTGTAATTATGGCGGGGATTCGTGAGAAAATTGAATATAATGATATTCCAAAACGGTTTCAGGGAACAGCTATCGTGTTGATTACAGCCAGTTTAATGTCAATCGCTTTTATGGGATTCTCAGGCATGATTTAGGAGGAAAGAAACATGAATATAACAGCAATTATCATTGCCGCTCTAGTAGTGGGCGGAACTGGTATTCTGCTTGGCTTTTTCCTTGGAATTTTTGGGGAAAAGTTTAAAGTAGAAGTAGATGAAAGAGAAGAAGCAATTTTAGGTGTTCTTCCAGGAAATAATTGTGGTGGATGTGGTTATGCAGGATGTTCTGGTCTTGCTGCAGCGATTGTGAAAGGAGAAGCACCTGTAAATCAATGTCCAGTAGGTGGTGACCCTGTTGCAGCTCAAATTGGTGATATTATGGGCGTTTCAGCAGGAAGTGGCAGAAAACAAGTTGCCTTTGTAAAATGTGCTGGAGACTGTGAGAAGGCAAAACAAGACTATGAATATACAGGTGTGGAAGATTGTGCAGCAATGGCATTTATTCCTAATGGTGGTCCAAAGTCTTGTAATTATGGATGTCTTGGATATGGAAGTTGTGTAAAGGCATGTCCCTTTGATGCAATACATATTGTAAATGGCATTGCATTGGTTGATAAGGATGCATGTAAAGCCTGTGGAAAATGTGTGGCAGCTTGCCCGAAGAATTTGATTGAACTAATTCCTTATGATGCAAAGCAAAAGGTACAATGTAATTCTAAGGACAAAGGAAAAGATGTTATGGCAGCTTGCTCTGTAGGATGTATTGGATGTCATCTCTGTGAGAAGAATTGTCCAGAAGGTGCGGTGACTGTAAAAGATAATATTGCACATATTGATTACAAGAAATGTACTGGATGTGGCACTTGTGCAGAAAAATGTCCAAAGAAAATTATTAAATAAGATTATGTAAATGATTTTGAAGTGATATATAGTATAAAACCATTTCTTTTGTATTTTATATAAAAATAGAAAAGAAATGGTTTTTATTGTTTATGAGCATAGAAAGTTTACCTAGCGTGATTTCTATTGTTTATGACAATAGAAAGTTGGAAGCATGTGCTTTTGCAGGATTTTCCTATCAGATAGGAAATGGCTGAACTGTTACATAAAAAATAAGGGGAATAATTTTAGGATTGAAGTAAAGTCAGAAAACTATTATAATCAAATAGAAAGAGAAAAACTCTCAAAAGGTTTTAAAAATAATAAAACTATTAACAGAGCAGATAAAACTTTATAAATAATTTCAAGATTATGATTGAGATCTTAAATGTTATTGAAAAGGAGATTATTTTGTTAGGAAAAACACATATGGTAATAGGAATTGCAGCATCATTGGCAGTGACACATCCTAGAAACATCTCAGAAATAATTTTAGCTGTCGGAGGTGGTGCTTTAGGAGCATTGATTAGCGATATTGATGTAGAGACATCAGCATCCCGTCAATATGCAGATAAGATTACAATGTTTTCATTGCTTGCTGTATTGACAGTAATTGTTTTGGATAAATTTTTTAATATAGAGGTAATAAACAAAATTATGCGTGGTAGTAATTATGAGAGAATTATAATAGGGATATTTTTGTTTATGGGAGTATGTGCCTTTGGGAGAGAGAAACCACATAGAACTTTTATGCATTCTTTTTTAGCAATGCTACTGCTTAGTATTGCAATTAATTTTATATGGAAAAAAGTGGTCATTTATTTTGTAGTAGGATTCTTGTCACATTTGATAATAGATATTTTTAATAAGCGTAAAGTACAGATATTTTATCCTTTCAAGGAAAGGATAGCTCTTGGATGGTTTTGTGCAGATGGTTTGGCAAATAATGTTTTTTTTATTGCAGGAAGTGTTGCTATTGCAGCAGAGATTGTGTTGTTTATAATAAGATTCATTAATATATAATCAGGGAAATATATCAGTAATTGATAAAAAGGATTTACATTTCATTTGATAAGATAAACAAAGGAGCAGTCACTTTAAAAAATTGAATACAAGATAATATCTTGTATATGCAATGTTTCATGTGACTGTTTCTTTTTATATACCCTCTGGGGGACCCCATGATGCCATTCGAGGTGTCATATAGATAATGCTTAGTAGCTTTTGCTAAGGAAGCATGTTTACCTTGACAGAGATTCAAATTCCCTTTAAGATAGCTTTTGATGAGTCAAATACTCAATATTATAAATGCAATTTGAAAGGAACATTAAATTATGATTAAAATAGAGAAGATGGAACAGAAAGATACTAGAATCGTACTGTCTATGATGCAAGTGTTTTATAATTCTCCTGCTGTCTTACATCAGGTATCCCAAGAAGTATTAAAATGTGATATTGAGGCATGTGTCAATGATAATCCATATATAGAAGGATTTGTATTTAAAGAAAAAGAGAATGTTGCAGGTTATGCAATGATTGCAAAAAGTTTTTCTACAGAATTTGGAGGTGTTTGTATTTGGATTGAAGATATTTATATTCAGCCAGAATATAGAGACAAAGGAATTGGCACACAATTTTTTCAATATTTAGAAGAAAATTTTAGAGAAAAAGCAGTACTCTTTAAATTAGAAGTGGAGAGAAGCAATACACAAGCAATTACTGTATATAAGAAATGTGGCTATCAGGAATTGCCTTATATGGAGATGATAAAGGAACGATAGTATACTTTTAGAATAATAAAAAAGAGTTTATCCTTATTCCTTATAAGGAAATAGAAAGAAAAAGTATGTCTTATATACGCCGCATGGCATAATGGGATGCCTGAGAGGGTATGCCCTACAATAGCAACAAATAGTTTGGCTTTAGAAGGGAACAGGAAAATTGGAAAGAAAGCATATCTTTTTAGGAGTAGTAATCTTAATATTTGTTATTATTATTTGCATTATTATATGGAAAGTAAGTCCACAAAAAACTAGTGCACAAAGGTTGCCTGATAAATATCAAGAACTTATGGAAAAAGATGAAAATAAAAAAACTATCAAGGGATATACCAGTGCAGTAGATAAAGATAATGATGGCAAGGACGACCAGACAGATATTTTGCTAGAAGCTATTGCATATATCAATACCAAACCAAAATATAAGAGTAAATATTATAATACAGGTTATCCTGATGATGGTTATGGGGTATGTACAGATGTGGTGGCATTTGCATTAAAAGGCGCTGGCTACGATTTGAAGCAACTAGTACAAGAGGATATTTCAGCAAATGGGGAAGATTATGAAATAGAAGAACCAGATGAAAATATTGATTTTCGCAGAGTAAAAAATTTAAAAGTATACTTTGAACATACTGCCATTTCACTGACTACAGAGATAAGTGCTATTGAGGAATGGCAAGGTGGTGATATTGTTATATTTAAAAAACACATTGGAATTGTGTCTGATCGCAGAAATAAAAATGGTGTACCCTATATTATACATCATAATAATAAAAGGCAATCTAGCTATGAGCAAGATATTTTAGAAAAGAGAAAAGATATTGTGGGACATTATAGAATATCTTAAACGAAAGGAACGATTATGCAACAGAATTTTTTAAGAAAATATATTGGTGACAAGTCCTTCTATCGGATGGTTCTACTAATTGTTGTTCCTATTATCATACAAAATGGTATTACTAATTTTGTCAGTCTGTTAGATAATATTATGGTAGGACAGGTTGGAACAGAGCAGATGAGTGGCGTTGCCATTGTAAATCAGTTTATGACAGTATTTAACATTTGTGTATTTGGTGGAGTTTCTAGTGCAGGAATTTTTACAGCACAGTATTATGGTCAAGGAAATCAGGAAGGTATCCGCAATACGTTTCGATTTAAGTTTATTATTTGTATTATAATGGCTGCATTTGCAATCAGTCTGTTTTTGCTAAATGGTGATAATCTAATTATGCTTTATCTCCATGATGGTGCTCAGAGTGGGGATATTGTAAAAACATTGGAATATGGAAAAGAGTATTTATCTGTAATGATTTTTGGTATGGTGCCCTATGCTATTTCTCAGACTTATGCAAGTACACTTCGTGAGACAGGTGAAACTTTACTGCCTATGAAAGCGGGGGTTCTTGCGGTGTTAATAAATTTAATGGGAAATTTTTTATTGATATTTGGAAACTTTGGATTTCCTGCTTTAGGCGCAGTGGGAGCAGCAATCTCTACAGATATTGCTAGAGTGATAGAGTGTATGGTATTAGTTTGTTGGACTTATATTCATAGAAAAGAACATCCTTTTATTATACAAGTATATCATAGTTTTCGGATTCCTAGGAATTTAACAGTACATATTATACAAAAAGGAATTCCCATTATGTTAAATGAAATTGCATGGTCTACAGGACAGGCTTTTTTATTACAGTGTTATTCTATCAGAGGTTTATCAGTGGTTGCTGGGCTTAATATTTCAAGTACAGTATCCAATTTATTTAATGTAGTATTTCTGTCTATAGGAAGTGCTATTTCTATTATTGTGGGACAGCTATTAGGAGCAGAAAAAATGAAAGAAGCAAAAGATACTGACAGAAAACTTTTGGTATTTACAGTTGCCACTTGTTTTGTATTTGGGAGTTTACTAGCATTAGTTTCTCCCTTCTTTCCATTGATTTACAATACATCCAAAGAGGTACAATCTCTTGCAACAAGTTTTATTTTGATTGCTGCTGGATGTATGCCTTTATATGCATTTATGCATGGATGCTATTTTACTTTGCGTTCTGGTGGGAAAACTTGGATTACTGTTTTATTTGATAGTGTGTACGTGTGGGCAATTGATATTCCACTTGCTTATGCCTTAGCAAATTTTACGGAGCTTCCCATTATAGGAATTTATTTAAGTTGCCAATTGATTGAAACCTTAAAATGTATTCTAGGTTATGTACTTGTAAAAAAAGGAATTTGGCTGCAAAATATTGTTGTGAAATAGATGTTTCTTAGACTTGATGTATAAATTTGCTGCAAGAACGTCCTTGGTGTTCTTACAATAAAGTACACACCATGCAACGCATGGTACTATAAAAACAAGAGAGGAAAACATATGATATATACTAGTTATGAAATTGCATGGATATTTCTTTTTTACAGCTTTCTAGGTTGGTGCTTGGAAGTAATCTATGCAGCGGCAGGAAGAAAAGAATTTATAAATAGGGGATTTTTAAATGGAATTTGGTGTCCAGTGTATGGATTTTCTACAGCCTTTATGTTAATTTTTATGGACTCCTTACGAGAGGAGTGGTTCTATCTATTTTTAGGTTGTATGATTGTGGGAACTGTTACAGAACTTTTGACAGGACTACTACTAGAAAAAGTATTTCATTTAAAGCTTTGGGATTATTCTGGAAGAAAGTTTCAGGCGGGTGGCTATATTTGCCTTGCAACTGCTATTATTTGGGGAATTTTTGGCATTATTGTGATAAAATTTATAAATCCCTTGTTTGTCACATTACTAAGAAAATTACCATATTTAGCAGGTATAGTGGTTTTAATTGTAATTTTTTTTATTCTAGCAATAGATGTTTTTATGACAGTTGGAGCATTGCTAAAAATTAAGCACCAGTATCAAACAATGTCAGAAATTGCAGAAGGATTAAATCAAGCCTCTCGCTCTTTACAAATAATAATTATAAATATAATACATAAACGTATGAATCGTGCTTTTCCAGCTTTAAAACATAAAAAAGCAGAAACAGAAGAAGAAAAGAAGGAATTGCTGAGACAAAAAACAGTCTTTGCCTATGGATGTAGCTTTCATAAGATTGTATGGATTTTCTTCTGGGGAGCATTTTTAGGTGATATAGTAGAGACTATTTTTTGTCGTTTTTCTATGGGAAGATGGATGAGTAGAAGTAGTGTAATTTATGGAAGTTTCAGTTTAGTATGGGGAATTGGTGTTGCAGGGGCTACCATCTTACTTTATCGTTACAAAGATCGTGAGGACCGCTATATTTTTTTAGCAGGAACACTTTTGGGTGGAGCCTATGAATATATTTGCAGTGTATTTACAGAACTTGCTTTTGGAACTATATTTTGGGATTACAGTAAAATTCCATTTAACTTGGGTGGAAGAATTAATCTTTTGTATTGTTTCTTTTGGGGGATTGCAGCTTGGGTATGGATGAAACAGGCTTATCCTTTGATGTCTAAATGGATCGAAAAAGTACCCAAAAAGATTGGAAAATCTTTAAGTTATTTGTTTCTTATATTTATGGTGTGTAATATAACAATTTCCACTGTTGCTCTTGTACGATATGGAGAAAGAGCAGAAGGAATGACACCTCAAAATTCAGTGGAAGTTTGGATTGATCAGCAATTTCCAGATGAACGAATGGAACAAGTTTATCCAAGTGCAAAAAGAACAGATATGTTAAAGTAAACTGCATGCTTCATTTGAAGAAATGAAAGTATTTTTGCCTAAATTTGATAAAAATAAAATAGAAACATTAGAATAAAATGGAGAGAAACATGGAAAAGAAATCATATTTTAAAGATAAAAAAAGAGTGGTAGTAAAGATTGGTTCTGCTGCACTTCATCATAAGGAAACAGGAAGGTTAAATCTGGGAAAAATTGAAAAGTTAGTGCGAGAACTTTGTGACATTCGTAATCAGGGAATGGATGTATGTCTTGTAAGCTCTGGGGCCATTGCTGTTGGGCGTAAAGTGATTGGTCTTTCAGAACGTCCAGATAGCATTTCTACAAAACAAGCATGTGCTGCAGTTGGGCAGGCAAGACTAATGATGACATATCAAAAAATGTTTTCTGAATATCATCAAACAGCAGGACAAATTCTTATGACAAAGGGAACCATATTAGATAATGTTTCGCGAAAAAATGCACAAAATACATTTGAAGAATTATTTAGACTTGGAATTATTCCAGTTGTAAATGAAAATGATACCATTTCTACTTATGAAATGCAATTTGGAGATAATGATACGCTCTCTGCTTTAGTGGCATCCTTAGTGGGAGCTGATTTATTGATTTTATTATCAGATATTGATGGTTTATTTACAGATGATCCACATAAGAATCCAAGGGCAAAACTAATAGAAGAAGTAGATATGCTAAATGAAGAGGTGATTTCTATGGCTAAAGGTACAACAGGAAGTGATGTAGGCACTGGAGGCATGGAGACAAAACTTACAGCAGCTAAAATTGCAACACTTTCTGGGGCAGATATGATTATTGCAAATGGGGAAGATGTAGGGATTCTTCATCAGATTTTTGAAGGAGAATTTGTAGGAACTTTATTTAAACAGCATTTAGATGAAGATTTTTATATTGCAGATTTTATTGAAAAGAGTATGGTATAATGTTATTAGACATGGTATACCTGAATGAACTTAGGTTATTATAGTTTATTGTGAAGCGATTATAATATCATAGTATCAATATGATATTGCCAGAATAGCATAGATTTGCCATAAAAGGAAAAAGAAGAAAGGATATGATACAAACGTATATGTTTTATGTTTGTGCTACAAGTATTTTGGCTTGTGGTTTGGTGAGAGTATGGAACAAAGTAAAATCGATAGAATTAATGTATTGGCAAGAAAATCCAAAGCGGAAGGACTGACAGAGGCAGAAAAAAAAGAACAAGATTTGCTGAGAAAAGAATATATTGCAATAATAAGAAGAAATTTAAGAGCACAACTTAATAATATTGATGTAGTAAATCCAGATGGAACTACAGAAAATTTAGGGGAAAAATATGGAAACCAAACAGCAAATTAGAGTAAAGTTAAAGGAGAAAAGAGAGAGGCTTAAAAAAGAACAAGTTTTACAGATGTCTCAAAAAATTTGCGATAAGTTAAAAGAATATATATGGTTCCAGCAGGCAAAAGTGATTTATTTCTATTATCCACTAGGAAAAGAAGTAAATCTATTACCTTTAGCAGAAACAGCGTTGACTTTTAGAAAACAGATTGCATTTCCAAAAGTCAACGGAAGAAATATGGATTTTTATCAAGTAGATTCATTCACATGTTTTCAAGAAGGTAAGTTTCATGTAATGGAACCTACTAGTAAAAAACTTATGGATATAAAAGATGCACTTGTATTTGTTCCAGGGATAGGATTTGATAACCATAAAAATCGTATGGGATATGGCGGGGGATATTATGACCGTTATTTTATGAGATACCCTAAATGTCATAAAATTGGGATTGCATATTCATTTCAGATTGTCAAAACACTTGTCAGAGAAACTCATGATATTCCTATGGATGCAGTGATTACAGAAGTAGATGAACCTTATCATTTTTTATAAATGCAGTGTTCTTTTCTTTCGCTAATACAAGTTAGACAGAATAAAACATAAAAAGTTTCAGTATATTTCATTTTTGGAAGTGGAACCAAATTTTGAGTAAAATAAATTCAAGATAGAAAAGTTATATTTCTTTAAAAAAGTAACAGATTTAAGGAATGACAAAACAAAGAAGTATGGAGGGAATCATATGAGTATTGCATTAGAGCAAATTGGAGAAAATGCAAAAAAAGCAGAGACAGTGTTGCGTATTTTGTCTTCCAATCAGAAAAATAAAGTACTGATAACTGCTGCAGATTGTCTTATGGCAAATATAGAACAATTATTAAAAGCAAATGTTTCTGATATAGAGCAGGCAAAAAAGAATCAAATGCCACCAGCATTGATTGACCGCCTTATGCTCACAGAAGATAGGGTTGCTCAAATGGCAGAAGGATTGCGCCAGATTGCAGGGTTAGAAGATCCCATAGGAGAAGTATTATCTATGAAACAACGTCCAAATGGTCTGATGATTGGGCAAAGACGTGTTCCCTTGGGAGTAATTGGTATTATTTATGAGTCACGTCCAAATGTAACTGCAGATGCTTTTGGCTTATGTTTTAAAGCTGGAAATGTAGTGATTCTTCGAGGTGGAAAAGATGCTCTTCATTCCAATCAGGCGATAACCATAGCTTTGCGGGAGGCTTTGGTGAACTGTGAACTTCCAGCGGATGCCATTCAGCTTATTACAGATACGAGCCATGAGACAGCAGAAGCATTTATGTGTCTAAATCAGTATGTAGATGTATTGATACCAAGAGGAGGAGCAGGATTAATTCGAACTGTAGTGGAACATGCAACAATTCCTGTGATTGAAACGGGAACAGGAAATTGTCATATTTATGTAGATGAAACAGCAGATTTAGATATGGCAGTAAATATTATTTTTAATGCAAAAACTCAGCGAATTGGTGTATGTAATGCTTGTGAATCTCTGGTAGTACATGAAAAGATAAAAGATGCTCTACTTCCTAAACTTGTAGAAAGATTAAATGAAAAACAGGTAGAGTTGCGAGGAGATAAGCAAAGTCAAAATGTATGTCATAGTATTGTTCCAGCTACAGAAGAAGATTGGGGAAAAGAATATCTAGATTATATCTTATCGGTAAAAATAGTGTCTGATATAGATGAGGCAATTGCTCATATTAACAAATATAATACGGGTCACTCCGAGGCAATTATTACAAAAGATTATGATCATTCTAGAAAATTCTTAGATGAAATTGATGCAGCAGCAGTTTATGTCAATGCATCGACACGTTTTACAGATGGATTTGAGTTTGGTTTTGGAGGAGAAATTGGGATTAGCACACAGAAACTTCATGCAAGAGGCCCAATGGGATTAAAGGAATTAACTAGTACAAAATATATTATATATGGAAATGGACAAGTAAGATCATAATTAAAACAAAAAGAGAATACCTTTTGGCACTCCCATACCCACAGGAAAAATTCTCACAATGATTATCAAATAGAAAAGAAAATTTTTTCTGACAAGATAAATTAATTTTGGTAGACTGTACTGTGAGATATGGGAGTACCATTATTTATGGTAAAAATCATATGAAAAACAAAGATTATAATACTTTTCCTGCTAGTACTTCCTTATAATCCTTATAATTTTCTTCTAATAACTTGGGTGTATCTAGACCATAAGGACAATGAGAAATACATTGATTACAGTGAATACAATTTTCAATTTTTTTCATTTTTTCTTGAACCTCTGACGTAAGTTGTAATTCAGAAGGAGAACGGCGCAATAGGAGGGACATTCTAGCACAGTTATTGATTTCAATTCCAACAGGACATGTAGGAACACAATAGCCACAGCCACGACAGAAATTTCCAGCAAGCTGTGCTCGATCTAATGCAATCAATTCTGAAATCTCTGGAGTCATAGTAGGCGGATTTGTAATATAACTTAAGAATTCATCTAGTTCAGATTCGCGTTGAATTCCCCAAATAGGCAAGACATTGTCATATTGAGCTTGGAAGGCATAAGCAGCGGCAGAATTAGTGATAAGTCCGCCAGATAATGCTTTCATGGAAATAAATCCCATCTTTTCTTTTTGACAACGGGTGACAATTTCCTTATCTTTTTCTGTAGCAAGGTAACAGAAAGGAAATTGCATCGTTTCATATAATCTACTATCAATAGCTTCATGAGCTACTTTTAAACGATGATTTGTAATGCCAATATGCCTAATTTTCCCTTGTTTTTTTGCTTCTAACATAGCTTCATATAATCCAGTTCCATCTTCTGGTTTGGGACAAAAGGAAGGATTATGGAACTGATAAAGGTCTATATAGTCTGTATTCAATAAAGTAAGACTGGTGTGTAAATCTTTCCAAAAATCTTCCGCCTTCTGTGCACCTGTTTTAGTAGCAATATAAATATGATTGCGCACTGAGGAAAGAGCCTTTCCAATTTTTTCTTCACTATCTGTATAGAATCGAGCAGTGTCAAAAAAGTTAATTCCAGCATGATAGGCCTTTAATAGTAATTTTTTTGCTTCTTCTGTAGAAATGCGCTGTATGGGCAATGCACCAAAACCATTTTTATTTACAGTAATTTCCGTGTTGCCAAGCGTAACTGTTGGATTCATATCTCTCACCTTTCTTTCTTGTTGGATTTTAGTAAGATTATTTTAGCATGATAATTTTGGAAATACAAGGAATAGTGCATATACGACAATTTACGCTTGCTATTATGAAAAGTTTTATTTAAAATGATATTGCTAGTACAAAAGCAGTAGTAAAAGAAGGATACAATAGAAAGGAAAAAACAAAAATAATGTATAATGAAATAGATTTGGACAAGATAAATTTAGATTTGGCTCCTCCAATGGAAGAGCCAGCAAGGCAATATTATTTTATAGCAAAATGTCGGCGATATGTTAGGGAATTAGAAAAAAAATTAGAACGTCGTCTCTGCTTTTTTGTTCAGACCTTTGGTTGTCAAATGAATGCTAGAGATTCTGAAAAATTGACAGGAATTTTAAAAATGATTGGATATGAACAGGCAGATAGTGAAGAGGCAGATTTTGTAATCTATAATACTTGTACAGTGCGAGAAAATGCTAATAATAAGGTTTGGGGCCGATTAGGATATCTTAATACTTATAAAAAGCACCATCCTTATATGAAAATTGCACTTTGTGGTTGCATGATGCAAGAAGTAGAAGTAATTGAGAAACTGAAAAAAAGTTATCGTTTTGTGGATTTAGTATTTGGAACTCATAATATTTATAAATTTGCGGAATTAGTTGCATCTGTTTTAGAACAATCAGATATGATTGTTGATATTTGGAAGGATACAGACCAAATTATAGAAGATTTACCCATAGAGAGAAAATATTCCTTTAAATCTGGGGTGAATATTATGTTTGGATGTGATAATTTTTGCAGTTATTGCATTGTACCATATGTGCGTGGGCGAGAACGAAGCCGAAAACCAGAAGATATTATTTATGAAATTGAAAAACTTGCAGCAGATGGTGTTGTAGAAATTATGCTTCTTGGACAAAATGTTAATTCTTATGGCAAACATTTAAAGGATTCTATTACTTTTGCAAAACTGCTTTTAGAAATTGAAAAAATACAAGGAATAGAACGTATTCGCTTTATGACTTCTCATCCAAAGGATTTATCAGATGAACTCATAGAGGTTATGAGTAAATCAAAAAAAATATGCCATCATCTGCATCTTCCTCTTCAATCTGGAAGTAGCCATATCTTAAAAGAAATGAATAGACATTATAATAAAGAACAATATTTACAGCTAGTGGAAAAGATAAGAAAAGCGATTCCAGACATTGCATTAACTACAGATATTATTGTAGGATTTCCAGGAGAAACGGAAGAGGACTTTTTGGATACCCTAGAAGTGGTAAGAAAAGTAGGCTATGAAAGTGCTTTTACTTTTATTTATTCAAAACGTACAGGGACTCCAGCAGCGATCAAAGAAGAACAGGTGCCAGAAGAGATTGTAAAAAATCGTTTTAACCGACTGTTAAAAGAAGTCCAAGAGATTGCAGCAAAAAAAGCCTCAGCTTATACTGGAAAGATAGAACCTGTTCTAATAGAGGAGATAAATGCACAAGATGAAAATTTAGTAACTGGAAGATTGAGTAATAACTTTGTTGTACATTTACCTGGAACAAAACATATGATTGGAAAAATTGTAGATGTGAAATTAAAAGAATGTAAGGGATTTTATTTTTATGGAGAAGTGGTGGAGTAAATGTATTCTTATATGAAAGGCGAACTAGTAGAGATAGTGGAGGATAAAGTTGTAATCGAGGTAAATAATATCGGTTACAATATCTATATTCCTACTAGTATGATAGATAATTTTAACCAAATAGGACAGACTGTGAAAATATATACTTATCTTTATATAAAAGAAGATATGATGAAATTGTATGGCTTTTTAACAAAAGATGACTTAAATATTTTTAAGTTGTTGTTAGGAGTCAATGGGATTGGACCCAAAGGTGCGTTGGCAATTTTAGCAGTTATGACACCAGATGACTTACGATTTGCAGTATTAGGAGAAGATGAAAAGGCGATTGCAAAGGCTCCTGGAATTGGAACTAAAACTGCTAAGAGATTAATCCTTGAATTAAAAGATAAATTAAAACTAGAAGATGCTTTTGAAAGAAAGATGGAACATGTAGAAACAGAACAGGCAAATGCTATGGGTGTAAAGAGTGAAGCAATTCAGGCTTTAATTGCCTTAGGTTACTCTTCTACAGAAGCTTTAAAAGCAGTAAATCGGGTTGAAATTACAGCCGATATTACAGTAGAAGAACTATTGAAAGCTGCTTTAAAGCAAATGGCATTTCCATTCTAATGCCTAGGGTACATTTAAGAAAAAATTGGTTTGCCCACTTTGTTTTGGGAAATTTAGAAAGGAATATCTTTCATGGAAAAACGTGTAATTTCTACTCAAATACAAGAAGAAGATAAGAAAATAGAAACCAGCCTACGACCTCAGAAACTGAAAGATTATATTGGACAAGAAAAAGCAAAAAAAACCTTAAAAGTTTATATTGAAGCAGCAAAACAGCGAAAAGAATCTTTGGACCATGTACTTTTTTATGGTCCTCCTGGATTAGGAAAAACAACATTAGCAGGAATTATTGCTAATGAAATGAATGTACATATGAAAATCACATCAGGCCCAGCAATTGGAAAACCTGGAGAAATGGCAGCTATTTTAAGTGGATTACAAGAAGGGGACGTTCTATTTGTAGATGAAATTCATCGGCTAAATCGTCAAGTAGAAGAAGTTCTTTATCCTGCTATGGAAGATTATGTGATTGATATTATGATTGGAAAGGGAGCATCCGCAAGATCTATTCGTTTGGATTTACCCCATTTTACATTGGTGGGAGCAACTACAAGAGCAGGTCTTTTATCGGCACCCTTAAGAGATCGATTTGGAGTAGTACATCATCTGGAATTTTATCATCCAGAAGAATTAAAAACAATTATTCTACATTCAGCAGTTAAATTAGAGGTAGAAATTGATGAAAAAGGGGCTTATGAACTTGCAAGACGTTCGAGAGGAACACCAAGACTTGCCAATCGTCTGTTAAAACGAGTACGTGATTTTGCACAAGTAAAATATAATGGAAAAATCACAGAAGAAGTAGCGATATTTGCATTAGATTTATTAGAAGTAGACAAGTATGGATTAGATCAAAATGACCGAAATATTTTGATGACTATGATAGAAAAATTTCAAGGAGGTCCCGTAGGATTGGATACACTTGCAGCATCCTTAGGTGAGGATTCTGGAACCATTGAAGATGTTTATGAACCTTATCTTGTAAAAAATGGATTTATCAATCGCACACCCAAAGGCAGAGTGGTAACAGATTTTGCATATGGACATTTTGGAATTACAAAATAGTTGTTGTTTTTCCATAAAAATCGGGTATAATGGAAACTAACAGTTCTATTCAGAATGAAAAGAATTTATTTAGGAAAAAAGTGAAAGAATAGGAAATCTGAGGAATTTTTTATAGAATAAAAAACTGCTTCTAGTCAGGAATGAATTGGTATTGACCTTAGAATAAAAGATTTTGCAATCTGTTTGGATGGAAAGAAATATAATGCAAGAGAGCGCCGAAGATATTCTTACAACGAGGCACATGCCATGCAAAACATGGGAGTTTCAAATTTTTTAAATTATATATAAAATTAGTGTAATGATTGAGTTTCACAATTATTTATGTAAGAAAAATAAAAAAGGAGCAAATTACTGGAAAACAAGTGATACCCTCTGGGGCATACGTGGTCGTTCGGCTGTTTTACAAGGTATAAGTTTTCCGTAATGGATAGAGGAGTTACATATGTCAAAAAAAACCAGTGCAGATGTTTTAATTGGTGGCAGAATTTATACTTTATGTGGTTACGAGAGCGAAGAGTATTTGCAAAAGGTGGCAAATTACATTAATAATAAAATAAATGAATATGATAGTATGGAGAAATTTCGGCGTTTACCAATGGAGATGAAGACTGCATTGGTGGAACTTAATATTGCAGATGACTATTTTAAGGCGAGAGAACAGGCAGAAAAATTAGACCAAGATGTAAAAGAGAAAGAAAAAGAAATTTATGAATTAAAACATGAATTAATTTCTGCTCGTATTAAAGTGGAAAGTAGCGAAAAAATAAACGCAGAATTAGAAAAAGAAAATAGAAAATTATTGTTGCATAAAGCAAAATTAGAGGCTACGTTAGAAGATACTCTCCTTGGGGAAGTAAAAGAACAAGGGCAAAAAAGTAAATCCAGAAATTCTTTTCAAAATAAAAATTCTACAATAATGGAAGAAACAATACTAGAAGATGAATTAGAACTAGAGGATGGATTAGAACTAGAGAATGAATTAGAAATAAGAAGTAACTTAGAAAATAAGTTAAAAATAAAGTATGAAATAGAAGACGAACCAGAAATAGAAAACGAATCAGAAATAGAAGACAAATTGGAAGACGAATTGGAAGATGAATCAGAACTAGAAGATGAATCAAAAATAGAAGATGAGCTAGAAATAAAAAGCTTAGAAAATAAGGTATAAATTTAGAAATAGAAGATGAAATATAAAATCAGAATGAAAAAATAAGTTTAGATGACCATAATTTCATTACCTTTAAATGATGTTGGAAAGGTCATGATAAGAGGGGTGGCTCAGGATATATGTGAGCCACTTTTTTATCATATAGGAAGTACCTTGTCACGCTAAAGCGTGAAAGTATAATTCCTATGAATTTCCAGCGCCTTTTATGAACGAGGAGTTAGGGGAGTTGATGTGGGGCTTTATAGGAAAGACCATGTTACTGCGAAAGCATGATTGTGTTTGTATGGAAAAAATATGGCCCTCTGAAAAAGGCTGTTTCTAAGGAGGATTGTTATGGATAAAAAGAGAGAACTTTTATCGCCGGCTGGTTCTTATAGTATATTAAAAGCTGTTGCAAATGCTGGTGCAGATGCAGTATATGCAGCAGGAAATAAATTTGGTGCAAGAGCCTATGCAGAGAATTTTACAGAGAAAGAATTGTTAGAGGCTTTGGATTATTTGCATCTCAAAGAAAAACGTTTTTATCTTACTGTAAACACATTATTAAAGGAACAAGAAGTTAGTGAACTATATGAATATCTGCTTCCCCTTTATCAAGAAGGATTAGATGCAGTAATTGTGCAAGATATAGGGGTTATGCATTTTATTAAACAAAATTTTCCCAATTTACCTATTCATGCTAGTACACAGATGACAATTACAGGCGAGTATGGAGCAAGATTATTGTTAGAAGCAGGTTGTAGTCGAATTGTTACAGCAAGAGAGTTGTCTTTTCAGGAGATTTCTAATATTTATCAGAAAACAGGAGCAGAAATTGAAAGTTTTGTTCATGGAGCTCTTTGTTATTGTTATTCAGGGCAATGTTTATTAAGCAGTATGATTGGAGGAAGAAGTGGCAATCGTGGGCGATGTGCGCAGCCTTGTCGATTGCCTTATGAATTATATGAGAATAAAGAAAAAGCCGTTTCTAGCAGAAAACATAAGGAACAGTATCCATTAAGTTTAAAAGATTTATGCACGATTGACTTAATTCCCCAATTAATTCAAAGTGGCGTATATTCTTTTAAAATAGAAGGCAGAATGAAACAAGCAGCATATGCTGCTGGAGTTACGAGCATTTATCGGAAGTATATAGATCAGTATGAGGCTAACCCTGAGAAACCCTATAGCGTTTCCAAAGAAGATCGAGAGACTTTGTTACATTTAGGAAATCGTTGTGGATTTACAGATGGATATTATACCAGACATAATGGAAAAGAGATGATTACTTTCTTGAAACCTTCTCATGAAAAAGGGAAGGATTTTTTACAAGAGCAAATTTATAATACTTACATACAGATAGAAAAAAAAGAAAAAATAAATGGAATTTTAAAACTTTTTATAGGAAATCCAGCTATACTTGTGATAAGATATAAAGATATTCAAATAGAAATAAATGGACAAATTGTGCAATCTGCCTTAAAACAACCATTGTCTCAAGAGAGTATCATAGAAAAAATGAAAAAGACAGGAAATACTTCCTTTGTATTTGATACATTAGAAGTAGAAATGGAGCAAGAGATTTTTCTTCCTGCAAGTGCTTTGAATCAGTTGCGCCGAGATGCATTATATCAACTTGAAAATAAGATGTTAGAAAAATATAAAAGGAAAAATGCTTTTCGTTTTCATAAGGAGGCAGAACTGCAAAAAGAAAAAACAGAAAAATTGTCAGAAAAGATAGAAACAGAAGGATTGGAAAAAGTAACATTTCCAAAAGATTTAGAATCAGAAAAATTGAAAACAGCAAAATTGTCAAGAGAACCAGAACTTCGTGTTTTGACAGAAACATTAGAACAATTTCAAGTTGTTTTAAGACAGCCAGAAGTGGGAAGAATTTATCTGGAAGCGTTTTCTTGTATCAGGAAGGAATTGGCGCAACACATTACAGATTGTGTAGAACAGGCACACAA
>CAJUHG010000041.1 GCA_910586005.1 uncultured Lachnospiraceae bacterium | reverse complement strand
GAACTTGACACATGGGAAAAGCCTTCTTTTGCTTGTCTTTCTTCCCGTTTTCCCTATGGGGAAAGTATCACCAAAGAGAAATTAGCTAGAGTGGAACAAGCAGAGCAATTATTATTAGATTTGGGCTTTTCTCAATTTAGAGTGCGCATTCATGGGGATATGGCAAGAATTGAGGTTTTACCAGAAGAGTTTCCAAAGTTGATACAGGAAGAAAATCGACAACAGGTGATAGAGCAACTGAAAGCATATGGATTTGCTTATATAGCAATGGATTTGGTAGGATATCGAATGGGAAGTATGAATGAGGTGTTGTGACAGGCAAAAATTTGTGAAAAGTAATAGTATAAATCAATAAAGTAATTAATGGAACTAAAAAAATAGTTGACAATTATACATTAGTGTGTTAAACTACTAAAAATTAAAAAAGAATATAATTAGAAAATCAATGAACAAAAGTAGTACCATTGAAATAGTCCTTACAGAGAGTTATCGGTAGGTGGAAGATAACAGGAAGTTTTTATGGGAATGGATTTGTGAGATGCAAAGTGAACAGACAATTATTTTTCTATATTCAGTGAGAATAATTGTAACAGTAGCGGATGCCGTGTCCTCACGTTATAGGGGTAAGATATCATGTGTATCGGATTGAGGTTATAGAATTAGTGGCGGATATTTCTGATTTGAAATATCCGCTTTTTATGCACAGGGGAGCATAAGGAAATTTACTGCTTACGCAGTATGCGCCCCACGCAGCGAGTAGGAAAAGAAGAATCTCCCCTACTCGATTGCACACAGACGCGGAAAGGAAAATGCAGCGAAAGCTGCCCGCGTCCTGTAATTTGCAATAAAAACGAAAGTGCACTTAAGACTATAATAAAATAGGGTGGCACCACGATTCCATCGTCCCTAGTAGAAGTAGAAAAAACTTTTACTAGGGATTTTTTATTCTAATAGAATAAAAATAATATGACATTCGCACAAGGAGAACAAAATAACATGAAGCGTATTTTAAAGGTTTATAAACGTACTGTTAGTATTGTAAATGAAACAGCTATTGGCATGTATGAAAATATAGTGGGAAAGAAAAAAGGTTTTTTATTGGAAAGTTATAATAAAAATTATGATAGGTATACATTATTTGGAGTAGAACCAGAAGAGATTATTACCTCTCGAAAGCATGCATTGGTAATTCAGACAGCACAAGGAGAAAAAGTATTAGAAGGAAATCCATTGAAGTTATTGAAGGCATACTATAACCAATTTGAAATAAAGAAAGATACAGATGGATTGAATTTTAGTGGAGGATTGGTTGGAAATCTTGGATATGATTTTATAAGATACTCGGAAGAGTTGCCAGATAATAATCCTGATGAAATTGGAGTGGAAACCATTCAAATGATGTTGATGACAAAGTTTATTGTAGTAGATTATGTGGCAGAAACTTTAACAGCAATCGTATTAGGAGAAGACAGTGAAACAGGAAAGCAGCAATCTTTAAAAGAGGCAGAAATGTTGATTGAAAAGGCAAAAATGCCAAGAGAACAAAAACAAGAATTATCTATATTTGTTCATGATGGAAAGATGATAAAGAAATCTGATACCTTGGAACAATATGCACAAAAAGTAGAAAAGATAAAAGATTATATTCAAGAAGGACATATTTTTCAAACGGTGTTATCTCAGCGTTGGATAATTGAAACAAAGCAAGAAGGTTTTGAATTATATAAAGAATTGAGAGAATTAAATCCTTCTCCTTATCTATATTATTTTAATTTTGGAGAAGTTGAAGTAATTGGAAGTTCACCAGAAATGCTTGTAAAACAGCAGGGAGATCGTGTATTTACTTGTCCCATTGCAGGCACAAGAAAGCGTGGGAAAAATGCAACAGAAGATAAATTTTTAAAAGAAGATTTACGAAAGGATGAAAAAGAATGTGCAGAACATGTAATGTTGGTAGATTTGGCAAGAAATGATATGGGAAAGATTTCTGAATTTGGCACCGTAAAAGTTACACAGTTTATGGAAATACAGAACTATTCCCATGTTATGCATATTGTGTCTATGGTGGAAGGAAGAAAAAAAGGAATCTACCATCCCCTCGATTTGGCAACTTCCTTTCTTCCAGCAGGAACCTTAAGTGGAGCACCAAAGATACGCGCTATGGAAATTATTGATGAACTTGAAGAAAGTAGAAGGGGACTTTATGGAGGTGCAACAGGATATATTGATTTTAGTGGCGATATGGATTTGTGTATTACGATAAGAACTATGATAAAAAAGGGAAATAAAGTATATTTACAAGCTGGAGCTGGAATTGTAGCAGATTCAAAACCAGAAATGGAATATCAAGAATGTTGCAATAAAGTAATGGCATTGGCAAAAACCTTGGTGGAGGAGGAACATTTATGATTTTGTTGATCGATAACTATGATTCTTTTACTTATAACTTATATCAATATCTGGGGATTTTTATAGAAGATATTCAGGTAGTTCGAAATGATAAAATTACAATAAAAGAGATAGAAATCTTACAGCCCGAACAAATTGTTTTATCACCTGGACCAAAAAGCCCAAAGGAAGCAGGTATTTGCATGGATGTAGTAAAAGAATTTTTAACTAAAATACCAATTTTAGGCATTTGTCTGGGACATCAGTGTATTGGAGAAGCCTTGGGAGGAACTGTTAGTTATGCTAAGAAATTGTTTCATGGAAAACAGTCTGTGATTTATCACAAGAGAGAAAGTATTTTTGCTGGAATTGATTCTCCAATTAAAATTGCAAGATATCATTCTCTAGCAGTACAAGAGCAAACACTTCCTAACTGTTTACAGGTATTAGCAAGAACGGAAGATGGAGAAATTATGGCAATGCGCCATAAAGATTATCCTGTGGTAGGATTACAATTTCATCCAGAATCTATCTATACAGAACATGGCAAGCGTATGATAGATAATTTTGTAAATGGAGTGATATAGAACATAAAAAGGCGTCATAGATAATTTTGTAAATGGAGTGATATAAAAATGATTTTAGATAAGATTGTAGAGGCGAAAAAACAGCGATTAACTCAGCACAAAGCCAGAGTTAGCGAAATAGAAATCAGACATTTGGCAGAAAATTATCAAGGAGATTCGCCAAGTTTTCGAGAAGCTCTTGTAAAATCAGGGATTTCGATTATTGGAGAATTTAAGAAGGCTTCTCCTAGTGTGGGAAAAATGAACAATAAACTGAAATTTGCAGATAGAATTGAAGACTATAACGCTTCTGTGGATGCAATCTCTTGTTTGACAGAGGAGGATTATTTTGGAGGAAATATAGATGATTTAAAAGAGATTCGAAAACTTTCTACACTGCCAATGATTCGAAAAGATTTTATGATTGATGAATATCAATTTTATGAGGCAAAGGCCATTGGGGCAAATGCAGTTTTACTGATTGTTGCAATTTTGGATGATATACAGATGAAAGATTTCTATGATTTGACAAAAGAACTTGGTATGGATGCGTTGGTGGAAACTCATAATGAAACAGAAATGGAACGTGCCCTAAAATTAGACGCAGAAATTATTGGAGTGAATAACCGGAATTTACATGATTTTACAATTCAATTGGATACCACAAGACGATTGTCAAAAATGGCTCCAGAAGGAAAAATTTTTGTGTCAGAAAGTGGAATTGTCAGTGATAAAGATGTGAAATTTTTAAAGGAATCTAGAGTAGATGCATTTTTGATTGGAAGAGCATTTATGGAAGCAGATCATCCAAGAGAGTTGGCAAGACATTGGAAAGGTTTAGATTGAGAATAAAAGCATATGGGAGAGAAGGTGAGAAATTTGAAAATTCCTGAAGTAAAAATTTGTGGACTTACAAGTTTAGAAGAAGCAGAATTTTTAAATCAAGTAAATGCAGACTATGCAGGCTTTGTATTTGTTGAAAAAAGTAAAAGAAATATAACCTTTCCACAAGCGAAGAAAATACAGAACCTTTTATCCCAAGATATCAAACAAGTAGCGGTAACAGTAAGTCCAAATAGAAAGCTGTGTCAAAAAATAGAAGAAGCAGGCTTTGATATTTTGCAAATACATGGAAAATTAGAAGAAAAAGTATTAGAAGATACAAAAATTCCTATTTGGCGCGCCTGTAATATAGAGCGAGTAGAAGAATTAGAATACTTAGAACATCATGAAAATATTGCTGCGTATGTAGTAGATGCTAAGATAGCAGGAGGAGGAAAAACTTTTGATTGGAAGGCCTGTCAAGCGGTAGTACAGAAAAAAGCATATTACTTTCATGGAAAAAAGTTTGTGCTTGCTGGTGGATTGAATTCTGAAAATGTAAGAGATGGAATAAAAATCTTTGCACCAGATGTGATAGATGTAAGTTCTAGTGTAGAAATAGTTTTGAAAGAAAAAGAAAGAAATCTTGAGATAGAAACAAGTTTAAAAGAATCTTTTCAAGATAGACAAAGAAGAATCAGTTTTAATATAGAAGCAGGATTTACCAAAATAGATAGTGAAGGAAAAATTACAAGAAAAGCAGATAAATTTACAACAAGAAAAGATAGACAATTAATAATAGAATTTGTAAGAAAGGTAAGGGAATATGAAAAAGATGGATAAGAGATATTATGGAGAATTTGGTGGACAGTATGTATCAGAATCATTGATGAATACATTAGCAGAAATAGAAATGGCTTTTGAAGAAGCCATAAAAGATGAAGCATTTAAAAGAGAATATCATTATTATTTGGAACAATATGTAGGAAGAAAGACCCCTCTTTACTATGCACAGCGACTAAGTGAAGCTTATGGAACAAAAATATATTTAAAACGAGAAGATTTGAATCACACAGGTGCACACAAGATTAACAATGTGGTGGGGCAGATTTTATTGGCAAGACGTATGGGAAAGAAAAAAGTTATTGCAGAGACAGGGGCTGGGCAGCATGGGGTGGCAACTGCTACAATTGCTGCATTGTTTGGAATGGAGTGTACTATATACATGGGAGCAGAAGATATGGAACGACAGAAATTAAATGTTCTTCGCATGCAGCTATTAGGAGCAAAAGTAGAAAGAGTTACTTCTGGAAGTAATACCTTGAAAGATGCTACCAATGAGGCAATTCGTGTTTGGGCAAAAACAGCAGAGGATACTTTTTATGTAATTGGTTCTGCTGTAGGACCTTATCCATATCCTAAAATGGTAAAGGAATTTCAGCGTGTGATTAGTAAGGAATCCAAACAACAAATAATGGAAGTAGAAGGTAAATTACCAGATGTAGTTTTGGCATGTGTGGGTGGAGGCTCCAATTCAATTGGAATGTTTGCAGAATTTATAGAAGAACCTACCATACATTTAATTGGTGTAGAAGCAGCAGGTCTTGGCATAGAGACAGGAAAACATGCAAGTGCAATGGCACTTGGTAAATCTGGAACACTTCATGGAATGAAATCTTATTTATTGCAAGATGAAGATGGAAATATACAATTGGCTCATTCTATTTCTGCTGGATTAGATTATCCTGGAGTAGGTCCAGAACATGCATATTTAAGAGATACTAAACGAGTAGAATATGTATCTATTACAGATGTAGAGGCAATGGAGGCTTTGCAGGAATTGTGTAAATTAGAAGGAATTATTCCAGCAATTGAAAGTGCTCATGCAATTGCTTATGCAAAAAAACAAGCACAGAAAATGAAAAAGGAAGATATTATGATAATATGCTTGTCTGGTCGTGGAGATAAGGATGTGCATACAGTAGCAGACTATTTAGAGGGAAAAGGATATATGAATTAAGAAGACTACTATTTTTACTGCAAAATGTAAATGAATTGTAATGATATAAATTTTTTTGTATCCATGTAATTTAGCAAGCAATAGGAAAGAGGAGGAAAAAATGTCTAATAGAATTGAAAATAGAATACAAACATTAAAAGAGAGAAGAGAAAAAGCATTGGTTACTTATATGACTGCAGGTCTGCCAGACATGGAGGGCTGCAAAGCATTAATAAAAGCACAAGAGGAAGCTGGAACAGATATTTTGGAATTAGGAATACCATTTTCAGATCCAGTAGCAGATGGTCCAGTCATTCAGGCAGCGTCTTATAAAGCGATTCAACAAGGTACAAATCTAAAAAAAGTATTTGCCCTGATGGGGGAAATAAGGAACGAGGGAGTAGAAATTCCAATTATTTTTATGATGTATTATAATACAATTCTTCATTATGGAATCAAGGAATTTGTTCGTGAATGTGTGCAATGTGGTGTGGATGGCGTAATTGTACCAGATTTACCCTTAGAAGAACAAAAAGAACTTCGCAAAGCTCTAGAAATAGAAAAGGCTCCCATTCTAATACAATTGGTTTCTCCTGTATCTACAGACCGTATTCCCAAAATCTTAGAAGGTGCAAGAGGATTTGTATATTGTGTTTCTAGTATGGGGGTAACGGGACAAAGTGGAAATTTTCATCAAGAGATTATAAATTATTTGTCTAATGTAAAAGCTGTGTCAAAAATTCCAGTTATGATGGGATTTGGAATATGTTATGCTTCAGATGTAGCACCAATGAAAGATATTATTGATGGTGCGATTGTAGGTTCTCACTTTATTAATTTAATGGAAGAACATAAGTATTCCATAGAAGCTGCAAAGGAATATTGTCAAACTTTTAAGCGGGAATTGAATGCTCTTTAATGATGGTTTGTATACCTTGTGACACCCCAAATGGCATAATGGGATGCCCCAGAAAGTATATATTTTATCTATTTTTTAAATAGGAATGAAATACTTTTAAATATTGAAAACTGCAAAAAGTAGTATCAAATTTTAAAATTAGGAATGGAATATTTTTATATCGAATAGAAGTTGTTGATGATAAATAGAAAAGAGGTTATATATTATGAAAGAAGAAATTCAGAAAGTTGTGGATAGACATGATTTAACAGAAGAGGAAGCAAGAAGAGTTATGAATGCTATGTTAAGTGGAGAGGCAAGCCAAGCACAACTTGGAGCGTTTTTGACTGCTATGCGTATGAAGGGAGAGACTTTGGAGGAATTGACGGGGTTTGCATCTGTATTAAAGGAAAAGGCACAGCATATTTCACCTAAAATAGAAAATTATTTGGATTTGGTGGGAACAGGTGGTGATAGAACGTTTACTTTTAATATATCTACCACTGCAGCGTTTGTAGCAGCAGGTGCAGGGCTTCCTATCGCAAAACATGGAAATCGTTCTATTTCTAGTAAAAGTGGAGCTGGAGATGTGTTAGAAGAATTGGGTGTCAATATTTTAGCAACACCAGAAATAGTTACAAAATGTGTAGAAGAAGTGGGAATTGGATTTATGTTTGCACAAAGTTTTAATAAATCTATGAAATATGTGGGGCAGGCGAGAAAAGAGATGGGAATCCGTTCTGTATTTAATATTTTAGGTCCCCTTGCAAATCCTTCTGATGCAAAAGCAATGGTAGTAGGGGTATATGATCCAGATTTAACAGATTTAGTGGCGAATGTTATGGAGCGTTTAGGCGTAATAAATGGATTTGTGGTAAGTGGTGAAGATCATATGGATGAATTTACATTAACAGGAAAAACAACTGTTTCTGAAATAAAAAATGGAAAAGTAGAAACTTATCAAGTGACACCAGAGCGATTTGGATTAAAACGTGCCACATTGGAAGAATTACAAGGGGGTGATAGCAAAGAGAATGCAAGAATTACTACTGCTATTCTAAAAGGAGAAGAACAAGGGGCAAAGCGAGAAATTGTTTTATTAAATACGGCTGCTGCATTATATGTAGGAGGATTGGCAGAAAATATAGAAAAAGGAATTGATATAGCAGCAGAATCCATTGATTCTGGAAAGGCATATAAAATTTTAGAAAATTTAGTAAAAATTTCAAATGAAAAGAAAAGTGCTTAATGCAGTATGGAAAATGTTACTGCATGACTGCAGTTGGCGCGACAAAGTGTGCAATCTTCTCTTGAATGAAGAGATTGCACACTTTTTTCTTCTATAGGAAATACCTTGTTACTGTGAATTGTCAAAGTGTATATCTTTCCTATAGAATAAAATATTATGCGCACTTACCCACTTTGTTCTATTTATTTGGAGTAAAATGTAAAATATTGGGCACAATAAAAGCAACAAAATGGAAATAGGAGGAAATATTATGTCACAGACGATTGGAACCCAGAGTATCCAATTTGACCAAGCACCTTATATTCAAAGCAGTGCTAGTATTGTGGGAACCAAAGAAGGAGAAGGTCCCTTGGGAAAATTGTTTGATGTGGTAGGTTCAGATGATAAATTTGGAGAAGAAACTTGGGAGGAAGCAGAAAGTACTTTGCAAAAGGAGGCAGCGACACTTGCCTTAGGAAAAGCAAATTTAAAAAAAGAAAATATCCGCTATATCTTTGGTGGAGATTTACTGGGGCAAAATATTGCAACAACCTTTGGATTGATGGAATTAAATGTTCCTTTATTTGGCTTGTATGGTGCCTGTTCTACTGCTGGAGAATCTTTATCCCTTGCAGCAATGGCAGTGGCAGCAGGATATGCAGATAATGTATTGGCAGTTACTTCTAGCCATTTTGCAAGTGCGGAGAAACAGTTTCGCTTTCCCTTGGAGTATGCCAATCAAAGGCCCTTATCAGCTACCTGGACGGTTACAGGAAGTGGAGCCTTTGTACTTGGAACAAAACGAAGCCATCTGCGCATTACTGGAATTACCACTGGAAAAGTGGTGGACTACGGCGTAAAAGATTCTATGAATATGGGAGCTGCAATGGCTCCAGCAGCCTGTGATACAATTTACCAAAATTTAGTTGATTTTAAAAGGCAACCAGAAGAGTATGACAAAATTATAACGGGAGATTTGGGGACCGTAGGACAAGAAATTTTAATCGATCTTTTAAAGAAGAAGGGATTTGATATTTCTATGGTTCATATGGATTGTGGCATAGAAATTTTTGATAGTGAAAAACAAAATACAAATGCTGGAGGTAGTGGCTGTGGATGTTCTGCAGTTACTTTAAGTGCATATATCTTACCTAAATTAGAAAATGGGAATTATAAACGTGTGCTTTTTGTTCCTACTGGAGCATTACTTTCTACGGTTAGTTTTAATGAAGGACAAAGTGTGCCTGGAATTGCTCATGGGGTAGTGATTGAATACGCTGGATAGGAGAGAAAGGAAAGCCAAAGGATAAACTATTGTAGGGTAGTGATTAATATGCAAGATAAAGATACTATATTATGATGGAGGAAAGAAAATGGATTATATAAATGCCTTTTGGGTAGGTGGTGTAATTTGTGCATTAACTCAGATTCTAATGGAGAAAACAAAAATGTTGCCAGGGAGAATTATGGTATTATTAGTTTGTAGTGGAGCTGTATTAGGAGCGCTTCAAATTTATGAGCCATTTCGTGAATTTGCAGGAGCAGGAGCTAGTGTTCCCTTATTGGGATTTGGTAATGTTTTATGGCAGGGAATACAGAAATCTGTAGAATCAGATGGATTTATTGGTATTTTTATGGGAGGATTTACTGCAAGTGCAGTAGGAATTTCTGCAGCTTTGGTATTTGGTTATTTGGCAAGTTTGATTTTCCAGCCTAAAATGAAAAAATAGGAAAATTTTTACAGTATTAGTATTTGGCACGTTTGAGGTTTATTTAAAAGATTAGAAATATGGATGAAAAAGTAAGCAATTAAGTATAAATTTTATATTTTTGCTCACATTAATACAGTAAAAGAAAATTTTAGAGTAAAGGAGAATTATTATGAAACAGTTTAAGAAAATTTTGGTAGGAAGTTTGCTAGTTCTAGTTTTATGTAGTGTTACTGCCTGTGGGAACAATAATAATGGAAATGACAATAATATGACAGAAGATGGAAGCACTAATAATGGAACCACTAACAATGGAACCACTGACAATGGAACCACTAACAATGGAACCACTGACAATGAAACCACTAACAATGGAACTACCAATAATGACAACACTAATAATGGAAACAATAATTCCACCAACAAAGATAAAGTGACAGATGATACAGATGGCGTTTTGGATAATGTTGGAGATGATATTGTAGATGGTGTAGAAGACCTTGGTGACGATGTAGAAAATGGTGTAGAAGATATTACAGATGACAATGATAATGACACCAATAATAAGAATGATAAGAATAACAACAATAATAAAAATACCAATAAGGAAAATAACAACAAGAAAACAAATCCTTAAGAGATGTATGAAATAATAAATTAATTCAGATAAATTTGGTTAAAGTGATTTTTAAAATAGTATTTTTAATTAGAAAAAGAGACTGTTATATTCAGAAGATGCTATATAAAAGATATATCTAGTTAGAAAATAATATATCTTTATATGTCCCTTTTAAATACAACAGTCTTTTTTATATTTTTGAAATATTTCATTCTACTATTTTGCAACAGTTAGATTTATTTTTCTATTACTTTTATAAGATAGAACGATTAAAACAATACATAATGGAATTTTTTAAAAATGACTTAGATTTCTAATGAAATCGTTTATTCATCAATACTGTAGTTAGGAGCTTCTTTTGTAATATGGATGTCATGTGGATGACTTTCTTTTAAAGAAGCAGCAGAAATCTTAACAAATTGTCCATTTTCTTTCAAATCTTCTATTGTAGGTGTACCACAATATCCCATACCAGAACGAAGACCACCGATTAGTTGGAAAACCGTATCCTCAACAGTTCCTTTATAGGGAACTCGTCCTTCTACACCTTCTGGAACTAGTTTCTTAGCATCTTGTTGGAAATAGCGGTCTTTGGAACCATTTTCCATTGCAGCAAGAGAGCCCATACCACGATATACCTTATATTTTCTTCCCTGATATTTTTCAAACATACCAGGACTTTCATCACAGCCAGCAAAAATGCTTCCCATCATACATACATTTGCACCAGCAGCAATTGCTTT
Source organism: uncultured Lachnospiraceae bacterium (assembly GCA_910586005.1). Lineage (GTDB taxonomy): Bacteria > Bacillota > Clostridia > Lachnospirales > Lachnospiraceae > Petralouisia. The sequence continues at coordinate 14,733 of CAJUHG010000041.1, read as the reverse complement.
TGTAACATCACCAGAATATTTAATTCCCCCATCTGCAATAATAGGAATATCATATTCTTTGGCTACTTGATAACAATTCATAATCGCAGAGATCTGAGGAACACCAATACCGGCAACTACACGTGTAGTACAAATAGAACCAGGACCAATTCCAACTTTTACTGCATCGGCACCTGCCTCAATCAAGGCTTTTGTAGCCTCACCAGTTGCAATATTTCCTGCAATTACTTGTAAATTAGGATAAGCAGATTTGATTTCCTTGATTGCTGTTAAAATATTTTTGGAATGTCCATGTGCAGAATCCACTACTACAACATCTACTTTAACATTAACTAGAGCCTCTACACGTTCTAACATATTGGAAGTGATACCAATTCCCGCTCCACAAAGTAGTCTGCCTTGTGCATCTTTGGCTGACAATGGATACCGGATCTGTTTTTCAATATCTTTGATGGTAATTAAACCTTTTAGTTTAAAATTTTCATCTACAATTGGCAGTTTTTCTTTTCTTGCCTTTGCTAGAATGCTTTTGGCTTCTGCAAGAGTAATGCCTTCTCTAGCTGTGATAAGTTCTTCAGAAGTCATAGATTCTTTAATCTTTTTAGAAAAGTCTTCTTCAAATTTCAAGTCACGATTGGTAATGATACCAACTAACTTTCCATTTTCAGTAATGGGAACACCAGAGATTCGGAACTTTGCCATTAAGTTGTCTGCATCTTGTAATGTGTGTTCTGGAGAAAGGGAGAAAGGATCGGTAATAACTCCATTTTCGGAACGTTTTACCTTGTCAACTTCCTCAGCTTGCGCTGTAATTGACATATTTTTATGAATGATTCCAATACCACCTTGACGGGCCATAGCAATAGCCATTCTATGCTCTGTGACAGTATCCATACTTGCACTCATCATAGGAATATTCAGTTTAACTTTTTTGGTTAAATAGGTGGAAAGATCCACCATATTTGGTGTGACTTCTGAGTATGCAGGAACTAATAATACATCATCAAATGTGATTCCTTCGCCGATAATTGTACCCATGTTTTTCCTCTCTTTCTATGAATTTAAATATTTGGTTGATTCAAGAACGTTTCCGCTTTGCGCTTACCAAAGTGAGTGTTATTCCCTCGATTTTAACAAAAAAGATAGGAACTGTCAACGAGGAAATTAGATATAAACTTTATTTTTTTTATATGATATAATAAAATAAAGTTCGCAAAAATATCTACTAATATTTTGAAAGGAAGCTGATAAAATGGATTTTCGACCATGCATAGATATTCACAATGGAAAGGTAAAGCAAATTATAGGAGGAAGTTTGAAGGATGATGGAGACCAAGCCTTGGAAAATTTTGTCTCAGATCAGGATGCTGCTTTTTTTGCCAAATTATATCAGAGTTATGCAATAAACGGAGGACATATTATTTTATTAAATGCTGTGGATAGTCCTTATTACAAAGCTACAAAAGAACAAGCAAAAAAAGCCTTAGCAGCATATCCAGGTGGTATGCAAGTTGGTGGAGGGATTTGTCCAGAAAATGCTTTAGAATTTTTGCAGGCAGGTGCAAGTCATGTGATTGTGACCTCTTATGTATTTCAAGATGGTGTCATTCACTATGATAACTTAGAAAAACTTCAAAAGATTACAGGTCGAGAACATTTGGTATTAGATTTAAGTTGTAGAAAACATGGAAAGGATTACTATATTGTAACAGATCGTTGGCAGAAATTTACACAAGAAAAATTGGAAATTTCATTATTAGAACGTTTATCCAATTATGCAGATGAATTTTTAATTCATGCAGTAGACGTAGAAGGAAAAGCAAATGGAATAGAAGAAACACTGGTAGAACTTTTGGGAAATTGGGGAAAACTTCCCATTACCTATGCGGGAGGTGTGGGAAGTTTTGAGGATTTGAAGCAGTTGAAACAATTAGGAAAAAATCAACTTCATGTTACAATTGGAAGTGCATTGGATTTATTTGGTGGAAATATGGCATTTGAAAAAGTGTTGGAGTATTGTAAAGAAAATATATAAGTATAAATCTTTTTTCTAGTTTTCTATCATAAATGTAGAGATAAATAATAGATAACCATTGGAAAATAATTGATTTTTTATATAAGTTTATTTATAATACTGCATGATAGTCAATAACCCCATCACAAAAATGTTCACATATACCCGCAGGGCAGGGCACTTAATATGGACTCTTTGCTTATTACTCGCGGGAATAAACAAAAAGGAGTGTGGCTTCATGAGTAAATATACAAAACAGGATATTATTCGGTTAGTGAAGGAAGAAGATGTAGAGTTTATTCGCCTTCAATTTACAGATATGTTTGGAACACTAAAGAATGTGGCTATTACCAAAAGCCAATTAGAGAAAGCTTTAAGTAATCAATGTATGTTTGATGGTTCCTCCATTGAAGGTTTTGTGCGTATTGAAGAATCTGATATGTATTTATATCCAGATTTAGATACCTTTGTTATTTTTCCTTGGAGACCACAACAAGGAAAAGTAGCGAGAATTATTTGTGATATCTATAGACCTGATGGTACACCTTTTGAGGGGGATCCTAGATATATTTTAAAGAAAACTCTTGTCTCTGCAGCAGAGATGGGATACCAATTTGATGTGGGACCAGAGTGTGAATTTTTCTTGTTCCATACAGACGAGGAAGGAAGACCTACTACCTTGACACATGAGCGTGCAGGATATTTTGACCTTGGTCCAGTAGATTTGGGAGAAAACGCAAGGCGTGATATGGTACTAACTTTAGAAGAAATGGGCTTTGAAATAGAATGTTCTCATCATGAAGTGGCTCCAGCACAACATGAGATTGATTTTCGTTACGATGAGGGGTTAGCAGCAGCAGATAATATTATGACTTTTAAATTGGCAGTAAAAACGATTGCAAAACGTTTTGGATTATTTGCTAGTTTTATGCCAAAACCAAAATATGGGATGCAGGGTTCTGGTATGCATATCAATATGTCTGTGTCTAAGAATGGGAAAAATATTTTTGAAGATGCTTCTGACAATTTAGGTTTAAGTAAAGAAGCCTATTACTTTATTGGAGGTCTGATGAAGCATATAAAAGGCATGACAGCTATTACAAATCCACTTGTAAATTCTTATAAACGTTTGGTTCCAGGTTATGAGGCTCCAGTGTCTATTGCTTGGTCTGCTACCAATAGAAGTCCTTTGATTCGTATTCCATCAGCTAGAGGGGCTGCTACTAGAATAGAACTAAGATGTCCAGACCCAGCAGCTAATCCATATCTTGCATTTGCAGTATGCCTTGCAGCAGGATTGGAAGGTATAAAAAATCAGATACAACCACCAGAGCCAATTCAGGAAAATATATTTCATATGAAAAAAGAGGAAAAGGAAAGACTTCAGATTGCTTCACTTCCCACAGATTTATATGAGGCAATTGAAGAAATGAAAAAAGATGAACTTATCTGTAAGGTTTTGGGGAAGCATATTGCTGAGAAGTATGCAAAGGCAAAACAAGCAGAGTGGGAATCTTATCGGGAACAGATAACAGAGTGGGAAATTAGCAACTATTTGTATAAAATATAAGGCTATGGAGGAAGTGTTTTGACTAATATAATTGTAGCATTTCCCAAAATAGAAAATGGAAAAAATATAAAAAATATTCTGGTCAAACATGGTTTTTGTGTGAGTGCGGTGTGTACTACAGGTGCCCAAATCTTACAATATGCTGATATGTTAGAAAGTGGAATTATAGTGTGCAGTAGTCGCCTGAAAGATATGATATATAGCCAGATTTATGAATATCTTCCTTCTGGTTTTGAAATGCTTGTGATAACTTCTCAGAATGTATGGGATACAAGGAGCACAGAGCACATTGTATTTTTGTCCATGCCACTGAAAGTGCATGAATTAGTAAGCACTATGGAGATGATACTATATTCTCTTTCACAAAGAAAAAAGAAGAAAAAACCAAAACAGAAAGAACGAAGTGAAGAGGAAAAAAAGGTGATTCAGAGGACAAAAGAGCTTCTAATGGCACGTAATCATATGACAGAAGAAGAGGCACATCATTATATACAAAAGTGTAGTATGGATAGTGGGACAGGATTGACAGAGACTGCTCAAATGATTTTAAGTATGATTCAGGGATAGGAGGGATTGTGTGAAGTTTACAAAAATGCATGGAATAGGAAATGATTATGTTTATGTGAACTGTTTGAAAGAAGAAGTAACCCATCCAGAGGAAATTGCAAAGTTTGTAAGTGACAGGCACTTTGGTGTTGGAGCAGATGGATTGATATTGATCAAACCCTCACAAACAGCAGATTTTGAAATGGCAATGTACAATGCAGATGGTTCCCGTGGAGAAATGTGTGGAAATGGGATACGTTGTGTAGCAAAATATGTATATGATTATGGACTTACCAATCAAACTAATATTAGCGTTGAAACATTAGCTGGAATGAAATATTTAGATATGACAGTGGAAAATGGAAAAGTAGCTTTGGTAAAAGTAAATATGGGTGCACCAGAAATAGAAGCGGCTAAAATTCCAGTATTGACAGAAGAAAAACAGGCGTTGAATCTTCCACTAGAAATAGAGGGAAAAATCTATCAAGCAACTTGTATTTCTATGGGAAATCCTCACTGTGTTATATTTATGGAAGAAGATATTAGAAATCTCAATCTAGAAAAAATAGGTCCTCAATTTGAGCATCATTCCTATTTTCCCAAGCGAATTAATACAGAGTTTGTTAATATTCTTGATAAAAATACTTTGAGAATGAGAGTGTGGGAGAGAGGAAGTGGTGAAACACTTGCTTGTGGAACAGGAGCATGCGCGATTGCTGTGGCTGCGATCTTAAAAAATAGTGTGGAACATAATGTCAAAGTACAACTTCTAGGTGGTGACCTACAAATTGCTTGGGAGGGAGACCATGCACCTGTGTATATGACTGGACCAGCAGTAACTGTATTTGATGGAGAAGTGATACTTCCAGAAGATATTATAAAATAGACAAAAGGAAAAAGGAGTAGAATATGTATAAAATCAATGAAAATTATCAAAAATTACCAGGCAGTTATTTATTTAGCACCATTGCAAAAAAAGTATCTGCTTTTACAACAGCAAATCCAGATAAGAAAATTATCCGCCTTGGGATTGGGGATGTCACACAACCTTTGGCTCCTGCTGTAATTGAAGCTATGCATCAAGCAGTGGATGAAATGGGAAAAGCTGAGACGTTTCATGGTTATGCACCAGATTTAGGTTATGAATTTTTGCGAAAGGCTATTGCGGAACATGATTATAAATCTAGAGGATGTGAGATTTCAGCAGATGAAATTTTTGTTTCTGATGGTGCCAAAAGTGATTCTGCTAATATTCAAGAAATTTTTGGAGTAGAAAATAAAATTGCAGTTTGTGACCCTGTATATCCAGTTTATGTAGACTCTAATGTAATGGCAGGAAGAACTGGTGAGTATAATCCAAAGACAGAAACTTGGAGTAAGGTTATTTATATGCCTTGTACAATGGAAAATGATTTTGTACCAGAATTTCCAAAGGAAACACCAGATATGATTTATTTATGTTTGCCCAATAATCCTACAGGGACTACCATTACCAAATCACAACTTCAAGAATGGGTGGACTATGCTAATAAAGTTGGAGCAATTATTATTTATGATGGGGCTTATGAAGCATATATTTCAGAGGCAGAGGTGGCACATTCTATCTATGAGTGTGATGGAGCACAAACTTGTGCGATTGAACTAAAAAGTTTTTCCAAAAATGCAGGCTTTACAGGTGTAAGATTGGGTTATGCAGTAGTTCCAAAAGCTTTAAAATGTGGTGAGGTTTCTTTACATGGAATGTGGGCACGCCGGCATGGAACAAAATTTAATGGTGCACCTTATATTGTACAGCGGGCAGGAGAAGCAACTTACAGTCCAGAGGGAAAAGCTCAGTTAAAAGAACAAGTAGCATATTATATGAAAAATGCAGCTACAATTAAACAAGGTCTAAAGGAAGCAGGTTATATGGTATTTGGTGGTGTAAATGCGCCTTATATTTGGTTAAAAACACCAGAAAAAATGACTTCATGGGAATTTTTTGATTATTTGTTAGAACAAGCCAATGTAGTTGGAACACCAGGCTCTGGATTTGGTCCAAGTGGAGAAGGATACTTCAGATTGACAGCTTTTGGAAGTTATGAAAATACTCTAGCAGCATTAGAGCGAATTAAAAAATTATAAAATATTCTTGTAAAAATAGTATGTTAAGTGTTTTGAGGCTATATGCAGATATTTAACTGCAATATATAAAAAGAAAATGATTTAATAAAAATAATTTCATTAAATTGCATAAAAAATAGTGAAAAACAAAGTCGAAATTGTAAGATTTCGGCTTTGTTTTTTAGATATATTTCACGAAAATAAAAATTAAAATAGAAATTTTACTAAAACGGTTGAGAAAATTACTAAAAAATCTTAGAATATTAGTATGAGATGGCAAAAAAGTGGGAAAGTATGTAGTTATTTTCTCTAAATAAAGGAATAGAAGGTTTGCAAAGTGTATTTTCTATTGTTATGAATCCAAAGATATCATAAATCAGAAGAGACTTTTGAGCAGAGTTACCAAAAGACTTACTATTTATTATAATTTAAGGAAAATTTGGATACTCAATAGAGAAAAGAGCTATAAAACCCCTAAAGAATACCATACTCTAAAAAAATGAAAAGGAGAAGAGGAAAATGAGAGGATTGAAAAAAGGTATTAGTGTAGTTACTGCAGCCACTCTTTTTCTAACCGCTTTGCCAGTAAATGGAATAGGCACAGTATATGCGGCTGGAACATCAGATGGACAAAAAGCAGCTACCGTGGATGCAAATGTACTCCTACAGCCTAGTTCTGCCTCACCCTTCCATGACACAGATGGAGATGGTCTTGGAGAGTTTGAGGGCTGGGGCACGTCTCTCTGTTGGTGGGCAAACCGTTTAGGATATGATACCACCCTAACAGAAAAGGCAGCAACAGCTTTTTTCAGTGACGAGGGACTAGACATGAATATTGGTCGCTATAATATTGGTGGCGGCGACTGTGTAGGGGAAGTAAAAGAACTGACACAGAATGAAAAGGCACAAATCTTTGGAGTGGAAAAGCAAGAGGGTGTATTGAATTATAATGGAAGTAGCATGAAAATTAGCTCCATCGAAGATAGATTGAAAACGGCTACTTATTTGAAATCAGATGCAGATTTTGGTTTTACAAAAGGAAAAGCCGTAGGAGAGAAAAGTGCAATAGGCTATGTAAATAAATTAGGTGATGCTGTTGGTACTGGAGATAATTTGCACTATACCGTAAATGCAACAGATGCTGGCGATTACACCGTAAAATTATTATTGATGCATAATGCTAATACAACCAGAGATGTAGCGATTCGAGTAAATAGTAGTGATACAGACAGTACAAAAGATTATGTAGTGGATAATGCAGCTGTTAAGGCTGGACAGATTGTAGAAGGCAGTGGTGCTAATCAGACCTTATTCTTAGTGACTATTCCCAATGTAGTATTAAAGGCTGGTGCAAATACTATTGATGTAGCAGGAAATGCTGGTTGGACCTTAGATTTTGTCAATATGTTAGTGGTAAAATCTGATGAAATGGCTGCATTGCCAGATGAATTTTTACATGCACCTCATATTCAACGTTCTGATTCTATTGTTCCAGGATATTGCACCAATGTGACAAAAATGCAAATCACAGAAACACAGACTTTGGATAAATATAAACAAGAATTTAATAGAGTAGATGAGACATCTGGATATGCTTGGAATTATGATTGGGATGCAGATAAAAACCAGATGAATATTTTAAAGGCAGCTGCAGCAGCTAGCGGAACAGACTTTATTGCAGAAGCTTTCTCTAACTCACCACCATATTTTATGACAAATAGTGGCTGTAGTTCAGGAGCAGTAGATGCAAATTCAGATAATCTGCGTGCAGATTGTTATGATGCTTTTGCAGCCTATATGGCAGATGTCATTGAACATTGGCAGACAGAAGGTGTAATTACCTTCCAAAGTGCAACTCCAATGAATGAGCCTTATACAGATTATTGGGGCGCTAACAGTAATAAACAGGAAGGATGCCATTTTGATCAGGGAACATCTCAGTCAAATGTTATTGTTGCATTAAACAAGGCTTTGCAGGAGAAAGGTATTAACTTAATTATTTCAGGAACAGATGAGACGAGTATTGATACTCAGATTACATCCTATAATGAATTGACAGAAGAAGCAAAGAATATTGTTACAAGAATTGATACACATACATACAGTGGTTCTAACCGTGGTGGATTAAGTACTTTAGCAGAAGAAGCAAATAAGAATCTATGGATGTCTGAAGTAGATGGAGCTTACACTGCTGGAACAAACGCAGGTGAGATGACAGCAGGTTTGGGATTGGCTGAGAGAATTATCACTGACTTAAAGGGACTTCGTTCTTCCGCATGGATTCTTTGGAATGCAGTAGATAATCATGTAGATGCAGATGCATCTAGAGATGGTGGCTTTGATGCAGATACTTTGGAACAGTTATATGCTAGTAAGGCTGATGGTGGAAAAGGTTTAGATTTAAATAAAGGTTATTGGGGAATTGCTTTTGCAGATCACAATAACAAAGAACTTGTCTTAACCAAGAAATATGAAGCATTTGGACAATTTTCTAAGTATATTCGCCCAGGTTATACCATTATCGGTTCTACTGGCAACACTTTGGCAGCATATGACCCTGATGGACAAAAAGTGGTTATTGTAGCAGTAAATACTGCAGGAGAAGATAAGACTTGGAACTTTAACCTAGAGAGCTTTAAGAGCATGGGCAATCAGATTACTGCAAATCGTACTAGTGGCTCTATGGCAGAAGGTGAGAAATGGGCAGATGTTACAGCTAGTGATGATATTGTTGCTGATACAGTAAACAGAAGCTTTACTGCCACTGTAAAGGCTAATTCCATTACTACTTACACAGTAGAAGGTGTTACCTATGACAGGGCAAGTGATGAATCTGTTGCTGTAGAAGAAATTGCTTTAAACAGCAATATGGTAACAGGTAGTGAGCCATATAATAATGGAGCAGATGTTCAACCAGAAAAAGTAGTAGATGGAAAATTAGATACATTCTTTGATGGTCTTGAAGCAGGCTGGATACAGATTGATTTAGGAGAAACAAAAGAAATTGCTGGGGTTGGTTATGCTCCAAGAAATGGATATGCATACAGATGTAAGGGCGGCGCCTTCTATGGTTCTAATGATGAGGGAACAGAGAAAAATTGGACATTATTGTATAACATTAAAGATGAACCAGCAGCAGGATCGATTACTCGCGTAGATGCAAACCAGTTTGAAACAGATAAGACTGCTTACCGTTATATTAAATATGCTTTGGCAACTAAGGAAAGTAACAGTGCAGCTTGCAATATTGCTGAAATTAAGTTGTATCAAAGCACAATGACTTTGGCAGATTTCTTAAAATTATATCAAGACAGAGTAACAGATAGCGGCAAAGTTTATACAGCAGAAACAAAAAAAGCATTTGATGATGCAGCTAATGCAGTAAAAGCATTGGTAGATGCTAATTCTACAGATGTAGTGGCAATCGCTGATGCAAAGGCAGCTTTAAAAGCAGCTTATAAGGCATTAGAAATAGATTTACCTTTGAGTGATTTTATAAAATCTTATCAAGATAAAGTAGCTGCAAGTAAAAAACTCTATACGTTAGAATCTTGGAATGTATATAAGGCAGCAGTGAAGACAGCACAAGATTTAGTAGATAGTAGTTCTTCTGATACAACAGCAATTGCAAATGCAAAGAAAGGGATCAAAGAAGCCTTTGAGGGATTGGTAGAAGATGCACCTGTAACAGATTTCATTGATGAATATCAAAATAAATTAGATGCAAGTGGAAAGACTTATACACAAGCATCTTTGAAGGTATTTAATGATGCTATTGCAGAATTACAGAAATTGGTAGCTTCCACAGATCCAGAAGCAGTTGCAGCAGCAAAGAAGGCAGTAGAAGATGCTTATAAAGCATTGGAAGAAGATAATTCTTTAGCAGGCGCTATTGCATATTATCAAGATAGAGTAACAAATAGTGGCAAAGAGTATACAGCAACATCTAAAAAAGTATTTGATGATGCCATTGCAGCAGCACAGAAATTGGTAACTGATAATGAAACAGATGCTGCAAAAATTGCAGCAGCAAAAAAAGCAATCAAAGATGCCTATGATGCATTGGAAGAACTAAAACAGAACTATACTTCTTTTTCTGGTGTAGATGGTGATGTATACTATGATACAGAAGGAAAAGTGATTCAGGCACATGGTGGACAGATTCAGCAGTTCACTGTAAATGGTAAAACAAAATGGTATTGGATTGGAGAAGATAAGACCAACGATTATCGTCCTTGCCCAGGTATTCATATGTATTCTTCTGATGATTTATACAACTGGAAAGATGAAGGTGTTGTATTAAAGACAGCAAGAACCTTTGAAGAGTTTAAGACAGATGAATATTTTACAAACCTTTATGGAGATTTAAAGACAGAAGAAGAGCAGAAGAGAGTTTTCACTGATATTTGGCAGGGTGAAAATGCAGATGAAGGATGTGTCATTGAACGTCCTAAGATGCTTTACAATGATAAGACAAAGAAATATGTGATTTGGTTCCATGCAGATGGTCAAGATCCTTTTGCAGAATCAGCAGGCGGTAATTATGCTAAGGCAAAAGCAGGTGTGGCAATTGCTGACAGTCCAACAGGACCTTATAAATTATTAGGTAGTTACTTGTTAAATTATGAAGAGGGTGCTGATCATGGATTTGATGGAGATGTAGGTGGTCATGTTCGTGACATGAACTTATTCAAGGATGATGATGGAACAGCCTATGTACTTTATTCTTCTGATGGAAATCAGACCATGCATATTGCAAAATTAAACGATGAGTATACAAATGTTGCACAGCCAGATAACGACTTGGCAGTACAAGGCAAGGACTTTACAAGAAACTTTATTGGAGAATCCAGAGAAGCGCCTGCAATGTTCAAGTACAAAGATAAATATTATCTGATTACTTCAGGATGTACAGGATGGTCTCCAAACAGAGCAAGTTATGCAGTAGCAGATCACCCATTAGGACCTTGGAAAACAATGGGAGATCCTTGTACAGATGAAAATTCCAATTACACTTATTATACACAAAGTACCTGTGTGATTCCAGTAGACCCTGCAAAAGGTAAATTTATCTATATGGGAGACCGTTGGTATAATCCTGAAGTTTCCGTAGGACCAGCAGCAGGCGGTCAGTTGAGAGACTCCAGATATGTATGGGTTCCAGTAGAATTAATAGAAGATGGAGAAGAAATTGCACTGCGCAGTCGTTCCGATTGGAGCTTAGAGGAATTAAATTACTCCTGCTATAGCATTACTCCAAAGACACCTGATACCGTTTCATCTTTAGAAGAGTTACAAAGTGTTTTCCCAGCCAAGGTTACTTTTAACTATACAAATGGTGAGACAAAAGAAGAAGCTGTTACTTGGAGCAATCTTCCAACAGATGAAAAGACAATTGGAAGTATAACAATAACAGGAAGTATGGAAAATGGACGTAGTATTAAGCGGAATGTAAGTGTATTAAATAAGAACTTAATTTACTTCTTTGATTGTTCCGCAGAAGAATCTGAATACTTAGAAAAAGTAAAGAAAGCAGCAAATAACAAACTCCGCAACACAGAACCAGACCAAGCATATTCTATTTTAAGTTATGCTGGATACACAGGAAAACTTGGTGTAGACTTTGGAATTAAGACTTCTACCAAAGATATGTGGGGGCAAGGTTACTGGGCAGAAGGCGGCAAGAATCTTACTTATGCCTTTGATTTAGAACCAGGTACTTATACAGTAGCTACTGGTTATCAAGAATGGTGGAATACCAGCAGAAAGACAAAGATTACTGCTACAGGAAGCAATGGAACAGAATTGACATCCACAGAGTTTACATTAGCAAATTCAGATACAGAATTACAAAAAAATATTACCTTTAAGTTGGAAAAAGCAGATACTGTTACCGTGTCCATTAGTAAGACTGGTAATCCAGATCCTGTATTAAGCTGGATTGCAGTAATTCAAGATGAACAAAATGGTAAGCTACCAGATAAGCAAGAATTACAGACTGCTATGACACAAGTAAATAACTTGAAAAAAGAGGATTATCCAGCAGCAAGTTGGAAGGAAATCCAAAAAGTATATGAAGAGGTAGCAAAAGTACAGGCAAATTTACAGGCAACACCAGAAGAAATTGCACAGGCGGCTGCAAAATTAAATAAAGTTTTGAAGTCACTGAAAACAATGGCTGATTTATTAGAAGAGGGAATTGCTGCTAACCTTGTTCCAGATTCTCAAAAGGGCAATTATACAACAGAGAGTTGGAATTTTTATCAACAGATGTTAAAAGCAGCTCAAGCTCTTTTGAAGGAAGAGAAGTTGCAAGAAGCAGAAATAGAAGATGCCATTAAAGTTTTGGAAGATGCAAAATTTGTTCTAGAGCCAAAGAAAAACAATAATGTAGAGAAGCCAAAAGCTGATAAGAATGATTTAGAGGCTATGTATAATTCTTGTAAGAAAAAGAAGAAAGGCACCTATACAGATACAAGTTGGAACAATTTCCAAAAGGCAATTACAGCAGCGAAAAAAGTATTAGATAATAAGAACGCAACTCAGAAAAATATTACAGATGCTCTTAAGAAATTAGAAACAACTCGTTATGCTTTAAGCTTAAAGAAAGAACAAAGCATTAAATACACCAAGACATTTACAAAAGCCTTTGGTGCTAAAGCTTTTAGTTTGGGTGCAAAAAGAACAACTGGAAATGGAGCTTTAAGCTACAAGACTTCTGATAAGAAAGTAGCAACAGTTGCTAAGAATGGCAAAGTTACAATTAAAGGAACTGGAAAGTGTACCATTACAATTACTGCAAAAGCAACTGGCACTTATAAAGCAAAATCTGTAAAAGTTACTTTAACCGTAAAACCGAAAAAAGCAGCAATCAGTAAATTGACTCTTGTAAAAGGCAAGAAACTGAAAATAACTTGGAAGAAAGACAGCAAGGCAACAGGATATGAAATCCAGTGTGCTTTGAAGAAAGATTTCAAGAAGATTGCTAAGAAAGCAACCATCAAGAAATCAGGTACCACTTCCACAACCCTTACAAAATTGACAAAAGGTAAAAAGTATTATGTACGTGTCCGTGCATACAAGAATATAAAAGTGAGCGGTAAGACTAAGAAACTTGTTGGTGCATGGAGTACAGTGAAACTTAGTGGAAAAATAAAATAATGGGAGTGTGCGTATGAAGAAGAAATGGAAATCTGGTGTTTCCCTATTTATGGCGACTGCCCTGGTAGTAGGAAATATATCAATTGCAGAACCAATAAAGGTGGAAGCAGCCGGAGCGAATACTTATTATATTGACGCGGTAGATGGCAATGACAGTAATAGTGGAACTTCAGAAAATCAAGCTTGGGAATCCTTTGCAAATTTAAAAGATTTAAAGCTTGCTGCTGGAGAAAAAGTACTTCTTAAAGCTGGATGTACTTGGAATGATGAAAAACTAGAGATTACTGGTGCAGAAGGTACCGCAGAGCAACCCGTTATTCTTGGCCGTTATGGTGAGGGGGAAGACCCCCTCATCAACGGGAATGGAAGTAACTGGTTAGATGAATTAGATAGAAGTAAATTGAATAAAGAAGATGTGGCAGCAGTTCATATCAAAAATTCCAAGTATATTACAATTCAAAACTTGGAAGTTACAAACAGAGAAGCAGATAGTGCTGATTTGATGGGAGAGGTTAGCAAACCAGAATATGACCAGAGTAAGTATATGCTAACAGGTATCTTAGTAGAGAATCATGACGCAGGCGATTTACCAGGAGTAGTAATCAAAGACAATTATGTACATGATGTCAATGGTTATATGTCAACAAATGGTACAGAAGGTCATAAAAAAGGTTCTGGTGGAATTATGGCTCTTGTTACTGGTGGAGAGACAGAATCTTATTATACAGATTTAAAAATTACTGGTAACAGAGTAGAAAATGTTTGTCATGAGGCAATCTATATGGAAAGCTGCTGGGCAGCTCGTACCTTAGTAGGCGGAGCAGACAGTCAGCAGGCAGGAAGTTTCAAATGGGTAGGTTGGCCAAATGTATATGTGGCACACAACTATGTCAATGATGTAGCAGGTGATGGTATTGTATTAATCAATGCAGATGGTGGGATTGCAGAATACAATTTGGTAACAGCAAGTGCTAGTGAAGACTGGAACTATAAGAGAAATCCAGCTCATGCAGCTATCTGGATGTGGGATTGTAACAATGTAACGATGCAGTACAATGAAGCTGCTTATACCACAAGTACACAAGATGGTATGGCTTTTGACTGTGATTATGGTAATCAGAATGTAATGTATCAGTACAATTATAGCCATGACAACAAAGGTGGTTTCTGGATGGCTTGCCCGGGACCATACTATACAGTAAATTCTGTAATTAGATACAATGTCAGCGTAAATGATGGATTATTTGATGGAACTCGTATCATCCGTGTGGGTGAAAAGGGAAGTATTGGACATCAGTTCTATAACAATACCATGTACTGGGAACCAGGTTATGAAGTA
>CAJUHG010000040.1 GCA_910586005.1 uncultured Lachnospiraceae bacterium | reverse complement strand
GAAGAACATTTGTGGAGCTTATAGTGCAGTTAAGAAAGTAAAGATTAAAAAATAAGAAGTACAATTGACTTTGTTAAAAGTAAAAAGAGCAGTTGCAAAATTTAATTTTGCAACTGCTCTTTATCAGTGATAGTTTGCACATTGTTGCTTCTCATGTTATAATTACAAAGTATAATTATATGTTACTCCTGTGAAAATTAAGAAATACATTTCTATGGTGTGTTTTTTTGTAGGAAGTAAAATCAGACTTATAGAGTATGATGTTCATGGTTGAGGCCATATATAAAATGGATGCAGTTATCTAGAAATAAAAAATGAAGGAGAAAGCAAAATGATTTGGGCAAAAGAAGAAACGATGTCAAGAGCTGAAATGGAAGCCCTTCAGCTACAGAGACTTCAAGAGACAGTAAAGCGAGTTTATGAAAAGGTTGAGTCATATCGCCTGAAAATGGAAGACGCAGGAGTAAAACCAGAGGATATTAAAACCTTGCAAGATCTTAAGAAACTGCCCTTTATTACAAAGCAAGATATGAGGGATAATTATCCTTTTGGATTATTTGCTGTTCCAAAGGATGAACTTGTGCGTATTCATGCTTCTAGTGGTACTACTGGAAAACCTACAGTTGTAGGATATACAAAGAAAGATTTAGAAGTTTGGACAGAATGTGTTTCTCGTATTGCTGCTATGGGTGGTGCAACAGAAAAAGACGTAGCACAGATTTGTTTTGGTTATGGGATGTTCACGGGAGCCTTAGGGTTACACTTTGGATTAGAAAATATGGGAGCAGCAATTGTGCCATCCTCAACTGGGAATACAGAAAAACAGATTATGTTTATGAAAGATTTTGGTACCACACTTCTGGTTGCAACTCCCTCTTATGCACTTCGTATTGGAGAAGTAGCAAAGCAAATGGGACTTGATCCAAAAACAGATTTGAAAGTGAAAATAGGACTAGTAGGAAGTGAACTTTTGACTGAGGCAATGCGCACAGAAATGCACAAACTTTGGGGAGAAGATATGCTAGTGACTTCCAATTATGGAATGAGTGAACTTATGGGTCCAGGGGTGTCTGGAGAATGTGAACAGCTTTGTGGCATGCATATCAATGAAGATTTCTTTATTCCAGAGATTATTGATCCTAAGACGGAGGAGGTACTTCCAGCAGGAGAAAAGGGGGAATTAGTAATCACTTGTATCTATAAAGAAGCTCTTCCCTTGATACGTTATCGCACCAAAGATGTGACAAAACTTATCTATGAACCTTGTAAATGTGGCAGAACAACGGTACGTATGGAAAATTTAGATGGAAGAACAGATGATATGCTCAAAATTCGTGGTGTTAATGTATTTCCAAGTCAAATTGAAGAAGTACTTCTTGGTATTGATGAAATTGGCCCTCATTATGAAATTATTGTTACAAGAAAAAATCATGCAGATATATTAGAAATTCGGGTAGAGCTTGTAAAAGCCGCAGATTCTTATAAAGAATTGGAAGCTTTGGAGAAGAAAATTAAACATAAACTGCGCATCGTGTTAGGATTGGATGCAAAAATTCGCTTAGAATCTCCAAATACATTACAACGATTTGAGGGAAAAGCCCAAAGAGTAAAGGACTTAAGAAAGGAAGTGCAATAAATTGAATACAAAAATTATGTTGGGAAATGAGGCAATTGCCAGAGGTGCCTATGAAGCAGGGGTCAAGGTTTCTGCTGCATATCCTGGTACACCAAGTACAGAAATTAGTGAAAATATTGCTTTATATCAAGAAATATATGCAGAGTGGTCCCCAAATGAAAAAGTGGCTACAGAAGTAGCAATCGGAGCTTCGATTAGTGGTGTAAGAGCTATGGCTTCCATGAAACATGTAGGTGTAAATGTGGCAAGTGACCCATTGTATACCATTTCTTATGGAGGTGTAAATGGAGGTTTGGTTTTGGTTGCAGCAGATGATCCTGGACTTTACAGTTCACAAAATGAGCAAGATACAAGATGTGTTGCGAGAGCTGCTATGGTCCCTGTTTTGGAACCTTCTGATAGTCAAGAAGCAAAGGATTTTGTAAAATTTGCATATGAACTAAGTGAAAAATATGACACACCTGTGATTGTTAGAACTACTACACGTTTGGCACATTCCCAAGGAACAGTTACTTTAGAAGACAGAGTAGAAATAGAAGATAAACTCTATGAGAGAAATCCTGGAAAGTTTGTTATGATGCCAGCAAATGCCATAGGGCGTCACGTTTATGTGGAAAAGAGAATGAAAGCTATGGCAGAAGATGGTAGTGATTTTCCTATTAATAAAGTGGAATACCAAGATACTTCTATTGGATTTATTACTAGTGGTATTCCTTATCAATATGTAAAAGAAGCCTGTCCCAATGCTTCTGTATTAAAACTTGGTATGGTACATCCACTTCCAAGAAAATTAATTGAAGAATTTGCTTCCAAAGTGGATAAATTATACATATTTGAAGAATTAGAACCAGTGATTGAAGAACAAGTAAAATCTTGGGGAATTGATGCAATAGGAAAAGAAATTTTTACAATACAAGGTGAATATTCTGCTAACATGATAAGAGAAAAATTATTAAAGGAAACTATTTGCAATCAAGAACCAGCAAAAGTTCCTGCAAGACCTCCAATTTTATGTCCTGGATGCCCTCATAGAAGTGTTTATTCTATATTAAATCGATTGGGTATTCATGCGGCAGGTGATATTGGCTGCTATACGCTTGGTGCAGTTCCTCCTTTAAATGTAATTGATACAACTATCTGTATGGGCGCAAGTATTTCTACTTTACATGGAATGGAAAAAGCAAAAGGAAAAGATTATATTAAAAATTGGGTAGCTGTCATTGGAGATTCTACCTTTATGCATACAGGTGTAAATTCTTTAATGAATATGGTTTATAATCAGGCAACAGGGACAGTGATTATTTTAGACAATTCTACAACAGGAATGACAGGACATCAGGACCATGCTGCTACTGGAAAAACGTTAAAAGGAGAAATTGTTCCTGCCATTAATATTTATCAATTATGTAAGGCAATGGGAATTGAGCATGTGACAGAGGTAGATGCTTTTGATACTGAAAAATTAGAAAAAATTGTAAAAGAAGAAGTAGCAAGAGATCAAGTTTCTGTTATTATTACAAAAGCACCTTGTGTTCTCTTAAAAGGAAATGTATTTCCATATAAATGTAAACCAGTGGAAGATGCATGTAAAAAATGTGGGCTTTGTTTAAAACCTGGTTGTCCTGCTTTGACAAAAAAAGAGGATGGAACAATTGCAATTGATGATACCATGTGTAATGGTTGTGGATTATGTGAACAATTATGTAAATTTGGAGCTATTAAGCGAGTAGAAGGATAGGATTGGAGATAGATATGACAAAAAATATTATGATTGTAGGTGTGGGGGGACAAGGAACACTCCTCACTAGCCGAATCCTCGGTGGAATTACATTAGAAGCAGGATATGATGTGAAGTTATCAGAAGTACATGGTATGGCTCAGAGAGGTGGAAGTGTAGTAACTTTTGTGCGCTATGGAGAAAAAGTGGCAGAACCAATTGTAGAAGAAGGACAGGCAGATGTATTAATCGCTTTTGAACAGTTAGAAGCGTTGCGTTATGCCCACTTCTTGAAAAAAGATGGTGTTCTTGTAGTAAATGAGCAGCGAATTGAACCTATTACTGTTGTGACAGGAGCAGCCAAATATCCAGAGCATATTGTAGAAAAGTTAGAAAAAGAGCATATGGTCTATAAGATTAATGCTATGGAAGAAGCTAAGAAGCTGGGAAATTCTAAAGTCTTTAATATTATTGTGCTTGGAATGGCTGCAAAACATATGGATTTTTCCAAAGAAACTTGGTTAAAAGTAATTGAAAAAACAGTTCCTCCAAAGACAATAGAAATAAATCAAAAGGCATTTCTAAAAGGCTATGAGGGATAAAAACTTGTTACCATAATATAAAATAGGAGGCTTTTCTAATATGATTTGGAATGAAACAAAGGAATGTATGAGCAGAGATGAGTTAGAATATCTACAGAGTAAACGCCTAATTAAGATAGTAGATAGAGTTTATCATAATGTAGAATTTTACCGAAAAAAGATGCAAGAAATGGGAATTGAACCAGGAGATATCAATGGAATTGAAGATTTACATAAACTTCCCTATACAACCAAGAATGATTTAAGAGATACTTATCCTTTTGGTTTGTTTGCTGCTCCACGTTCAGAAATTGTCCGTATCCATGCATCTTCTGGAACTACTGGGAAGGCTACAGTCGTAGGTTATACCAGAAGAGATTTAGAAATTTGGAGTGAATGTGTAGCAAGAGCATTGGCACAAGCTGGTGTAACTAGAGATGATATTATACAGGTTGCCTATGGTTATGGATTATTTACGGGAGGGCTTGGAGCACATGGTGGTGCGGAAAAACTAGGAGCTATGGTAGTTCCTATGTCTACAGGTAATACAAAGAAACTTACAACTATGATGAAAGATTTTGGTGTTACAGCGATAGCTTGTACCCCTTCCTATTTGCTTCATATTGCAGAGGTATTAGAAGAAGCAGGAGATATTCCCAATATTAAATTAAAAGCAGCGATATGTGGTGCAGAACCTTGGACAGATAATATGAGAAGACAGATTGAGGAAAAATTACATATCCATGCATTTGATATTTATGGACTTTCAGAAGTAATGGGCCCAGGAGTTGCCTGTGATTGTGAATACCACAAAGGTCTTCATGTATATGAAGATCATTTTCTGCCTGAAATTATTGATCCAGATACCTTAGAGCCATTACCCAAAGGTGAGACAGGAGAATTAGTATTTACTACGTTGACCAAAGAAGGGTTACCACTGTTACGTTACCGCACAAAAGATTTAACAAGTATTTCTTATGATAAATGTGAGTGTGGAAGAACATTAGCGCGAATTAGTAGATTTAAAGGTCGCTCTGATGATATGTTGATTATTCGGGGGGTTAATGTATTTCCATCACAGATAGAGGCGGCATTGCTAGAAATGGGTGGCATTACACCACATTATATGATGATTGTAGATCGAAAGAATAATCTAGATACTTTGGAAATTCAAGTAGAAGTAGAGGAACGTTTCTTCTCAGATGAGATTAAGGAATTAGAAAGTCTTACCAAGAAGATTGCTCATGTTGTTCAGAATGCAATTGGACTTGCTGCTAAAATCAAACTGGTTGCACCTAAAACTTTAGAGCGCAGTATGGGAAAAGCAGTACATGTAATTGATAAACGTGAATTAATTTAAGAAAAGATATAGGAACGATAAAGTTGAAATTGATAAACATAACTTAGTATAAAATGATAGAATGGAGGGTATCTTATGTTTATTAAACAGTTATCAGTGTTTATTGAGAATCAAGAAGGACGTCTTGAGGAAGTATTAGATGTTCTAAAAGAAGAGCAAGTTAGTATTATCTCATTGAGTCTTGCAGATACCAGTGAATATGGTCTGCTTCGTTTGATTACCTCAAATCCAGAAGCAGGACAGGCAGCTTTGAAAGAAAAAGGATTCGCTGCTATGCTGACTGATGTATTAGCAGTGAAACTTTCTCATCAGGTAGGAAAATTGCAAGAAATTTTAAGTCATGTCTGCCAAGCAGGGTTAAATGTGGAATATATGTATGCCTTATCAAATAAAGATAATGAGGCATCTATTATCTGCAAAATTTCTAATGGAGACAAGGCAGCAGAGTTATTAAAGAGCAAAGATATTGAGCTTTACAGTCAAGAGGATATTATGAGAATATTCTGTTAAAAGTAATTATTTAACCTTATCAAGGAAGTCCCCTGATTCTATGTCGCAGAGACATAGAATCAGGTGGGCCTTACTTGTTTCAGTGGGAGTATAAGCTCCCACTGAAAAACTGCGATAGCAGCCATAAGGTTATGAGCAAGTAGCGAAGCGGATTGTGAATATCCACTTTGACCTATATAATAAATGTTCAGTCTGATTTCACAGGCTTTCATGGTAAGGTAGGAAGGTAAAATGATAGTAGATTTTCATACACATATTTTTCCAGAAAAAATAGCAGCTAGAACAATAGAAAAATTGGAGCATATTGCACATGTTAAGGCTTTTACAGATGGAAGAGAACAGAGTTTAATAGCTTCTATGGAAGATTCGGGTGTTGATGTGTCAATTGTTCTTCCAGTAGTTACTAAACCAGAACAATTTGATACCATTAATAGTTTTGCAATGCAATTAAATGAAAAATATCAAGAAAAACAGGTTCGTTTGTTATCTTTTGGAGGAATCCATCCTGATTCTTCCAATTACAAAAAGGAATTACATGCGATTAAGGATTGGGGATTATTAGGTATTAAACTTCATCCAGATTACCAGAATACTTATTTTGATGATATCAAGTATATGAGAATTTTAGACTATGCCTCTGAACTTGGATTGATTAGTGTGATTCATGCGGGAGTTGATATTGGCTTTCCAGAACATGTGCGATGTACACCAAAACATATTCAAAATGTAATTAAGGAAGTTGCACCAGAAAAAATGGTACTTGCACATTATGGTGGTTTTGATTTATGGGAAGAAGTAGAAGAGTTGTTAGCGGGTAAAAAGGTTTATTTAGACACATCTTATACCTTTGGATTTATAGAAGATGAATTATTTTTAAAAATTCTTGAGAAGCATGGCATAGATAGAATCTTGTTTGCTACTGATAGTCCTTGGGGTGGACAAAAAGAATCGTTAGAACACATAAGAAAACTTATGGAAAAACCGGAAGATTTGAATAAAATATTGTGGCAGAATGCAGAAAGGCTTTTGGGAAAAGATTTCTGAGAGATGCTTAAAGTACAGCGAATCATAAGTTCTTAAAGATTAAGGCTTATGATTCGCTGTGTGAAGGAGGAAGAAAGTGTTAATTAAATTTATATTTCTAATTATATTTTTTGCTATTATGATTGGAGTAGGTTTATATTCTAGGAAACATGCTACCAATGTAAATGATTTTGTGCTAGGAGGAAGAAGTGTTGGACCTTGGCTGACAGCATTTGCTTATGGAACTTCTTATTTCTCAGCGGTTGTTTTTGTGGGTTACGCAGGTCAATTTGGTTATAAATATGGTCTTGCCTCTACTTGGATTGGAATTGGCAATGCTTTGATTGGTTCCCTTTTAGCATGGGTAGTATTAGGAAGACGTACTAGAATTATGAGTAATCATCTATTGGCAACTACTATGCCAGATTATTTTGGAAAGCGTTATCAGAGCAATGCTCTTAGAATTGCTGCTTCTGCCATTGCTTTTGTGTTTTTAATCCCTTATACTGCGTCTGTATATAATGGCTTGTCTAGATTGTTTGGTATGGCCTTTGATATTCCATATGAAGTCTGTGTAATTGTTATGGCAGTGCTAACCTGCGTTTATGTAATTTTGGGTGGTTATATGGCAACAGCAATCAATGATTTTATTCAGGGACTTATTATGTTAGCTGGAATTGTTGCAGTGATAGGTGCTGTTTTAAGTGGACAAGGAGGTTTTATAGAGGCAGTACGTTCTCTTTCAGAATTAGAAAGTGATGTGACTGTTACCTTAGGACAAAAAGGAGCATTCACTTCCTTCTTTGGTCCAGATCCATTAAATCTTTTAGGAGTAATTATACTGACTTCTTTGGGAACTTGGGGATTGCCACAGATGATACATAAATTTTATGCAATTAAAGATGAAAAATCCATTCAGTCAGGAACGATTATTTCCACATTTTTTGCTGTTATTGTTTCAGGGGGTTGCTATTTCTTAGGAGGTTTTGGTAGATTATTTGATACAACAGCAATCCACAAAGAAGATGGAAGTGTTATTTATGATGCGATTATTCCACAAATGCTTTCTACTTTGCCTGATATTTTGGTGGGTATTGTGATTGTATTAGTACTTTCAGCTTCGATGTCTACCTTGTCTTCTTTGGTATTAACTTCTAGTTCTACTTTGACTTTAGATTTCTTGAAAGATAATATTATTAAAAAGATGAGTGAAAAGAAACAACTTTTTTGTATGAGAATATTATTGATTTTCTTTCTTGCATGTTCTGTTATACTTGCATTATTTCCACCTAAATCTATCGCACAATTTATTGCACAATTAATGGGAATTTCTTGGGGAGCTTTGGCAGGTGCATTTCTTGCCCCATTTTTGTATGGTTTATACTGGAAGGGAGTGACACGTGCAGCAGTTTGGGCTAGCTTTGCATGTGGAATAGGTCTTACTGTGTCGAATTTGTTTTTGTCTTATATAAAATCTCCTATCAATGCTGGAGCAATTGCTATGATACTTGGTCTGATTATTGTTCCAATTGTTAGTTTGTTCACTCCTAAAATGGATAAAAGAGAAGTAGAAAATATTTTTTCTTGTTTAGAAGAGCAAGTTATAGTGGATAAAAAAATAGCGCTACCTAAAAAGTAATTGACAAATATTAGTAACTATGTTTTAATAAAATGGTAGTTTGAATGTAACTTTTTATGTTTGTTTATACAGACTTCACCACTTATAGAAAGCGAGGTAAAACAATGATTAACTTTGATTATAATAAGAAGAACAACTTTATAAAAAGAAATCATAAATTTACCTTGGTAGAAGTAGGTGGAACGCAACATTAATTCCAATTCCAATAAAAGATACTTTATAAAATGGTTAAATGATTACATGTGCCCGAGAGGGTATCATTTTACTGTCTTGATTGGCTTTTTTATAAATAAAAATGGAAGAATGTTAGACTTATATGCAGGATAATATTGTATATTGATACCAAAATTTTGACCTCACAGGTAAACTGTGAGGTCTTTTTTATTTCATAGGAAAGATATGTACTTTAATATTCAATAACAAGGTCTTTCCTATGAAATAAAAATAGAATGCACACGCGTGCAAGAGGTAAGCTGCCACTTAGGTGGCTGCACGCGGCGCAACAAACCGTACAAGTTCCTCATGAATAAGGAATTTTGAGAGTTGATGCGGACTTGCCAGCTTTTTTATTTCATAGGAAAGACCATGCTGCTATTTATGAAAGGAGAAATTGATGAAAAAAATACTGGGATATATTGGACATTATTGGTATGCATATCTATTTGCTATTCTTTGTATGATTACAGCAATTTTGCTAGATATGTTATATCCAAGAATTACAAAAAGTATTGTAGATGATGTAATTATTAATGGAGAAATGGAACTTTTAGGAAGTTTGCTTTTGATGATTATAGTGATTGGAATTGGAAGAAGTATCAGTGGTTATTTAAAGGATTTTACCTTTGATACAGTAAGTATTAAAATTGCAGCAAAATTGCGCAAAGATTTATTTAGACATATGGAAGGATTATCTATAGATTATTTTGATGATACCAATACGGGTGAATTGATGGCAAGAGTGAAAGATGATGTAGATGCAGTGTGGAATGCACTTGGGTATGTAGGCATGTTGATGATAGAAGTGGTAATTCATGTGTCAATTGTACTTTATTGTATGTTTACATTAAATTGGAAACTTGCATTTATTCCTCTTGTAGCAATGCTTTTTATGGGATTTGTAGCTGTCTTTCTGGAACGAAAGTTAGATAAAATTTATGAAGCTATCAGTGAAGAAAATGCAAAACTTACTACAATTGCAGAGGAAAATTTAGCAGGTGTTCGCACAGTAAAAGCCTTTGCAAGAGAAAAATTTGAAATTCAAAAATTTCTATCACACAACCAGCGGTATTGTGATTTAAATATGCAGCAGTCTAAAATGTTAGTGCGATATTATCCTATCTTTCAATTTACTGGAAAATTGCTTCCAGTAGTAATGGTAATAATTGGAGGTATTCAAGTAATTTCTGGGGAAATGACGCTTGGAAGTTTGGTGGCATTTTCTGAGTATTGCAGGAATATTGTATGGCCTATGGAAATGTTAGGATGGTTGACCAATGATTTATCTTCTGCAGTTGCGTCTTGTAAGAAAATTAATAAGATTTATAAACAAAGACCTTCTATTAGGGAAGTAGAAACACCTATTAAATTAGAAAAGGTAAAAGGAGAAGTTTCTTTTGAACATGTATCTTTTTACAGAGGAAATCAGAAAATTTTAGAAGATATCTCTTTTGATTTGCCTTCTGGGAAAACACTTGGAATTATGGGAGCTACTGGGGCAGGAAAGACTTCTATAATAAATCTACTGATGCGTTTTTTTGATGCAGAACGAGGAAGTATAAAGTTAGATGGGGTGGATGTAAAAGAATTATCGTTGAAGCAGCTTCGTGGTAATATTTCAACTGTAATGCAAGATGTATTTTTATTTTCTGATACAATCTCTGAAAATATCAAGATGGGACAAAGAGAAACTTTGGAAAATCCAACAATTGTACATGCTGCTGAACTTGCACAGGCAAAGGGGTTTATTGAAGATATGTCAGAAAATTATGAAACCATTATTGGAGAACGGGGGGTAGGACTTTCCGGTGGACAAAAGCAGCGAATTAGTATAGCAAGAGCAATTGCAAAACACAATCCTATCTTAATTTTAGATGATTCTACGTCTGCTTTAGATATGGAGACAGAATATAAGATACAAAAGGCTTTAGATACATTAGATACTACAAAAATTATTATTGCTCATCGTATTTCCGCAGTACGTCGGGCAGATGAGATTATTTTCTTAGAAAATGGAACGATTAAGGAGCGAGGAACACATAAAGAGTTGTTGGCAAAAAAAGGTCTCTATTATGATACCTATATAGCACAGTATGGCACTGCTCCAGTATAAATTGATAGAAAACAGGTGTGATTTCGGCAGTTAATTCCTATAGAGAAGATAGGCAATGAGAAAGAAAACATTAGTAGAAAGTAGGTGTGATTTTGGCAGTTAATTCCTATAGAGAAGATGAACAATTAGAAGGAATAGGCAAAAAAGAGACTTTAAAGAGATTATTTTCCTATTTATTTCAATATAAATTTCAAGTAGTTGGCGTGTTAATATGTATGTTGATTACTGTTATAATTACTTTAGTAAATCCATTAATTATTGAAAAAGCAATTGATGTGTATATAACAAATAAAAATATGTATGGATTGGGAAGATTGGCACTTCTTACCCTTAGTATCAATTTAATTTTTATTATCATGGTAAAAGTAAGAATGTATGTAATGGCAAAAATATCTAATCAAATTTTGTTAGATATTCGACAAGAATTATATGTGCATATTCAGACGTTATCTTTTTCTTTTTTTGATAGTCGTCCTACGGGAAAGATTTTAGCAAGAATTATTGGAGATGTAAATTCATTGAAACATGTATTGACAAATGCTGTCACTACATTAATTCCAGATTTTATTACAATTTGTGGAGTGGTAGTTATTATGGTGGTAAAAGACTGGAGATTAGCCCTTGCCTCCTTAAGTAGCATACCATTGATGACAGTGGCAATTTGGTTGATTCAGAAGTTCTCCCATGTGCGTTGGCAGATTTTTCGGAAGAAAGGTTCCAATCTAAATGCTTATGTTCATGAAGGAATTGCTGGGATGCATGTGATACAAAGTTTTCATGCAGAAGAGGAGACACAAGAAATATTTGCTGGTTTAGTAAAGGAACATGAACAGTCTTTTATTGATGCAGTGCGTATTGCAAATATGTTTGGAGGTGCCATAGAGTTCTGTTGGGGAATTGGAGCCATGATTCTTTATTGGGTAGGGATTCAAATGATTGGAAAAGAATCTGTAAGTATTGGTATGCTGGTGGCATTTGGAACTTATATTAATATGTTCTGGAATCCAGTAATGAATTTAAGTAATTTTTATAATCAGGTGATAACAAATCTTACTGCAGCAGAACGAATTTTTGAAATTTTAGATACAAAACCGGATATCTCAGAACATGCAGATGTCATAGATTTACCAGAGATAGAAGGCAAGGTAGAATTTGAACAGGTATCATTTACCTATGATGAAGGAACGCCTGCAGAAACAAAGGTATTAGAAGAAGTAAGTTTTCAAATAAAACCAGGAGAAACAATTGCATTGGTAGGCCCTACTGGAGCAGGGAAAACTACAATTGTAAATTTAATTAGCCGATTTTATGATATTCAAAAAGGGAGGATTCTGATAGATGGCTATGATATTCAAAAGGTGTCTATGGAAAGTTTGCGCTGTCAGATGGGGGTTATGACACAAGAAAATTTTATTTTTCAGGGAACAGTAAAAGAAAATATTCTCTATGGAAAAATGAATGCTACAGAAGAGGAAATAATTGCAGCAGCAAAAGCAGTAAATGCTCATGAATTTATTATGAAAATGGAAAAGGGTTATGATACAATATTAAAAGAGCGTGGTGCAGGCTTGTCTATTGGACAAAGACAGCTGATTGCTTTTGCAAGAACTATGATAAGTATGCCCAAAATTTTAATTTTGGATGAGGCGACCTCTAGTATTGACACACATACAGAGATTTTAGTGCAAAAGGGAATTGAAGCATTGTTAAAAGGGCGAACCAGTTTTGTAATTGCACATCGTCTGTCAACGATTCAGCGGGCAGACCGAATTTTTGTAATTGACAAAGGTGGTATTTTAGAACAAGGAAGTCCAACTGAATTAATGGAAAAAAAGGGACATTATTATGATTTGTATATGGCACAATTTAAGAATAGATAGGAAGAAGATTTTATGAAAAATAGAGGAAAAATTTGCCCATGTAAAAAAACAAAATGTAAGCGACATGGAAATTGTTTCGCATGTAGAGAGTATCACGCTACCATAGAAAAACGATATTTGCCAACATGTGAGCGCAAAAAAAGTTGCAGAAATAAATAGAAGATAATAGAGAAAATGGAAAAGTATTGACAAATAAATAAATTTTTTGTATGATAAAAGCACTTTATTGATTTAAAGTTTAGAAATTTAAAGTGTGAATATGGAGGAAGGAAATATGAGTGACGGACAATGCAATAAAAGAACCTTAATGGATTATTGCCCAGATATTAAAATTGTAGATTGTACCTTGAGAGATGGAGGACTTGTAAATAATTTTGCTTTTACAGATGAATTTGTCAAAGATTTATATCAGGCAAATATAAAAGCTGGTGTAGATTATATGGAATTTGGTTATAAGGCTTCAAAAGAGCTTTTTGATGCAAAAGATTTTGGCAAATGGAAGTTCTGTGATGAAAAGGATATTCGGGCGATTGTGGGAGAGAACAAATCTCCATTGAAAATATCTATTATGGCAGATGTAGGACGTTGTGATTATAAAAAAGATATTCCACTGAAAAAGGATAGTGTAGTGGATATGGTTCGTGTAGCGACTTACATACATCAAATTCCTACCGCTATTGAAATAATCAGAGATTTAAAAAAGAAGGGATATGAAGTGACTGTCAATATTATGGCAGTTTCTAAAGTAAATACAGATGATTTGGATGCTGGCTTGGAACTTTTGGCGAAAAGTCCCGTGGATGTTATCTATTTGGTAGATAGTTTTGGATTTTTTTATCCAGAACAAATTACAAAATTATCTCAGAAATATGTAGAAGTGGCAGAAACCTCTGGAAAAACCGTTGGAATTCATGCCCATAACAATCAGCAACTTGCATTTGCAAATACCATTGAGGCGTGTCGTATGGGGGTTAGTCTTTTAGATGCAACGGTAAGTGGTATGGGGCGTGGAGCAGGCAATTGTTATATGGAATCTTTACTGAGTTTTTTGAAAAATCCAAAATATGATGAAATCCCAATTATTCGATTTGTGGAAAAACATATGTTAAAATTAAAGGCAGAAGGTGCGATATGGGGATATGATATTCCTTATCTTTTAACAGGAATTTTAAATAGTCATCCTTCCACAGCAATTAAATTTATTAAAGAGCAGAGAAATGATTATTGTAATTTTATGCAGGAATTATTAGATATTGAATAATTAAATATTAAATAATTAAGTATTCAATAATTAGATATCAAATAAAAATTTAAAAGAGTGGCTTATCTATATGGATAAGTCATTTCCTTTTATTGGAAAAAATTATTATTTTAAAGTATACAATTGTGAATTACCTAAGCAAATAGGAGTTTTTTATTGCCTTAGCATCATTGCTGTAGGCATTGATAACTGTTCTATAATGATTGGTACTATACTACTTAAAATAGAGTAGAAAGTTTATTTTTTTAGTATGTCTATCATCAATTCTATCTGATAAAAAAAGTTCTGGTATTTTTCAAAGAAGTATGATATAATTTCAAAATGATTGTAAGTTAGGGCATTAGGCTTTGTTTCTGTGCTCTGTAAAAGGGAATGCTAAGGTATTCTTGCATTTTATTCCTGTGAGCAATGGTTCTAAGTGTCAGTGGCACTTGTTTAGAACGAATTAAAACGGAGGATAGACCAAGTGACCATGCTAAGTACCCTGTAGGTATGCATGGATATTTGGGGACTGCCGCGAGGGGGTAATACCTCATAGCTTGCTGCAGGGCAATTCACTTGAAAATAGAGTAAAATTGTATATATATTTTAAGGAGGAAATAGCAGTAATGAGCGTACAGGTAGAAAACTTAGAGAAAAATATGGCAAAACTCACCATTGAGGTTTCCGCAGAAGAATTGGAAAAAGCAATTCAGGCTGCATATATGAAGCAGAGAAGTAAAATCAATATTCCAGGATTTAGAAAGGGAAAAGTTCCAAGACAGATGATTGAGAAAATGTATGGAGCTGAAATTTTTTATGAAGATGCAGTAAATACCCTTGTTTCTCAGGAATATCCAAAAGCAGCAGAAGAATCTGGACTTGAGATAGTTTCACGACCAGATATCAATGTAGAACAATTAGAAAAAGGAAAACCTTTTATTTTTACTTCAGAGGTTGCAGTAAAGCCAGAGGTTACTCTTGGAAAATATATGGGTGTTCAGGTAAAGAAAATGGATATTTCTGTAACTGAAGAAGAAATTACTGCTGAGATAGACAAAGAAAGAGAGAATAATGCAAGAACTATTACAATAGAAGATAGAGCAGTTGCTGATGGCGATACAGCTGTAATTGATTTTGAGGGCTTTGTGGATGGTGAAGCTTTTGAGGGTGGAAAAGGTGAAAATCATTCTTTGGTGATTGGTTCTCATTCCTTTATTGATACTTTTGAAGAACAGTTGATTGGAAAAAATACTGGAGAGGATGTAGAAGTAAATGTAACCTTCCCAGAAGATTATCATGCACCAGAATTAGCAGGTAAGCCAGCTTTATTTAAAGTGAAAATTAATGAAATTAAGACAAAAGAATTGCCAGAATTAGATGATGAATTTGCACAAGATGTATCTGAATTTGACACTCTTGCAGAGTATAAAGAAAGTGTAGAGAAAAAACTTACCCAGCGTAAAGAAACAAATGCAAAGCGTCAAAAGGAAGAAGAAGCAATACAGAAGGTGATAGAAGATTCTCAGATGGAAATTCCAGATGCAATGGTAGAGACACAAACACGTTCTATGTTAGATGATTTTGCCAATAGAATTGCACAACAGGGCTTATCTATGGAGCAATATATGCAATTTACTGGAATGAATGTAGAGAAAATGATGGAGCAAATGAGACCAGATGCATTAAAGCGTATTCAATCTAGCCTTGTATTAGAGGCAATTGCAAAAGTAGAAAATATAGAAGTATCAGAGGAAGAATTAAATTCTGAGATTAATAGAATGGCAGAATTATATGCTATGGAGGCTGACAAGCTAGTAGAATATCTAGGTGAGAATGGAAAACAATCTATCAAACAAGATTTATCTATTCAGAAAGCAGTAGATTTAATTAGAGAAAATGCTGAGGAACAAGCAGAATAATAGAAAAGCTACATTTGAAAAGAAATTGAACTGTGAGAGTGCATAACACACTTTTGTTCTAAAATGGGAAAATAAGGAGGCATGTGAATATGAGTTTAGTACCTTATGTCGTTGAACAAACTAGTAGAGGAGAACGGTCTTATGATATATATTCTAGACTGTTAAAGGATAGAATTATTTTTCTAGGTGAAGAAGTGAATGAGACAACTGCCGGACTTGTTGTTGCACAGCTCCTCTTTTTAGAATCAGAGGACCCTGGAAAAGATATTCATTTATATATCAATTCTCCTGGTGGAGTGGTAACTGCTGGATTAGCCATTTATGATACTATGAATTACATTAAATGTGATGTTGAAACCATTTGTATTGGATTAGCAGCAAGTATGGGAGCTTTCTTATTAGCAGGAGGAACAAAAGGAAAAAGGTTTGCACTTCCAAATGCAGAGATTATGATTCATCAGCCTTCTGGTGGAGCAAAAGGGCAAGCCACAGACATCCAGATTGTTGCAGATAATATCCAAAAAACAAAAAAGAGATTAAATACCATTTTAGCTGAAAACACTGGAAAACCATATGAAGTAATTGCTGCAGATACAGAGCGTGATAACTATATGTCTGCATTAGAGGCAAAAGAATATGGTTTAATTGATGGTGTAATTACAAACAGAAAGTAGAAGAAGAGGGGACAGCGGGCATTTGCCACTGTCCTTTATATCAGATGGAAAATGATAGGGTTCCATTTGATACAGCCTCCGGTAAATTGCAAGAATGTGGGTAATGTTTTTGTCAGTAAATTGACTAAATTCCGCAGCAAGAATGCCGGAGGCATTCTTAAACAAATATAACTATATGGTATAGAGTGGAAAATATTGTGAACTAAATTAAATTGAATGACAAAATAATTTAATTAACGGGGTGAAGAAATGGCAGGAAGATTGGATGAAAGAATTCGTTGTTCTTTTTGTGGAAAGACTGATGGGCAGGTTCGCAAGTTAATTGCAGGGCCAAATGGAGCATATATTTGTGATGAGTGTGTAGATATCTGTGCAGAAATTATTGAAGAAGAATTAGAAGAGGAAGAAGATATACTTCAACCAGAAACAGAAGAGATTAACTTATTAAAACCAATGGAATTAAAAGTATTTTTGGATGAGTATGTAATTGGACAAGAAGAAGCTAAAAAAGTACTTTCTGTTGCAGTGTATAATCATTATAAAAGAATTATGGCTCCACAAAACTTAGGGGTAGAATTGCAAAAGAGTAATATTTTAATGCTTGGTCCAACTGGATGTGGGAAAACATTGCTTGCACAAACATTGGCGCGTATTTTAAATGTACCTTTTGCAATTGCAGATGCAACAGCATTGACAGAAGCTGGATATGTAGGTGAAGATGTAGAAAATATTTTGCTTAAGATTATTCAGGCGGCAGATTATGATATTGAACGTGCACAAAGAGGCATTATTTATATAGATGAAATTGATAAAATTACTAGAAAGTCGGAGAATCCTTCTATTACTAGAGATGTATCTGGGGAAGGCGTACAACAGGCACTTTTGAAAATTTTAGAGGGAACAATTGCAAGTGTTCCACCACAAGGAGGAAGGAAACATCCACAACAGGAGCTAATTCAAATTGATACTACTAATATTTTATTTATCTGTGGGGGTGCTTTTGAGGGACTAGATAAAATTGTAGAAAAGAGAATAGATCAAAAATCTATGGGCTTTAATGCAGAAATTGCAGATAAACGAGAAGAAAATCCAGGTGTGATTTTAAAGAAAGCCTTGCCACAAGATCTTGTGAAATTTGGTTTAATACCAGAATTTGTAGGGCGTGTTCCAGTTACAGTGTCCTTAGATGCATTGGATAAAGATGCATTAGTTCGTATATTGATAGAGCCAAGAAATTCATTGATTAGACAATATGAAGCATTGTTTCAATTAGATGGTGTTTCTCTTAATTTTGAAAAAGAAGCGATTGAGGCAATTGCTGAGAAATCTTTAAAGAGAAAAACAGGAGCAAGAGGACTTCGTGCAATTGTGGAAAAAGTATTGATGGATTTGATGTACCGTATTCCTTCAGATGAATCTATTACCCATTGTAATATTACAAAAGCAGTTGTAGAGAATGAACAGGAAGTGGAAATTGCGTTTGGCAGTGAAAGTAAAACTGCCTGAGGAGAAATAACATGAATGAAAAATACAGAAAAATCCCAGCAGTGGCACTTCGGGGAATGACCATACTTCCTAGTATGGTAGCACATTTTGATGTAAGTAGAAATCGCTCCATTCGAGCAGTGGAAACTGCTATGATGGAAGACCAAATGGTATTCTTAATTACACAGAAGAATATTGAAAAAGAAGAACCAGAAAAAGAAGATTTATATACTATTGGAATTCTTGCAGAAATTAAGCAAGTAATTAAACTCCAAAATAATATTGTTAGAGTGCTAGTGGAAGGGGAAACACGTGCACGTTTAGAAGAGATAGAACAGGAAGAATTTCTATGTGCTACGGTTGAATTATTAGATAGAGTAGAGGAATTACTTCCAGCAGAAATTCAAGAGGCAATGTTACGTGGGATTAGGGAAACCTTTACTAGATATTGTCTACTAAATCCAAAACATGGAAAAGAACTAATCAAACAGATGCAAGAAATATCATCTTTAGAAAAGTTACTGGATTATATTGGAAGTAATCTCCCAGTGGGATATGAGCAAAAACAAAGAATTTTAGAGGCAGATTCCCTACAAGAGCGATATGAAACATTAATGATTATTATATTGAATGAGATTAATGTCATTCAAATCAAAACAGAATTTCAAACTAAAGTAAAAGAAAAAGTAGATAAAAATCAAAAAGAATATATCCTGCGTGAACAACTGAAATTAATTCGGGAAGAGTTGGGAGAAGATAGTACTGTATCTGAGGCAGATCACTATTTAGAGGATGCGAAAAAACTAAAAGCAGACAAAGAAGTAAAAGAAAAACTAAAAAAAGAAATTGAACGTTTTAAGAACGTTTCATCAAATTCTTCTGAAAGTGCAGTGATTAGAGGATATATTGAAACAATTTTAGAATTACCTTGGAACAAGGCCTCTAAGGACAATAAAAATTTAGAAGATGCAGAGAGGATTTTGAATGAAGACCATTATGGGATGGAAAAAGTGAAGGAGCGTATGTTAGAATTTTTAGCAGTGCGAAACTTGACGAAAAAAGGAGATAGCCCTATTATTTGTTTGGTAGGTCCTCCGGGAACGGGTAAGACTAGTATTGCTCGTTCTGTTGCCCGTGCATTAGATAAAAAATATGTGCGTATTAGTCTTGGCGGTGTTAGAGATGAGGCAGAAATCAGAGGACATAGAAAAACTTATGTAGGGGCTATGCCTGGAAGAATTGCGAATGGTTTGAAAAATGCTGGTGTAAAGAATCCTTTGATGCTTTTGGATGAAATTGATAAAATAAGCAGTGATTATAAAGGAGATACAGCTTCTGCACTATTAGAAGTATTAGATAGCGAACAGAATAGTCGTTTTCGAGACCATTATGTGGAATTGCCATTGGATTTGTCTGAAGTATTATTTATTGCTACTGCAAACTCTTTACAAGGAATTCAAAAACCTCTGTTAGACCGTATGGAAATTATAGAAGTTAGCAGTTATACAGAGAATGAAAAAGCACATATTGCCAAAGAACATCTAATTGCAAAACAGATGAAAAAGAATGGTTTAAAAGAAAGACAATTATCCATTAGTGAACGAGCATTGGAAAAATTGATTCGTGGTTATACAAGAGAAGCAGGCGTGAGAAATCTAGAGCGTAAAATTGGAGAAATCTGTCGGAAGGCAGCAAGAGAAATTTATCAAAAAGAGAAAAAGACTGTTAAAATAACAGAAGGTAATTTGGAGAAATTTCTTGGAAAGGAAAAATACAATTATGATTTAATCAATGAAATGGATGAAATTGGAATTGTAAGAGGACTTGCATGGACGAGTGTAGGAGGAGATACTTTACAGATTGAAGTTAATATTATGCCAGGAAAAGGAGAATTTCAGCTTACAGGACAGCTAGGAGATGTTATGAAAGAATCTGCCAAGGCGGGAATCAGTTATATTCGTTCTGTCAGTGAAAAATATCAAATTGATAAAGAATTTTTCAAAGAGTATGACATTCATATTCATATTCCAGAGGGAGCAGTACCAAAAGATGGACCTTCCGCAGGAATTACTATGGCAACAGCTATGCTTTCTGCTATAACCAAAAGAAAAGTGAGAAAAGATGTAGCAATGACAGGAGAGATTACACTTCGTGGAAGAGTACTGCCGATTGGCGGTTTGAAAGAAAAAATTCTTGCTGCTAAAAATGCAGGAATTAAAACGATATGTGTACCAAAGAAAAATGAACCAGATGTAGGTGAGATTGCCCAAGAAATCAAAAAAGGGTTAGAAATTGTGTTTGTAGAAAATATGGAACAAGTGTTAGAGGTTGCTTTATTATAATAGGATACCTTGTGAAACGCCGAATGGCAGGAGGGGATATTATGATTGCTGTATCACAATTTTTGGCAGATTGCAAAGAGATAGAGAAAGAGAGAATAATATGATAATTAAATCGGTAGCATTAGAAACGGTTTGTGGAATTACGAGTAAATTGCCAGATACAGATAAGCCAGAGGTGGCTTTTGCAGGGAAATCGAATGTGGGAAAATCTTCTTTAATTAATGGATTGATGAATCGGAAATCCTTGGCTAGAACTTCGGCGCAACCTGGAAAAACACAAACTATCAACTATTATAATATCAATCAATGCCTGTATTTGGTAGATTTGCCAGGCTATGGATATGCTAAAGTTTCCATTCAGGAAAAGGAAAAATGGGGACAAATGATTGAAAATTATTTGCATACTTCTAAACAACTTAAGGCAGTTTTTTTGTTGGTGGATATTAGACATGAACCATCTGCAAATGATAAGCAAATGTATGAATGGGTGCTTTATCAAGGATATGAACCTATTATTATTGCAACAAAATTAGATAAAATTAATAGAAGCCAAATACAAAAACAGTTGAAAATCATAAGAAATGGATTGAACCTAAAGTCAGGAACTCCTATTTTCCCTTATTCAGCTCAAACGAAACAAGGGAGAGAAGAAATTTGGGAATTTATAGAACAGTTATTATAAAAGCTGGAGGAATTTGTGAAAAAAAAGAAATATTTATTTGTACTATATATGCTGCTTGCCATAACTTTGGCAGGCGGTATTTTTACGAAAATCTTTATAAATATAGAAGAAAGAAATGAACATACAGAGAGGATTCAAGTTGTTACTTCTTTTTATCCAGTGTATATTGCTGTAAAGAATGTGGTAGGGGATAGTGAGACGATTTTATTAGAAAATTTAAGTGAACCTCAAACAGGATGTATGCATGATTACCAGTTGACAGCTCAGGATATGAAATTACTGTCAAAAGCAGATATATTTATTATTAATGGTGGTGGGATAGAAACTTTTTTGGCAGAAGTTGGAAAAGTATATCCCAATCTTGAGATATCAGAAACAACAAAAGGCTTGGAACTTCAAAAAGAAGAGGGAAGTGAAAATGCCCATCAATGGATGGATACCAGATTATATACACAGATGGTAAAAAATATTGCAGATACGCTTAGTCGTGTAGATAAAAAAAATGCTAGTATCTATCAGGAGAATGCTAATATTTATTGTAAAAAAATAGAAAATCTAACAAATCAGATTGATACACTGAAAACAGAATTTAAAAATAATGTTGTGATTTTTCATGAGGCATATGCATATATTGCAGAACAATTTGGATGGAATGTTGTATATTGTTTAAATTTAGATGAAGAGCGTCAAGTAAGCGCAGGCGAGATAGCAGATATGTTAGCAATTATTACAAAAAATCAGGTTTCTATGATTTTTGCAGAAGAATTATATGGAAAAGATATGGGAGAAACGGTAGAAAAAGAAACAGATTCCAAAGTATATTATTTAGATACCTTAGTAAGAGGAAATTATGAGACTGATAGTTATCTTACTGCCATGCAGAAAAATATTGATATTATAAAACAAGCTTTAGAAGAGATGTAAATTAACACACATTCAAGAACGCCATCGGCGTTCTTGTTGCGGGGTGCGGGTCAGCTTTGCTGACAGAAATAAATCCGCACCTCTGCAATCCGACTGAGATAAAAATAGAATGACATTCCTTCAAAAATAGGAACAAGTAGAACTTCTGTATAAAAAGGATGAGAAAATTTGAAAAAAATAATAAAACCTTGTGGATTACATTGTATCAAAGTGAATCATTTGGGAGTGTCTCTGGGAAATCAGGAAATTTTAAAGGATATTAATCTTCATATGCACTGTGGCAGTTTGAATGCTGTGATAGGGCCAAATGGAGCAGGAAAATCCACTTTAATTCGTGCTATATTAGGAGATATTCCACATACCGGAAATATTGAATTTAAGGATAGAGAAAATGGTCAAATACAGAAATTGAAAATTGGATATGTTCCTCAGTCTTTAAATATTGAGAAGCAAACTCCTGTTAGTGTATATGATATGATAGCTTCTTATCAAAGTCATTTTCCAGTATTCTTAGTAAAAAATAGAAAAGTAAAAAATAAGATTTTAGATTATTTAAAAGTATTTGAGGCAGATTATTTGCTAGACAAGCAGGTATGTAATTTATCGGGTGGTGAATTGCAAAGAGTGTTACTTTCTATGGCAATTATGGATTCGCCTAATTTACTATTATTAGATGAACCTGTATCAGGGATTGATAGAAATGGAATGGAACTTTTTTATAAGACAATTTATCAATTGAAGGAACATTATGATTTGGCAATTATTTTAATTTCTCACGATTTAGATTATGTAAAGCGATATGCAGATAAAGTGATACTTTTGGAAAAAACGGTATTAAAACAGGGAAGTGTAAAAGAAGTATATCAAAGTAAAGAATTTTTAAAAGTGTTCCAGTTAGAAAAGGAGGAAACATAATATGGAGGTTTTTTCATGGTTACAGTATGATTTTATGAGATATGCTTTTGTAGCAATTTTAGTTATTACCCCCCTATTTGGATTGATGGGAACCATGATAGTAAACCGAAAAATGGCATTTTTTTCAGATGCATTGGGACATTCAGCATTAACAGGTATTGCAGTGGGCGTAGTATTTGGAATAGAGGATACCAATATTTCTATGATTGTGTTTGCTGTGATATTTTCATTACTTTTAAATCAAATTAGTAGCAAAATAGCAGCTTCTACCGATACTGTAATTTCTGTTTTTTCTTCTTGCAGTATGGCTTTGGGACTTGCAATTTTATCTAGGGGTGGAAACTTTAGTAAATATTCTAGTATTTTGGTTGGAGATATTTTAAGTATCACAGTACAAGAATTATTATATCTTTTATTAATTTTGGTTCTTACCTTTGGATTTTGGATATTTGGTTTTAATAAATTATTAGCAGTAAGTTTAAATAGAACTTTGGCAAAAAGTTATCATATTTCAGCAGCTTGGATGGAAAACTTGTTTGCAATATTGACAGCATTGATTGTTATGGTATCCATTAAATGGATTGGGATTTTAATTATTAATGCATTACTAATCTTACCAGCAGCCTCTAGTAGAAATATTTCTGAAAATATAAGAGAGTATCATTTCTTTTCTATAGTATTTTCACTATTTTCAGGAATACTAGGTCTAGTAATTTCTTATTATGTAAATGTGGCTACAGGGCCCACGATTGTAATGATTGCTTCTATTATTTATTTTATAACTTATATATGGGGAAGAAAAAATAATCTGTAATTTATTTTTTCACTTGCTAAAACTCT
The DNA here is from genome assembly GCA_910586005.1 of uncultured Lachnospiraceae bacterium. Classification (GTDB taxonomy): domain Bacteria; phylum Bacillota; class Clostridia; order Lachnospirales; family Lachnospiraceae; genus Petralouisia. Next base: position 2,705 of record CAJUHG010000040.1, on the reverse strand, counting down.
TATGGTGATGAATAATCAAAAAATCTACAGTTTACTACACATAACGAACTTTATGCCCCGTTAATTTTGTTGCGGGGTATTTGATTTTCAATAGCACTTATATCTTTACGATGAATGTCTGTTATGGTAAAGTAAAAGTAATTTATCAAATGAGTAAATATATCTTTGAAAAAATAAAGAAAAGGGGATAAAATATGAAGCAGTCTACAAAATACTTAAAAATACTGGTGAATCTGTTAGTTGCCATTTTTATTATCATATGTTTTGGATTTATCTTTCCAAAGTTGATTGTGTTTTTTATGCCTTTTGTAATAGGCTGGATCATATCTATGATTGCCAATCCACTTGTGCGTTTTCTAGAAAGAAGAGTAAAGATTGTAAGAAAACATGGTTCTATGATGATAATTATTGGAGTACTAGCACTTGTAATTGGACTTGGATATTTGGGAATTTCTCGTCTTGCTGCGGAAGCTGGAAATTTAATTGCAAATTTGCCTCAAATTTATGAAAATGCGCAGGAAGATTTTGAAGAAATTGGAGAAAACTTACAAGTGTTTTATGATAAGCTTCCAAAAGATATACAAAAAAATATTAAGAGTGTGACTGATAACTTTGCAGGGTATGCCAGCAATCTAGTACAAGCAATAGGAGAACCCACATTTGAGGCAGCGGGGAATTTTGCCAAAAATGTGCCAGCAACTTTAATTGCAATTATTATGTGTATTTTATCTGCTTATTTTTTTACAGCGGAGCGTGATACTATATTACTTGGAATAAAAAAAAGTGTACCTTTGGGGCTTTGGAATCAAGTTTCTGGGGTGATCAATGATTTAAAACATGTAGTAGGAGGCTATTTTAAAGCGCAATTTAAGATTATGGGTGTAATATATGTGATATTAATAATTGGACTTTTTTTATTAAAAGTAGATTATGTATTGCTTGTTGCATTTTTAATTGCATTTTTAGATATGCTTCCCTTTTTTGGAACAGGAACTGTGTTATGGCCTTGGGCAGCTATAAAGATTTTATCTGGTGACTATCAAATTGCAGTAGGGCTAATTATTCTATATGCAGTGACACAGATTGTTCGTCAAGTAATTCAACCAAAGATTGTTGGAGACACAATTGGAATGAATCCATTGGCAACCTTGATTTTTATGTATATTGGTTATAAATTTAGTAGTATTATTGGTATGATTGTAGCAGTACCTGTAGGGATGATATTGATTAATTTATTTCAGGCAGGAGTATTCAATAATCAGTTGCGCTGTATACGCGAGTTAATAAATGATATAAATGAATTTAGGAAATTTTAAGTGAGAAAGAAGCGCAAAGATAAAATTACTATATATTGTATTATGTGTGCTACATGGAAAGAACATCCTGAGTATTCTTGAATGGTAAGAATATTTGCGCTCCTATGAACTGCTAAAGTCAAAGTAGTGGGAGTTTGCACTCCCAATAAAACAAGTCCTCCCCCACTTATCACTCTGTGACATGAAAGCAGGGGATTTCCTTGATGAGGTTAAAAAATATATGTAAAGTGTTATCCTTGGAAAGGGTCTGTAAAATATCCATAGTAAGAAACAGGTTCATTCCCCATAAGAAGATGGGCGGTATCTCCCATTGATTGGCAACGGAAATAGGCTTCCTTTGGAGTACGTTCTTCTGTACCTATAACTGTTATAGAAGTAGGAGCCAAAAAAAATCCTTGCCATAATTGACTAGGTGTTGTGTTAATTAGATGTGACATAAGCGCACATGTAATTCCAAGATGACAGAAACAGACAACCACAGCATCTTTTTTGGTATTTTCATTGGTATGGTAACGATAACCTTCTCTTATATAACCATACTTTATAAGAAGATTGTCAAGTTCTTTACATACCCATTGATATTGTGAGCCAACTTCACCCTCTGCCATAACCTGATTGCCACTCCACTTTTCTAGATGAAATAGTTCTGGATGTGCATTGATAAATTCAGGATAAAAATCCCAAGGTACTTTCCGGCGTTGCATCATTTCATCCCAAATAGGAGCCTTAAATTCACGTAACCAATCTAGTGTTTGAGCTGTTCTGTTCAGTTTTTGCAAAGTAGATTTTGCAGTATCTTTAGCACGTCCAAGTGGAGAACAGTAGAAGTCTGTAACTTCCCATTTTTCAATTCTTTGTGACAATAATTCTGCTTCACGCCAACCTTTTTCCGTTAAAGAATCAATGGTATAATCTGGTTCTCCATGCCGAATAAAAATTAATTTCATAAGTATCTCCTTTCAGCTTTCATTTGTTTTTGTTTATTATAATGTATCTTTTTCTTTGAGGCAAGAAAGAGAAAAAGAAGATATTGATATAGTTGATTTCAGAAGAAACATATGATATAATACCCACTAGTTATATAATAATGGGACTTATACACATTTATATGATTGATACGTAAAGCAGGTATGTTTTTTATGAAAAGATGGGAAATTGACATCATTCATATTTGCTTTGTTTTATGATGCAAAAAATGAGTTACTGGAGGAAGTCATGGAAAGGAATACACTATTAATTGTTGATGATATTGATATAAACCGCGAAATGCTCAAATTCATTTTTGAAGAACAATTTGACGTTTTAGAAGCTGGGGATGGAGATTCGGCCATTCAAATACTTGAAGAAAATAATGATCAAATTGTACTTATGTTTCTAGATGTTATTATG
>CAJUHG010000039.1 GCA_910586005.1 uncultured Lachnospiraceae bacterium | reverse complement strand
AACCTTGAAAAATCCTTTACGATAATGATACTGAAACTGCCCTGCCTGGCATCTTACGACAATACCATAACCCGCCTTTTCGTTATGTTGCTTATCAACACCAACTTTACCAGCTAATTTTTTGTTTTGTAATTTTTTATTGAAATTATGACACGCTTTTTTCACTTCTACTTCATTCGCCCAGTTTCCATGTGTATCAATCGTTGATTTATCTATAGGCTTTCCATCTTTTCCCAATTCTTTAGAAGCCTTGTATACAACACCAATTACCGTACGATTTAATTCATCAACTTTCTCTATTGGCATAGTTATCAACGTTCTAAATTGCATATAATTACCTCCGCATATTATATTTCAGAACACTTTTCATAGTACAACGACAGTGAATTACATTCTTTGCAGTAGCTCCCATAGAAGAATCTCCTGGATGCATGAGCTTTTCACCACCGACAATAAATGGTTCCTCAAGAGGAACTTGCTGACCATCTGCATTCTTATGCCATTCTCTAGATACCTTATCACAAGTACATACCCACTCTTTTCCTCCAATTACTTTACTTTGTCGCCAACCTTCTAAAGCAGCTGCATTCATAGCACTAATTGTTTCTGTTCTGGCAATACGACGAGCACGATAAAACTCAAAACATTGTTGTTTTTCTACAGACTGATAGATGGCATTATATTTTTCCACATCTAACACAGTTTCCAGCTTTTTTTCTTTCTCTTTTCGCTTATTTTGATTAAAATGATTTGGTACATCTAATACTAGTTTATTACCAGATGAATTGTTCCCCTTGCCTTCCAATAGGCTTTCTTTTATGCTGGTCATAATAGCATCATGTGTGGTTTGATTTACTTCTTGAGCAAATTTTATTTTATGCTGATCGAGCCAATCTGTAGCCCGTTTTGTCAAGCTCATATGTTGACCAAGTTGAGAATCTTCTACTGCTCGTGCACAATTTTCTGCAATTTGTCCAAAAAAAGAACTAGTAAAAGCCACATAAAGCGCAGCCAATTTATCAATATATGCCTTTTCATTAGCAAAAATAAAACCAGCTATTATTTCTGCTATATTGTCTATAAGATTTTCCAAAATACTATCCTTTTTTACAATATGTTTTACCTTCTTCTGATTTTTGCTTATATACTTAGGAAACTCTTGAATAGCAATTAAATACTCTTTTTTCTGTTTCATAAAAAGAGCTTGTATCTTCTTCTCAAAATCCTCCATAGCCTTTAAAAGAATTTTTCTCTGCTTTTCATCTAAATTCAATGGAGAAATAAATTCTTCATTGTTTTTATCAATCTTCTGCAAAATGCTATGAATTGATTTATTGATTTCTTGTAAAACCAAACTCTTTTCTTTAGACAGCATCTATTAGTACCTCCTCAATCATACTCTGAAGACTTTTTAGAATACAAATAATACTATTTATATTATCTGACTTTTCAATGGTTTTTAGCGTACTTTCAAGGTTTTCCATATTTTCTTCCACTTCTTTGCTTTTCTTCTCTTCAGATTCTTCCTTCGTTTCTTTTGCATTTTGAATTTCCATTTCCTTAAGAAGAAGTTGCATAGGCTTATCAGCCCATTCTTCTTCAAATGGCTCAAAAGATTTTCCAAGTAACTCTCCCAATGCATCTATCAGCATATTTGGTGTAGCAGCACCAGCCATAACATATGGTGATACTGCTTTTGCAATTTCTGCTTTATCTGAAATTGTTGGCGAAATAAATTTCATACTAACATTTTTTATCATCAGAATTCTTTTCAGTGTATTATTAAATTTAAAAGAAATCTCATCTCTTTCTGGTTGAAATACCTGTTCTTCTGTTACTTGCCTAGCAGTATCTGCTGTAGCCCTTGTGTAATCTTGAGACTCTCCAGTGTAAATAGGATGGAGGCGGAAAGCAGACCGTATTTTATCCCTATTATTTTTACAATATTCCTGAAATAGACCATCTTTTTCTAACATTTCTGCTAGTTTTTCAAGACGAATAGATACTTTGCTTTTTACTTCATCATCACCAATTTGAACATCATTCTCCAATCCTTCTGCTTCTAAAATAAGATATTTATGCCTTGCTCTATCTCCTTTTGTACCAGAAATTGTATCTATAGAATCTTCTGTTAATTTTCCATTTTCTACAATAATTGCCATTGGCATATGCCGACCATCCATAAAATAAGTGTAATTTAATTCCTCTGCCTTACGATTCCCTTGGATATTAAGTAATTGACCAATATAGCGTGGTAACCCATATGGGGTGTATGGGCAATAGACATTAAAAAAAATAATACTGGAAGCTTTATCATCTGGCAAAGTCTCTTCCTCATACATTCCTGTTCGGCAATTCAAAGTTCTTGGATCTCCAAATTCCTTAAAAAATATCTTTTCATTATCCACAATTTGAACAAATTTTCGAAATTTCTTCATAATTGAAATTTCTATTTCTTCTCCATTTTCATCTTGAATTGTAGTTTTTACTGGAATTGCTTTTCTTTCACGTTTACAAAGCCTGATTTTATGAGCAGGAATATGTTCTAAACCAGCCGGAATACCAGTTAAATCCTCAATTATTTCCAAAGCTCCCCAGCCTATGCGTTCTTTATCATCAATTACCTTTTTCATAATAGATGTAAAACTTTCATCCAAATTACAATACTTAAAAAAATTTTCATATCTAGCCCATTCTTTATCTAATGTTGTCTTTATTTCCTTATTTTCCTTATCAACATCAATGTCATATTTGAAATCAACCCCAAATCCTACAATATTCGTTTTATAAGCATCAATACACTGTTGTAAAATATCGCTACTTTCTGATAGCCGAGTAAGGGATTCTGGATTATATAATGGCTCTAAAATTGCACCATCTTCATATAATCCATGAAATTCATCTTCATCAAGAACTTTACTTTCCATAATGGAAACAGATTCTCTTGTTATCGCTTTTATAACAACCGAATTATGAACTGCCTGATTTTTTATTTCTTCTTCCAACTTTCTCGACCTCCTCCTTTTTATGTAACTTTTTTCTTATAAACTGGCATACATGCCAATGCAACTGCATCTGCTCTATCTGGAGAAGATAATCCTCTCTTTTTCAATTCTTCTTTACTTTCTAACTTTATTTTTCCATTAGAATGGAAGTAATACTTTCTAGTAGAAAATTCTCCAATTAACACAGAATCATCTGGTAATTTCACTTCTTTCGCTTTCATTAAGTCCCGAACATTTGCCCACATCCATGTGACAATATCATCATAGAATCTAGCAGACTTGGACTTTGGTGATTTTCTTGCAAAATTAACTGGAATGATAACCATTTTATCAAGTCCTTCTGCAGGGTCTTCTTTTAATTCATTCAGCCTATCTGTCACTCCACCACCAACACCTGTATCATCTATTTTTACATAAATATAATTATCATACTCAGGATACTTTTCTATAAAATCACGATAGACGTGAATAATATCTCCTACTGTACGCATGGTATTTTGTCCATGACGTGATATTAGCTCTGGCATGACTTTATCAATTTTTGTAGCAATAACTGTATCATCATCTCCAAATCTAGCAATATCCACGCCAATATCTATCCGCTTTGGTATATATACTTTTTTCTCTTCTTCTGTTAGTTCAATTTCCCATTTTACAGAATCTTCTAATAACTGCAAAGCAATAAATATATCATCTTCTTGTTTTGGAAAAAGTCCTCTTACACGTACTCTAACAACATTACTGTCATAACCAAATCGTTCAATTAGTGCTTTTATATTTTCTTTGTTCGTTCGTTGACTTTCCTCAGATGAAACAGTATGACACTTATACATCCAGCGTGAAGAATAAAAAGCATCATAAAAAGTGCCATTGGTTTTTGTTGGGTTTCCACACATAAGTAATTTATTATTTTCACCAGATAATGTTCCCAATATTGCTTCCATAATTGGATCTGCGACACCAGAAGCCTCATCCACAATAAAGAGCATGTTATCTTCATGGAAGCCTTGCATATTCTCTGGTTTTGTAGCAGTTCTTGCAGCAGCGAACCAGCGTTTCTCATAATTGCTCATATAGATATATGTTTTTGTCCATTTCAAAATATTTTTTAGGAGAGGGGAACGATCCTGCCATTTTGCTACTTCAGACCATAGCACATCATGAAGCTGTTGTTTTGTTGGTGCTGTAGCCACAATTCTTGTATATGGAAAACAGGTTAGAAACCATAAAAGAGCAACAGCTTCTAGACTTGTTTTTCCAACACCTTGACCAGATTTAATGGCAACCTTTGGATTTTCTGCCAAATCCATCAACACTTCTTTTTGCCATCTGTCAGGCTCAAATGATAATACTTCTTTCGCAAACATGACGGGATTTTCCTTGTAAACAGGAATTCTTTCTTGGAAAAATTGTTTTCTTAACATTTGTGAGTTCCTATTAATCGTTACTCACTTCCTCTCCCAAGATTGCTGCAATCCAAGCATCCACAACATCATTACCAGAATTTTCACTTTCCATCTTCGCCTTTTCCATTCTATATTTTGATAAAACCTCAATTGCTTTTGTCTTTTTGCTCTGAACAGTGGAAAGTTCCTGTTCCAATCTTGCTATTACCATATCTTTATTGGTGGTATGTGTCTGTATGCTATAGGATTTGCCAGGGAGAATGTCTCCTTTGTCAATCTTTATCTTTTGACGTCTATCATATTCAGCTTCTTCCTCCTTATTTTTAAATGACCTTTTATCCTCATAACGACTTACATCTGCTATAGCAACTTCTCCTTGTAGATTTCGACACTTGTTAACTGCTTTCAGTATCCTTCGTTCTCGAATGGAAAAAAGCTGTATCTGTTCCAGAAGCTGCTGCTCTGTATCTTCTGGAATTGTTGATACCAATTCCTGCTCCTCTTCATCTAGAGCATCCATAAATACTGGTACATATCCTCCATGTTTTGTTACATCTGGAGGATGTTTAGGATTGGGATTTCCTAAGCCACCTTTTGCATTTTTATTCCCAGGTTGACCACCTTTTTTCCGTTTTCGCAACGTTGCACTTTTTTTATCCTCTTTTTTTGCAACGTTGCATTTGCTTTTTTGAGACATATTATCCCATCCATGCCTATTTTTCCAACTTCGGATAGTTCCATCAGAAACTCCTAATTTCTTTGCAATTTCTACCATTGCCATACCATCATAAAACAGCTTTTCAGCTTCCATCATTTTTTCATTTGGTGCCCTTGGCATATCACCACCTCTCTTCTATTCGTTTTGCAATCGTGGAAACAAAAAAGGGAAACATATGCTCCCCGTTTGATTTCCATGAATATTTATTGATTTATTATTAAATCTTCGTTATAAACTCCGCTTTTGAAAATCCCTGATTTGGCTTAATCATCATTCTAAGAAACTCTTCCTTTGAAAACTCAGAGAGCCTAAATATCTCTTCTGGTCGCATACCAAGCTGTTTCCCAATTTCTTCTACTGACTTACCTTCTCTCATTAATTCCTTAACGATTGCCTTCATAGGTTCTAGCAAATGTGTACCTCTTGCTCTGTTATGTGTAACAGTGCCATATATATTTCCAGCTCTATCCTTATGTGAAACAATAACAACTGGAACCTTTCCTTCAAGCATGGATTTCAGAGGTTCTTCTCCTGCAACAGTCCAACGATGGAAACCATCTATAATTGTGAAATCTGGTCTCACCACAATTGGCAATGTCCATCCATTAGTTAAAATAGATTGCTTTAGTAGTTCTAGGTTTTGTTTTGATACTTTGTTTGGGTTATAATCATTTGGTTTTATTATGCCTCTTTCTATCCATTGAAGAGTATTAAGAGGACTTATCATCTTACTATCCATTTCATATTCCTTCTTTCTTCTTAGCTTTTGTGACATATTTACCATATATTCTTTGATATAATGCCCGAAACGACCGCAGTTTTGGATCTCCAGAAATAAGTCCTTCATAAATTGATTTGCAATCCTTATTATCTGCTATAGCAGAAACACTTATGAAGAAATTTCGATACCTTTCAGCCACATACCTTTTACGTTTTGTTTGAAAATTCCCATCCATATCAGAAAACAATTCTAAGAGAGCAGCTTTATAATCTTTCTCTCCTTTTCCTTTTTCATTCTGCTTTCTTAATGCTGTGTTTCTTCCAAACATTTCACTATCCCAATATAAAGCTGCAAGATATGCATTAGGCTCCCGCCGAACTATCCTTTCCATAAGGTCAGGATAATACTCATTCATTTTTACAAGACTTTTAGCAGTATCAATAGAAAAAAATTGTGATACCCGTAATTGTCCCTTTCTTGTACCAGATTGCCATAGAAATAGATAAATTTCTGGTATATCAACCTTTTCTTTCAGAAGATACAACCACACATCATTATTAGTCCAATCATATAAAGGAAATACTTGGTGCTTAGTTGTTATATTTTTTCCTGTTTTTAACATGGTTGCCACATTCTGTAATCTCTGCACAGATTCTGCTGTCCTAATTCCAGTAATCGTTACTCCATCAGAGCATATCCTTGGGAGAAAATCTTGATATGCATCTATACGAGATTTCAATAACACATGATTTTGAATAGCAAATGATGGGGGCTGTCTCACCCAAACATCTTTCTTATATCTATCCCAACAGATAAAAGTTTCATCGTTGGACAGTTCATTAAAACAGTTGTAGTGCTTCACCTCAAGACAGAACCATTCAAACTTTGCTCCAACAAGTATAAATTTCTTTCGCCACTCTTTCACTTTTTCATCCATACATGGGAAGATGGCTTCTTCATCAATGAATTGCACAGTTAATTGTGCTGGATTGATTTCTCCCGCCTGAATTAAATTCATTACAAGCTGCGATAAACATAAACTATCCTTTCCACCGCTAAAAGACATATATACTGGCAAACCATTTCGAAATACATTTCGCACTCTAATTTTTGCTGCTTCCACAACATCAATACTGGCTGGACATCTCTTTATAGCCATATCTTCTCTCCACATTTTTGGCAAATAACAAATTTCTTTACTTCGCCGGTTTCTTCGTTATCCATGTTAGAATCCTGCTGTAATGATTCTTCCAACTCTGATGTTGATTTTTTACCATCTTCCATTTTCTTTATCTGTTGCTCTTTCCTTTTGGCATTTTCCTTAATAGTTTGAATTTCTTCATCGTTAAGTGTTCCATACTCGGAAATCTTATCTGTAATATCCTCAGCTTCAGAAACCATCTGTTTTAAAATTTCTTCATCAAAACCTGGAATATCCAAATCCCCCTGCAAATCCTCTAAGAAATTGTTTAATGTTTCTAAATTTTCAATACCCAAATTGAAAATTTTATTATCCGCAATCATCAATTTCTTTTTTTGATTTTCACTGAGATTGTCATACCGATATACATCTGCCGTTTCCTTTCCCATAATAACAAGCGTATCATATAAACCATTTCCAGCCAAAATAACATTATTTTCATCAATGACAATAGGTCTAATTTGTCCAAACATCTTCACACTACGTTGAAACTCTCTTATCTGTTGCTCGGTATGGATTCTGACATTCTTTTCTGGCTTGACAAGGTCAGCTAGTTTCATGGTAATTAATTCCATCCTCATGTCCTCCTATGATTTATTGGAGGAACAATTGACGTATGATATATATGCTATCTGCAAATAGCAAAAATGATAACTTGCAAGCAGCCACCTATAAATGCTGTTAAATCTCAGCGCATTTATTTAAAGTTGTTCAAAAAATCTTTTGCACTATGGATATACTCTGCTGCTTCAGTCACAATAGAGCTATCAATTTCATAAATCTCTTTCCATGCATTTTCCACATTTCCAGTCCACTGTCTTGCTGGCCAAGGATGTGTCCCACAGAGATATCCATTCTTCCAGTTATAAATTGGTGGTATTTCCAGATTATAATAATGAATATATGCTAATATCTGTTCATGTGTCCAATCTGCAATGGGACTGTATCTTGTCACCCCTTGCCCGTTGGTATAGATGTTATCCCCTTTACCAACATAATTTCCATCGATTCTCCGCCTTCCTAGGAGTAATATATCTAACTCATGCTGCTTATAATACTTTGTCTGCCCTCTATGTTGTACTATTTGAAACCATTGTGCTGCAAATTTACTATTCTGTGGAAAAAGCATCTGTGGATGGGCAACTAGCCATTTCATATCCTGTCCTGTGTTAATTATAGACAATTCTGGAGGCTTATGTTTCTCTATCCATTCTATAAATGCTTGATACTCTAAATTACAGATTACGAGGACACAAGGAGTTATCCCTGCCTGTTGACAGATTTCTCCGAGTACCAACGAATCCTTTCCACCACTCCATGCATACGCAGCTTTCTTCCCTTTGGTCTTCTTTTTAATATCCTTTATCGTTTTCTTAACTAGCTGATCCAGTTCTTTTTTTGTCACCAACTGTTCTATTTTCTCAAATGTATCTATCCAATCAGAATTTTTTATTCTCTGCTTTCTCCCAAGTATATCACCCATTCTGTATACCTCTCTTTCTGCTTATCGCTAGAGCCACTACTCCAGAAAGAATAACCGTCAAAAGACTGCCCATTGTCTTATAAATTGCAATCCCCTGTATATTTCCATATCCGAATATTGGCAATCCAATAAGTAGTGCAGATATAATTCCTGTGACAATTCCTTGTGGCTTCAATTTTATTCCCTTGAGGGTAAATATTGTCGGGAGCAGGGTAGCAGCTCTCAATGTTCCATATATCAAAAACAGATGCGTGACTGTCAAATCTGGTATATTAGCTACGACAATTCCAAAAACTAACAATAAAATCATAACAAATTTTGTTTTTTTAAGTGTCTTTTCCTTAAAAATATCTGTTGTAAGGGATGATATTGCACACAAATTACTGTCTATCGTGGACAACAGTCCTGATACAATCATAAACAAAAATGGAATAACCATCCATGCTGGTAACAATGTACATATTAGTTCAAAATTGACTACTCCAGTATCCTCTGCGACATACCCTATACCAGCACCAATAAAACCAAGAAGTCCCATTGATAAAGGTACAATGCCAAACAGCAATGCTCCCACCAAGAAAGCCCTTCCTATTCTATCTTTCTTAACACAAAATGCTCTCTGCCAAAAACACTGGTCTCCAAATGGTCCAGAGATAAGTCCTATCATGGTAGGAAGTCCAAACCCTAAAAAAATTTCCCACCCTTTATTTGAGAATAACGCTCTAGCATTCCCTGTGGCTCCTCCTAAACCCGTAACCAGCGTTTCCAGTCCTCCACCATTTTTTACACTAAACACAACAAAACCTATGCTAATAACTAACATAAGAACCATTTGAACTGCATCTGTTAGAATGGATGCTTTTATCCCAGAAAACTGTGAATAAGAAAATGCAATGACTGCCATAATCACTGTCATAGCTACAAATGGTATTCTAGTAAGCATACTTAATATTTTACTTCCGGCTAACAGCTGTACTCCTGTCGATAATACGGACAATGTACTAAGCTGAAATAAATAGATATTTCTTACAGCTTTCGAATGATATTTTTCATACATATAACCAGATAATGTAATTCCTTCTGGCATTTCTTTCCTTATCTTTTTTGCAAAGGGAATGAACAGTATTAGACATAATACATTTGGAACCAGAAACCAAAAGAGCCCTGCAAAACCCTTCGTGTATGCATTTTCGGTTGATGTGAACAGAGCTGGTGCCCATATCCACGTAGCTGCTATACTTAAAGCAGATACCATCCAACCAGTGTTTCTATTTCCAACACAGAATCTCTCAATATTGTTCTCTTTTTTTGTTAAAAATACTGTAATTCCTAGCATTACTGCTGCATAAGTCAACAATACAATCAATGTATATTTCATGCTTTTCCTCCATCTTTATTTTTGAGGAGCTTTCTGCTTTCCTTCGTCTGTGTCCTCCTCCTTTCACGGAAAAACTGCATGAAAAAAGGAAGTCCAATCATTTCAGACTTCCTTTGACGTTTGATTTAGAATTTTACAAATATAATTTTCTCACTTTCATATTGTAATTACAATAGAAATATTTTTTAAATAGTGGATTTATCGAACTTTCAAACCATCTACCCCAAAAATCAACGCTGTTAATCTTTCTATTGCAACTTTTAAGTCCATATAAATGGTATCTTTTGACATATGCTGCTTTTCTGCTATTTCTTTTACAGATAAAATATTCTCTGCCATGTACATATCCCATATAACTTCATATCGTCTCATATCAATCTCTCTCGTTTGGGAATTATCACAATATGTAGCATATAATCCAAACATTGTTTCTATATGAGAAACAATTACTGCTGTTCTAGTAGCACTGCGCTTTATACTTTCAATGATAACTTCATTGTCATATATTGACATCATAGATTCTAAAATGTCTAATGCGGATTCTTCCATTTGTGTACGCCCGAATACAGAATTTTCTGCATGCTCTTTTAACATATGGTAATTTTTCAAAAGTAATTTCGTATTTCTTAATCGACGATTTTTTCTATTATTGTACTCCTTTTTTCGTTCTTTTTCAAAAATATTTAATGCTTCTTTTGCCCCAATAGCAGCGGCTTCTTCATAAATTTCCTTCAATTGTTCTGGTGTAAGAGAAATAATAGATATTCTTTTTTCTTCTGTTTTATTTTCCTGTTTTTGCTCTAACTTTTTATTCTCTTTTTTCATCTCTATGGAACCAGATATTAATTTATCCACAGTATCTGGTTCCATATGCATTTCTGAAGCAATTTCTTCTGTTTCCCATCCGGCTTTCTTCAGTGCCATAATTTTCTTAACATCTACCTTGTACATACCAGCACCCTCCAATTTACTTCTATTTTTTATCAAAATATGATAGAATATCATTGTCCATTGGAGGGTGGCGAAAGCCCTCTCCTTTTCCTTTCAAAACTATCCGCAATTTCCAACATCTATAAATAAAATTATTCTTTTCAACAGAATCATGTTCAATTATTTTTTAATAGGTAAATAACCGTTAGTTCTCTTATTATTTATCTTTCGTTGCTTCTACTGCAAGCTGAATACACTGTGTACACTCCTGTGGTGTTAGTATTCCATCAGGTAAACTATTCAAAGCCTCTCTAATTCCACATTCATCACAAATCATAGTTTTATTATCAGTTCTTGACATTGTCAAAAGTCTTTGAAAATTTCTTCCACATTTCGGACATATGCTCATCTTAATACCTCTTTACATTATGATACTTTTTACTTCATTTACTGCCTTGTTACCTCTAAATACCACAATCATGCTTGGAAAGGGTGCTGTATCTTTACTTTTCTTTCCATCTATTTCAAAATTAAGCCGCCCTTTGATAAAACGTATTTCTGCCTTTCCTAAGATAAAATCATGAAACATAATAGTGTCTGTGCGAGCTGGTATTAGCATAACTACCGTACACCCCTTCTGCGCTTCTTTATAACACTTTTCTACCCATGCAATTTGACCCGCATTTGATTTTGTTTTTCGACTGTATGGCGGATTACAGAACACGGTTTCTCCCGCCCATGATTGTGCTAAACCATCTTGGTCTTTTGTATAATATTTTTCACATTTATGGTTATTATCATTGGCACATGGATCTAATGTAAAATGAAATTCTTTATTGAGTGCATTAAAAAGTTCTTGTGGGGTTCCCCAATCATCTTTCCCTGTGCTAAAGTGAACTTTATTCATTCTTGTTTCTCCTAGCTTTTTTTCTCTAAATTCCCACATTTATGAGTGCCAAACAAATCAAAATCCATCTTAAATTTACATGCTTTTCGTGTTACATCTTCTTCTGAAAGCCAAATTCTATGTAATCTACACCAGTAAACTGGATTTTTGCAGATTTGATTGTTTAGTCCCATAAATGGGTTTCTTTGGTCTGCAATTTGATAGGTCATTCCTTATCTTCCTCCCACAAAATAGCCTGTCCGCAATATTCACAATATTTCCCTGTTACAAGCTCAAAACAGGAAGGACATCTACTTGTAAGTGCTTTGTTACTGCAATTATCATAATAAACAAGTTTCTTCTCTTTGTGTTTTTCCATTGCTGCTCGACATTCCTCTACTGTTCCGATTTTCTTATATTTGGCATATTCCAAAAGTATATGTAACAGTCCTACACTGATACCACTTTCATCAACATCATTTTGCCCCTCGCTGATAATTTGTAAAACTTCTTTAATTTCTTCAACTGTACCAATTGCTTGATACTGCTGCAGCTTTTTTAAATCTTCAATAGCTGCAAAAGCCGCTTGTCCTAGCGGTGTACAAAGTGTTGTATCTCCTAATATTCTTATTATTTCATCTTTTTTCATTCTGTTACCTCACACCTTTATTATTTTCTCTCACGTTCTGTAAAATCTTTGAATCCAATATTTTTCAACATTTCTGAAAATTCTTGAATAGTTGGTTTTAATTTTTCAATATGAATCTTTGCCATAAGGTCAATCAATTCTGGCATTTGTTTCAAGACTGCCCAAGAATCACTATATGCCTGTAACTGAATGTCAATTTCATCCCATACAATCTTAAATTCTCCATCAGTACCACCACTTTTATAATAAAATCCTATATGTAAATATGGTTTTCCTGAAACCACATATTTGTACCAAGTCTCGTGTGGTAGGACAAATGCTTTTACACTTCTCTCCATATTTCCCTCCCTTTCTTCTCGCCCGACAAATTCATGTCGAACCACTTCTTTTTAATTGGCAGGGTTAGCATTTTGACTATCCTCCTCAAACAGTTCTATTTCATCATCACAAAACAGCCTTGTCATTCCGTTCTTGTATTTCTTACTATATAATTTATCTACTTTCAAATTAGCCCTTGCATGTTCGCAATAAGTCGATTTTTCCGTGATAATCCCCGTTATTCCTTTCATATCCCTATTTTCATCACTGGTCATGCCATAACTGTAATGCAATACAGATTTTGCACTGATCACTCTTATCCTCTGTCCTATCTCAAACGCCTATCTTTTCTTTATTCATTCCCTCCATACAGTCCATGTTGTAATATCCGAAATCAAGTATTTATATTCACCACCTTATTTTTTCTTAATATTGTGAATAGAATCTTCAAAATAATGATAACTGACCATCACATTCCTTACTTTTCACCTCTCTTGGCTTGTATTTCGCTTTCTCTGGATTATCAGTTCTGTTATAATAAAAAGCATCTGTTTCGCAAAAATCAAAGTATATACAGGCATTTCTAATACTTGTTCTTTTTACCATTTCATTTTTCTTTTCACAAAGTCCAATATTTTCATCTTGTCTAATACAATGCAAACAATATCTACAATAGTGCTTCAAAATGTACCACCTTTCAAAATCTCATAAGCCTTATTCAACATATCCATGTCAAAATATCCGAAGTGACATTCTTCAGCCGGAAATATTCAGTCTTACCGCTAAATCTGAATACGCTTACTCTCTCTTACTCTTGTATGCCTATATCTTTACTTTCTACTTGCAGCGCACTTATTTCTAAAAAAATCATTGCAATTCGGTTATGCCAGCAATACTGCCAGCATAACCCTTTCTATTGCTATTTCATTTAATCATCATTATTAGAATTAATTGCAATTCTTTCTGTTATTTTTGCCAACTCAGGTATATTCAAGTTCAATTCTTTGCAAAATTTCTTAAAACAATCCTTACACATAAATCCAAACTGTTTCGGCTGTTCTCCACGTTTAGATCTTGCCAGTAGAGTAATCATATCACTTTTTTTCAAACAAACTTTACAGCCTGAGCATATATCAAATAACTTCTTTTTCATCTTAGGACTTATTTCTAAATGCTGAAGCTGCTTTGGAAAGTCTCTTTTCATATTCTGTTCTCCCACAACTGGCACTAAACTTTCTTTCATAAATACTGGTATCCCTAGATGTTCAGCCTCAACTACAATTTTCTTTATCCAATCAGCCTCAGGTACTACCTTGTCTTTATTCCGACCTGTTTCTGCACCGATAATAATCCAATCAACTAATTGAATTTCTATATGCTTTTCTGGATGAATATCCTCCAAAATGGGTTCTATACTTATAAAAGTTTTGCATCCTACGGGAAGAAACTTAAATCTATCCATCTCACTTTCCTTTGTAATACTGGTTCCATACCACATATTTTTCATTCCAGTGGGAACACTATACTCCTCATATCTTCTTGCATTCTTTGTGAGAAATAAATAATTATGGATAGGATACTTTTTGCACGCCATAAAAATTTCATCAAGCCAACTGTCTGGTATCCAGCTCCCAAAGATATCTGCCATAGCACCAACAAAAACATTATTTCCCATTTTCAATTTTTCAGGAATATTCATTCTGTATCTATGTAATGTAGGAGAAAATCCAAATGGATATATTAAAGGCTTATCCGTTTCATTTAACATAGGAGCATCTAACACATATATATTCTCACTTCCATCTGCTGCTGATATCATAGAATAATCTTTTTTTGCCATTTTATTAAGTCTTATATTTCCTGCAAAACGAGATGTCATTTTTCTGGCATAACAGTATGAGCAATTGTGTCGACATCCTGTAATTGGATTCCATGTATGATCACACCATTCAATTTTTGAACGATTCAAAAAAATCCCCTCTTTCTAAAAATCCTAATGTCTTCTCTTCTTTCCACAAAATCCCTTCAAAATTAATATGCTGCCCACATTGGTCGCAATATTTCGGTTGATAATCAGGACCTGCATTTAATGTATGTTTACATTTAGGACAATGGTAATACTCATGTTCTGTTATAACAAATCCATACTTTAAATAAGTATCAATTTTTGCTATAGGCTTTCTTGCTCTATTTTTAAGCATCTACATCTTCCTCCCAAAATTCTATAAAATACATTGTTTTTCCTTTGCCTGCTGGACGTTCCTTTCCAATTCGAGCTGCATATCCTGATTTAATCAACAAGCAACAAAGAGTATTTCTATCTTCGTCATTTAGTTTCAAAAGTAAATTCTTTATTTTGTGTCTTGTTTTATCTGCCATTTCATCCCTTCTTTCTTTTATTCTGTTCGTCTTTTAAATTTCCATTATAGAAAAAATATCAAGTTGTCCTTCTATATCTTTATCATTTTTCTTTAACTTTAATGGCTCTTTCTTTTGAGAAAAGGATTTTATAGAACTTTTTACCTCTATCTTCTTCTCTATTGTTTCTTTTTTTATTGTATTTTTAATAGTTTTGGTTCCACTTAAACTTCTAATTGTTTTAAACATTCGTCTCATCTTCCATATATCTGATTGGAACATTGGCATATACCATAATTCCTGCCCTTCCTTTTCTTGTGGAAATAATAAAGAACCTGTGATGGGATTAGTGAGCGTATTCCCTATACAAATATATCCAGCACATCCGAGAAGTGAGAGTTGAATATAACACATCATGCCTGTAATTCGATCTATATCCTGTCCCACAAAAAGCACATGATTTTGAAAATTATATTTAGAACTTTTCACGGTATTTACAGCTGCTATCAATGTCGCTCCTGCTCCGCAAGCTGGATCACAAATAGATATATATTCCTGTTCTTCTATCCGCTTTTCCGCATCTCCTACAGTAATTTGAGACATCATCTTGCAAATATTATAGGGTGTAAAAAACTGTCCTTTCCAATGACTTGCTAGATTCAAACTCATGTACATTTTTCCAAGAAAATCCTGTTCTGGTTCATTTTCCAATGCCATAACAACAATATGAAATATTTTTGCTGGTATCTCTACAGAACCGAGCCTTTCTATGCACTGAGCATATTCTCTTTCTCTTTGCTCAAAATGCTCTGGTGCTCGATCAAGCGTATTACTTATGGAACATGCCATTACAGCCATTAAATCAGCCCATACTTGCCAAGAACTTCTGGAATAGCAGAGATGATGAAACTCATCCAAAAATTCTTTTTCAGTACCTTGTATAATTTCACTCTGCTTTGTTTTTGTCATTCAAAATCCTTTCTAACTTAGATGATAAAGACGATAATTCAACTCCTTGCCATGTAAATAAATAATATTGTATCGGCACATTTCTATCATTCTACTCCCAATGGCTTCATCAAACTTCAGAAGTTCGTCTGGTGTTTTTTCTGTACTGATAATCATAGGCATGTTATTCATATAACGATGATTTATAATCTCATACATAATATTGATATCTGCCTCTGTCAATCGCCCTTTCAGTAAATCGTCAATATAAAGTACTCTCGCTGATATATATTGATTTAATTCTCTGTTATAGATTTCTTCGTCAATGATATTTTGCTTAAGTTTTGTTATTATATTTCGATATGCCATATATGTAATGGCTATACCTTCTTTCATCAATGCTCCACAAATTGCTATTCCAAGATGGGTTTTTCCTGCGCCTACTTGTCCGCAAAACATAATAGAATTATATTTGTCATGTTCTATTTTGTAGAAATTATCCACATATTGTATTGCTTTTGTTTTTGCATTAGTAAGTTGTTCATATTTTCCATTGGTAATAAAATTATCAAATGTCTTTTTTTGAAATTCAGCAGATATTCCGCTGCATTTTATTATTTTTCTTGCTTGATTCATTGCATAGCATTCGCATCTATAAAACACTTCATGACCATTCTCATTTATTCGACATAAGAATCCTGTGTCTTTGCATTTTGAACATTTATATTTTTGTTGCAATTTGGGATTATACAAATGTTCTTTCTTAACTTGTTCTATTTTCTGATAAAATTCATCCATTTAGATCACCCCTGCTTTCATTGGTGAGCCGCTCAAACAATTCCTTACTATAATCGCTATCTGCTGTTACCTGTTGGCAAGTGGCATTATTTTGCAACTTTCTATAACCCTTATCCTGCTCTCGTGACAACCATGAATTAACAAACTTCTTGATTCCTCTTAACGTCTTACACTTTTTTTGATTTGATAAGCACCAACTACGCATCTTGTTGAACTGTTGCTTTACATCCACATTTGGGTAAAGTCTTACGTATTCTGCAAATAATGTTTCAGTTGGTTTCCACTCTGTACCATCATTTAGGATAAGTGCTTCAACATCTGCCTCTGGTTCGGAGTTCTGCTTACTAGAACTCCGAGCAAAAATATTTATATTCTCTTTATCTTTATTCTCTATTCTCTTATCTCTAATCTCTGGTGTACAATTATCGTACATTTGTACATCATTTGTTATTTTTTTTGTTTTATTTGTTACACTACTATCCTCTAAAAGCTTTGTTTTTTCTAAATTTATGGTTTTTCGATAATTGCGAATTCTATCTGCTTCGTTAGAACTTTGTCCAATAAAATTCTGAATATCCAACATATAAATCGCTCCATTATCTAGAATTTCTATAAATCCCATCTGCTCTAAAATCTTCATGGCTTTTTCTACTGTTCCAATTTGATGATTTGTAATGGTAGCTATCATATCTGGTGTATAAGGAACTATTCCTCTATACATTAAACGCCCACCTTGCCGAAGACTTTGTAAATAAAGCTTCAAAAGTATATCACTGTAGACATATCCATCTTTCATACCTTGTAATAACTTCATGTCCTCAGAATCAAAAAAACCCTCTTTTAATTTCAGATAGTAATATTTTTTATTATCTGGCATTTCCTCATTCCTTTCATTGCCGAAGAGTGAATACTTCCACTTTCCAGCATCTTTTTAGTAAACCACTTTACTACCATTTTCTGTCTTTATGACATCCAAGTTTTGAGGAAATCTTGCCTTCATAGTAGGATCATGAGTAATTGCCATAATCTTCATGTCATTATATCTGTGTTGGATAGTTTCCAGTGCATCACAGTATGCTTGAATACCATCTCCATCCAAAAAGGGAGGCTCATCTATAAAAAGCATTCCAAGTTGGATACCAGCAGATGATGATTTGATTTCAGCTAATGCAAGAATTACTGAAAGAGAAGACTTAACTTTTTCTCCACCAGACTTGGAAAGATAAGGAAGAACTGCTTTTCCGTATTCTTCAATAAAAATATCTAAGGAACCTTTTTCTTTTCCGTTCTTCTGTAATCGCTCCAAACGGAACCCCACTCCCATTTTTCCACCAGTCATTTGACCAAGGATAGTATTAGCTGTTGTTGTGAGCTGAGGAATGATCGAACGAATAATCTGATGTGGAACTCCGCTCTGACTGAATGCCCGCTTTAAGACTTCGTAATCTGCAGCTTCCTTTGCATATTCCGTCTGACTTTTTTGCAAAACCACAATTTCCTTTTTCAGTTTTTTGATCTGTTCTGACTTTTGTTGTAAGGCACCAATCTTCATCTGCTTTTCCTTTAACATGGTACTAATAACATTAACCTCTGTTTCTAGATCATTTACAATAGTCTGAAGCTTTTCCATTCCGCTTATAGCAAAGATTTCTTTATCTGCCTCAGCCTGCTTTTCAGCAATCTCCATATTGATATTTGTAAGTTCTACAGTAAGTTCTAATACTCTATTTATAGCCGTTGTTTTTCTTTCTTCTGCCAATGGTAGTTGCTTTTCTTTTTCCAGCCAAGGTTTCAACATTTGTATGGAATTCTGGATAATTGCGTATTCCTTGAATGCTTTTTCGTATTTGTCACGCTCCTGTTCCATCTCAGTAGCCTTTAATTTAACCACAGTAAGCCTTTTTTCTGCTTCAAGTATATTTGATTGTAAATTAGCCAAATTTAATTGAATTAACGCAATCTTGTTTTCTCTCTGGTTCAATACTTCCATCTGTGAAACATAAGGTTTCAGCTCTGCAATTCGCGTAAGAATTTTATTTACTAATTTTGTGTCATAATTCATTTCTAATAGATGTTTTTTTAGACTTGTTATGTCTTTATTTATTGGTGACACTTCTTCTTCATGTATTTTCTTTCGTTCTGCATATTTTTTTGGATACTCCTTCAAAAGGTGTTTAGCTGAAATTGCATCTGCAAGGAATCCACACTTTGCATTTTCAATGTCCATGCATTTTACATTCAAGAGTAGTTCAGCTTTCTTTCTAAAACCTTCTTCACTAAGTCGCATGCTTTTTACATCTGATTCATATTGAAATACTATCTGCTGTAACATATTTTTTGCCTGTGTAAGTTCCTGCTCAACAGCCCTGTAAGCACGCTCTTTTTCGTATGCCTCGTTCAATAATTTCTTTTGTCTTTCATACTCTGCTGCATTTTCTCTGATAACTCCATCTTGATCCTTTGGTTGTAATCTCTCCAATTCCATATTCTTTTGAAAGACTTCTACTTTCATACTATCAATAGATACCTGTTCTGTTTCCTCTTGCTTTCTAAGGTTCTCTGCTTCATTTTTCTTGGAGGAATACAATATGGATTTACTCGCTAAAGTTCTCTCTTTTTCCACTAGACAATTATATTCAGCAACCTTAGCTTCAATTTCTGACCTGTTTTCAAGAATTACAGAATTATTATTGATAATTGTTTGTTGTGTGGCTTTATTTTGCTCTGTCATATTCTTTTTAACCTGCAAATCAGCAATAGTTGTCAACAACTTTGTTCGTCTTTCAATAGCTTCCTGTTGATGTGTTAGAAGTAATTTATTCTTATCCCTTTCTGCTATCTTTATTTTTAAGTTATTCTCATATTCTGCTAGTTCCATAGTACAAGCTGTTAGTTCTTCGTCGGGATTTCCAAAACTAGCAATCATGTTATTATGAATTTCCACTTCTTGTTTCAATTCTTTATTTTTTACTCCAAATATTTTAGCTTTATCCTGAGATATTTTTTCCATAATCTGATAAACACCCAATCCAAGAAGAGTTCCAAGAACCTCAACTCTTTTCTCTGGCTTCGCCTGTAAGAATAATCCATATTGATCTTGCATAATCAAAGCACATGATTTAAAAGTAAGACCATCCATACCAATAATGTTTAAAATCTCCTGTTGTGTATCATTATATTTCTCCTTGGAACAATCCTTCCATTCACCATTCATGAACTCTGCAATATTAAGAGTTCCTTTTCCAGAACGTGTTCTTGTTCTAGTTACTCTAAATATCTTTTTTCCGATGCGGAAAGTAAACATGATGGAACCAGAATGTGCTTTTTCATTATTTCTAATCCATCCAGTCTTTTCTCCTTCTCTTGGTTCTTCGTACAGACAATCAATAATCGCATCCATAAACAGACTACTTTTTCCTGCTCCATTTTGACCATTGATGGTACAGAAACTAATATCCTTAAAATTAAAGGTTTCTTCTACATAATTGCGGTAATTTTTTACGGATATTTCTACTGGTTCAAAGGTACCCGTGTTGGCAGCTTTCGTTATACTTGCCTCTGCCTCTGCAATTATAGGTCTCGCTTTCAAAATCAATTTTTGAATTTTTTCTAGAGGAAACTGTTTTTCTTCCAAATACTTTATAAAGTTTAACTCTGGATCTGTTGTATTGGAGAGTTCTGTTCTGTTAGTAAATTCCTCTATTTTATCTGGAAGTATTTCCCATACCATAAAGGCTCCGTCTGCAAGAAGTGTCTTTTCAAGTACTGCTTTGTTTAATGCCTTGTTGTTTTCCGCAGAACAAGAATAATAAATTCTGACAATCCTATTTTGTATTAATCCGTTATATCTCCAATAATTGATTGCTACATCATCAATATTTCCAAGATTGATTGCAGTAATATCTTTATTTGTAAATTTTAAAGTAATAAATTCTCTTGTTGGAAATTTATGAAATTTGGATGTAACTATTCCTTTCTGCTCAATTTCATAAATAAAGCAGCCTCTTTCTTGATTTTCATCACCAAAATTTAACTGTGAGATGGCACCTTGATAATATATATTTTTGTAACCCTCAACCATTTGAGGTCTGTGGATGTGTCCTAGTACAACGAGGTCATAATCTGCAGCTACAAGTGCTTCTCTTGTCAAAATTGGCTCAAATTTTGTCAACATCATTGTTTGACCACTTTCTGTATTACAACCAGGAATGGTATAGTGTGCCATAAGAATATTATTCTTGTCTAACCTGCACTGCATTTTCAGACCAAGGATGATATTTGAAAGCTCTTGAGTAAATATTTCATTTTCTTTTTCTTTAGAAAGTCCTGGAAATTTGGCTCTATAAATTCCCTTGTCAAATCCTGGCAAAGCTACTATATCAATATCATCAAAAGAAAGAATCTGAGGAGTAGTGATAATATGCACATTCGAATAATCTGCAAACATTTCTGAAAGTACATTGAATTGCCCAAGTCCATCATGATTAGGCGTTCCACGCATAACAACAACCTGTTTTGATATGGTCGCTAATTCTTTAATATAATGAATGGCTGTAATAATTTCCTCACAACATCTATCTGACAATAAACGTCCAACATGAAACAGATCACCAGAAATAAGAGAATAATGTGGTCTTTCCTCTTTTGCTACTTTTAACAATTCGTTAAGACAACGTTTTGTATCTTCTGTTCGGAGATTTAATCCATCTTTCACTGGACTTCTAAATGTTCCAATATGCCAATCTGCTGTTCCTAATATTTTAATTCCCATATCTGTCTCCTTATTTTTTCTGTTCACTTCTTACTATTTGTTGGCACTTATAACATAATGGACGTTCAAATTTTTCTATAGAGTAATCCCATACTTTCTGGGAAATATGTTCTCCACATTTATCACAATAAAAATCCTGTTCTCTTATGTTATCATTTAAAAATTCCATATCACTAAGTTCTTCTATCACTTCTTCTTTATATGATTCATTCACATATTTATCATAATTCTTCTCATTTAAATCATTAATGGCTTCCTGTTGTAGAATGCTAGTTTCAATTTGTTGAATACTTGAACTATTTGCTTTACCAAATAGTTTTTGAGAAGATTGAAACATACTATCAATAGCAGCTTCTTTTACTTCTTTATGATTTAGATTTGGAACAAGATATGCTACAATAAAGGGCTTTTGTAATTCCTCCAATGTATATGTTCCTTTAATATGTAAGGCTGTTCTGATTGCTCCATTTAATGCTTTTGCTTCACAAATTTGTGGTATATGCTTCATAAACTCTGCTCGTTGGTTTGGAGTCATACCAGGTGTAACATTTTCCACAATAGTTTCATGTGTGTCTTCTACAGTTAGTACTTCACCTGTAAGCTGTGGAACAGATATTGTAACTCGATATGCCACATCTTTATTTTTGCAATTCCCACATTGCACTACCTTTCCACAATTTTGGTTCACCGCCACACACTTTTGACATGTTGTAGGGATAACATGCTCACTGGACACCATTTTAATTCCAGCACCATCTGCAAGTTTTTTAAGACCATTTTTAGTAATTGCATATAAATTAGGAGTTGCTGGATGATAAACACCTTTCTTGTCAGTGTATGCATCTTTTGCCTTTTGTTGGATATAGACATCCCCTTTTTTGGGATCTGGATCTAATTGAACAGCCTGTATAACAGGTGATTTAATATCTGGCACTTCAACCATAACTTCCGTATTTCCTAGAAAGTTGTATTTTTCTGTTGGATATTTTTTAGTAATAGTCAATTCATTCATAAAAATTACCTCCATATTGTAATTTATGCTTGATTTATAAAGCAGAATTTGCTACAATATGATTGTACATTTGGGCACCTCATTGTTTGGGTGCTCTTTTTCCATATCACGCAAATTTCTACATAAATCCATAGTAAATTTTGAGAAGGCAAGGCTTCTAACATATTCCTCTGTCAGCTTTACAAGATACCAACGCTGCAATACGACTGGGCTCTGCTCTCGATTATATATGTAAGCCTGCTTTCTTTTGGCATAATCCAATGCCTCCTTAAATTGTTCCTCAGTTATTTTGCTTCTAAGAAGCTGCTCTACCTCTTCTTTTTTTATAACTTCACTCATTTCTTAAGTCCTCCAATATGTCAAAAAAATAATGTATTGTTTTCCAAGCGCAACAATATGCTATAAGGATAAAACAATATTCCCCACCAATACTTTCATACCCCCTTTCTAAATACGCTATATGAATAGCCCACCTTCCTATGGAAAATGTAACCATTATGGCATACAAAGCTTCTAGCAATTCTCTAACAATCCTGTGTTTAAACATCTTCATCCATCCCTTTTTCATATTCTTTATAAAAATAATGATTTCCATGTTGAAACAAGAATTTTAAATTTTCACTGTGCCAAGTGGATTTGCTCTTGCTCTCAAAATAAGTTGCTCCCATACTTTTATCCCAATTCTTTCGCTTTATCATTGAAAGAGCTTTCCAACAATCATCATTTGGTTCTATCCTGTCAAACCTTCCATCCATAACAGGACTAAATTGTTTCGGTTGAAAGATTACAGCTTCAACTGTATTTGGAAATTCATTGGATCGAACCCGATTGAGAACTACCAGCATCACAAGAACTTTTCCCTCTATATCTTCTCCTTCTGCCTCTGCCATTGCAATTTTTGCAAGAAGATAATCATCCTGTGACTTTTTTCCTGCTTGTGATTGATAAGACACTGATGTTAGCTCATCTATAGAAAATGTCTCTACAAATGCTGCTCTTTCTGTTACCAAAACCACCAATTTCTCTGTGATACTGGCAATTACTACTTCTACCTTTATATTCTGTTTGACTGTGGTATTAGTTGATGTTATGTTCCCTGTATTCACAAATGCTGCCACGGAGAGCACTGCCAGTCCTATAACCATTAAAAGACTAACAATAACTCTTACTTTCATAATTTCCCTCCTCAAACACAAAAGCATTTTCACAGTTACATTTCTCGCATGGGTCCAAGTTATTTCCACACTTTGCACAAATTTTGTAATATGACATGTCTCACCCCTACTCTTCAATCATGCATCTTTCTAAAAAATACTTTTTTGGAACTCTGCCTTGTGGTACCCCGGGGTATAATCTTCCTGCATCTATAAGTTCTTTTCGTAAACCTCTGATTATCTTATATGCTGTATTTCCCTTACATCCTAAATACCACATAACTTCTTTTGCTCCTATGTAATAATTTGATGCAGTAGAAATTACTCCGGGTGCTGTTGCTAACGATTCCATGCAATTCCTCCTATCTTGTCAAATTTTTTTTCACCCAAACTTTCATATTTTGAGTAACTGCTTGCAATTCTTCAAGATTCTTCAGTATTTTATACATATCTGGCTTTTCATCTTCGGAAACTATCCCATCTTCTGCTATTTCTAGCAGAAGTTCTCCTGTTCCTTTTAGTTTTTTTAATGCAGAAAATACTCTAATTGATATACGGTCAAATCCTTCCAGACTGACTTTTTGCATTTCACAACCCAATGGACACATTTCTGTACAATAATAATTTCTAAGCTCAGGAGCATGGTATAAATCTGCCATCATATGAACTTCTTCTGGATATGGATTTGCAATACCACTTTCTATTCGATACAGTCTACCTCTTTCAACAGAAATTATATCTGCTGCCCCCTCACGACTACATAATTGCTCATTGTGCGCTGCTGCCTCACAACGTGCTTTATAAAAAGTATTGGAGCTTGTCTTCGCTGTAATATTTGCCATTTTCTTTTTCACCTCATGTTTTATAATTTAATCAACGGAAGTCATGTCAACTTGTAATGTTTTACTAATTTTTTCAACTGTTTCTTCTGGTGCAATCATTCTTCCATTTATAATTGAAGATACATATGTTGGTGATAATTCCACGGATTCTGCTAGGTCTTTCAGACTAAATCCTAAAAGAATCATTTGTGCCTTGCATTTAAGTCCCCATGGTGAAATTGTTTTTCTCATGAAATTTCTCCTTTCTTTTGCTTTAAAAAATTACAATAATGTGTTAAAATAATCCTGTGTAAAATATTCCAAATGAAAGCGAGGATAGTATAATGTCAGATACAAATAAGCAAGATTCCTCTTGGGCTGAAACTCTTGATTCATGTCACGCTCCTTTCTATGGTTACTACCAGTGATTGGTATTGTTGCAATCTTTTGTTGTATGTTGTTATTATAATCTCACTATGGTGAGATTTCAAGTGTTTTTCTCACTTTTCTGAGATTTTAGCGATTTCCACAAATTTTTAGGAGGTGCTAGTATGTTTTGGAATCGTTTTTATGAACTTTGTCTAAAAAGAGGTACTAAACCTAATCCGTTAGCAAAAGAACTTGGCATATCTTCTGGTGTAATAACAAAGTGGAAATCTGGTAGCATCCCTAGTGGCGAAATGCTAAACAAAATTGCCGACTACCTTGGCTGCTCCGTCGACTACCTTTTAGGCAGAACGGACAACTCTGAGGTGAATAAAAATAAACAGGAGGTAGTGATTATGGATAATCTCTACAATATTGATTTTGAAAAAATTCTTTCTGACGTTCTATCTAAAATAGACAGAAATAATCAAAAATACTTAAGTGAACATCCTAATATGAATACCAAACAATATGAAGACAGTGCCAAAATAGCAGCAAACATCTGTCTCGATATCCTAAAAGCCTATCATGCAGAGTTGATCAAGAACCAAGAACCTCATTGATCCAATCATCACAGTCATTCTTTGAGATATCTACCTGTCTTTTTATTAAAACAGTAAGTTCTTTTTCAAAATCATCCTTTGTGATTGCGTATCTTTCCATATTATTAAGCCTTTTCTCTATGGAAGTGATACGTGCTTCCAAATCATCTGCTATATTTTTCATTACTTAACTCCTTTCTCCAGCCAATACTGGTGATTGTTCTAAAAATTATTTGTAACTTGTTGTTTTACATTGTTATTATAATTCAGCAAACGCTGAATGTCAAGTATTTTCTTCAGCATTCGCTGAATTTTGGAGGTGTTCATTTTGAATCCTTTTGTAGAAATAGTTACTCAACTATTAAAAGAACAGAAAATTTCAAAAAATCAAATGTTAAAAGATTTGAATTTAAGCAGAAATTCTTTTGTTGATTGGAATAAACGTGGCACAATACCAAACGCTAAGGTAGTTTCAGCAATTGCTGATTATTTAGGCACTACCATAACAACATTAATGGGATATCCTGAAAATGAAGATGAAAATTCATATGGTTCTTTAGGATACTATTTTCCAGATTTAAAAATAGAATCCAAAGAGAATATAGTCAAAGAATTTGATGAAAAATTTATATTATTATTTCAACAACTCAATGAACAAAATCGCGATATTATAATTGGAGATATGCAAAAATATATAAAAGAGCAGTGGTATGATTCTGTTGCAGCAGATGAGCCACTAAAGAAGACTGGAACCAATGATCCAAAAAAATAATTCCCTTCGTGTGGTACCGAAGGGAAAAAAACTAAAAAACAAAATAAAAATATTAAAACAATAATGAGAGGAAATTACTATGGGGTTGTTTGATTGTTTAAAAAAATCTTATATATATCCTAAAGAAATATTGCTATTGAACTATTTAGATAAGAAAAATATAAATACATGTTTACCTAGTTATTGGTCTTTTGAATACAAATTAGATACGCCTAATGTAATAAAAAAATTACTTACATATGATTATTTACAATATGCTCCTAATGAATTTGTTTTATCAAAATGTAAGGTAGATGAGCTAAAAAATATAATTGTTAAAAATAATTTAAAACCAAAAGGTAAAAAAGATAATTTAATAGATATCATAAAACAAAATATTCCAGATTATCAAAAATATTTAACAGAAAAATATTATCTTCTAACAGAAAAAGGAAAAAATATTGTAGAACAAAATGAACATCTAATATATTGGCACTTATATAGAAATGTTTTAAACTTTTCACTAGATGAAATTGATTCTGAAAAACAAAAATATCCTGAACTTTCTAAATATGATCTTGCGCTCAATATAGTTAAAAAATATGAAAATAAAAATTTAAAAGCTAAAAATTATGAGGCATATCGAAACAATTTGTTTGTTCAATCGGAAATTTTATGGCATATGGAAAATATAGAAGAACAACTTAGAGTATTACTTCAAGTTTGCTATCTTGATTTAACCATTGGTAATTATAAAGATACAGGTTTTTCTATACCCCCGGGAGTCATTGGAAAATTAATAAGTGCTTTGGAAGAACTTCATGCAAATATTGATGATTATGAAGGCTATTTTAATAATTTAACATTTAATTTTATATCTAAAAATATTTGTTATAAGGCAGATTTTAATAGAATACGTTTTGAAATAAATCGAATTTAAAACACAAAATTCATTCTAATCTTATAAATTTGCATATGGAACTGCTGTAAAATTAAAATAATGACGTTAAATCTTGAATTATCTTTAGAGCTTATAAATACTTTTACCTTTCAATCATAATTAATCAGAGGTACAACCATGCCAGCTTATAAATATACCTTAAAAAATGGAAAAACCATGTGGTATGCCAATTTTTACTATACTAATTGGACTGGAGAAAAAAAACATATATGTAAGCGCGGTTTTAAGACGCAACGAGAAGCTAAAGAATATGAAAGGTCTATATTGGACCAACAAAATAGTACCAGTGATATTCTTTTTTCTTCTCTTGTAAAAAATTACCTAGAAGATATGGAACACCGCTTAAAACCTACCACAATGGAAAATAAGCGGTTTATCATTGAGGGGAAATTACTTCCCTATTTTGCTAAACTGAAAATATGTGATATTGATACTATCAAAATTCGTAAATGGCAAAATGAATTGATTTCATATCGAGATGAGAACGGAAAACCATTTTCTCAGACCTATCTGAAAACCATCAACAATCAATTATCTGCTCTCATGAACTATGCTGTGGCTCATTATCGTCTACCAGCTAATCCATGCAGAGCAGCTGGTAGTATAGGAAAAAGTAAGGCGGAAGAAATGAATATTTGGACCCAAAAGCAATATGAAATTTTTTCTAATGCCATACAAAAATCTGCTGCAAAACTAGCCTTTGATATCCTGTTTTATACTGGCATGCGCTCTGGAGAGTTATTAGCCCTCACACCTGCAGATATTCTTCCTTCCAAGCGGATAAATATTAATAAAAACTATGCAAAGGTAAACGGTGAGGAACTTTTTCTAGAACCAAAAACTCCTAAAGCAAAACGATGTATATCTATTCCTGATTTTTTATATGATGATATTATGGAATATGTATCAAAATTATATGGAATTAAAAAGGAAGATAGGATATTTTATTTTACCAAATCTTTTCTGGATACAGAAATAAAAAAGATTGCTGAAAATGCTGGTCTTCCATTCATAAGGGTTCATGACCTCAGACACTCACATGCCAGTATGCTGATTGAAATGGGATTTAGCTCTCTGGAAATAGCAAATCGCCTAGGACATGAATCTGTGAAAACCACTTTAGATACTTATTCTCATTTGTATCCAGATAAGGACCAAAAACTAGCAGATGCTTTGAATAAATTCCGACAATAGAACAAACGATAAAAGAAACTCCTTGAACTTTCTAGTCGTTTATGTTATTCTTTAAATAAAGAAGGACACCTGCGCTAACAGATGCCCTTCATGGGACCCATTCCAAAGGTGGAGCTTCCCAAGCGGGTTATTTACCTCTCAATAAGAGGCGCCCGTCCTGGTTGCGACAGGGCGGGCATTATTTT
>CAJUHG010000038.1:21890-29149 GCA_910586005.1 uncultured Lachnospiraceae bacterium | reverse complement strand
ATTCCTTGTTCTATTCCTTGTTCTATTCCTTGTTCTATTCCTTGTTCTATTCCTTGTTCTATTCCCTCTTTTATCCCTTCTTTCTTTATCGTTTTTGCTTCATATTCCAAAACCTTTCCACCCATAACAGATTTCACTCCTTCCCTGACAACATTATATTTTGCAGCTATATGTTCCAATACTTTATTTGACATATCAATTAGCGTGCATCTAGTATACGCACTGATGGCTTCCTGATTCAAAAGCTCCTCCAGTTTTATTTTCATCTGTTCATATTCTTCCAGTAATGTTCTCAATTGTGTTTTGTCCTTTTCATATTCTTTGAATTGTTTTTCATAGGAAAAGATATAAAAAGGGAGTAAAATAAGAAGATTCTTTTCAAAAAGTTCTTTCAACGTGTATCTCTGTGATTTTATTACTAGAATATCATATTCTACTGTTTGAACTGGCGTAACCATCCTAATTTTCATTCTATCCGGCGTAGACGCATGACAACGCAAAAACAATACCGCAGAATGTGGAAATGTCACAGTCAAAACATTTCCTGTGAGTTCTCCTTCATCCAAAGCAATCTGTGTGTCATATTCAAAAAATCTAATTAACATACTGTTATCTGCACTGCTTTGACATTCTAAATGGTACTTTTTGGATTCTTTTCCAATTATTTTAAAACTGCTATCTGTAATCCGCTCTTCTTCCTTTCCATCCTGTTGATTTAGAAAATGTTCATTGGGTGAGAAGATAATTGTTTCATTCCCAGAATAGTGTTCTCCAAATATTTCATTTAGCAAGGGAAAAATCAAAGTACTGCAATCATTCAGCAATGTACGAAACACATCATCATAAGGCGTATTTGTTGTCTTTACATTTTTCATTGGTAGCTATCTCCTTTTATTACATTTTATCATATGCCATAAATTTACTCAATTGGAAAACATATGATATTTAAAGCTCCACAAAACCACCATGTTACATGTAACACTTATTTCCCTTTTACACTTCCAACATAGCTTCTAATTCATCTATTCCTTCTGAAATCTTTTTCTGAAGTTCTTTGATTTCAGCTAGTATTTCGCTTGTAGGTGGATATTCTACTGGAATATATTCCACTTTTTTATATTTATTTATGGATAAATCATAATCATTTTTAACAACTTCCTCTTTGGGAACAAAAAAACTTTGCTCTGTTCTTTCTCTATTCCCTTCTTTTTCTAAGGAATGAAATCTTTTTATAATATCTGGAATATCATTTTCTGGAATTTCAGACCTTTTATCATCTAAGGTAAATCCATCTGCTTTCATATCATAGAACCAAATATTTTCTGTTCCTCCTGCCTCTGTTTTTGTAAAGATTAGAATCGCTGTGGATACGCCTGCATATGGCTTGAACACGCCTGATGGCATAGAAATAACTGCCTGTAAGTTATGATTTTCTACTAATTCTTTTCTAATGGATTTATGCGCCTTGCTGCTTCCAAATAAAACTCCATCAGGAACAATACAAGCGCATCTACCACCTGTTCTTAATAAGCGAAGAAATAATGCTAAAAATAGTAATTCTGTTTTCTTTGTATTTGTCACAGCTTTTAAATCATCATTAATACTCTCTGCATCAATGCTTCCTTTAAATGGTGGATTTGCCAAACAAATCGTATATTTACTGCTTATCTGATTCTGTTTCGAAACACTGTCTTTATAATCAATCTCTGGATTTGTAATGGAATGTAACATTAAATTCATTGCAGAAATTCTTAGCATCGTATAATCTGTATCAAATCCAGTAAATGCTGTACTTGTAAAATGTTCCCATTGTTCATTTGTCATAGTATCCTCATAATTTTTTCTAAGATATTCAGAGGCAGATACCAAAAATCCTGCTGTTCCACAGGCTGGATCTATAATATAGTCCTCTGGCGTTGGAGCTAATAATTCCACCATCATTTCCCTTATATGTTTTGGTGTTCGGAACTGTCCATTTTGACCTGCAGTTGCAAGTTTTCCAAGCATATATTCATACAAATCCCCCTGCATATCTAAATCTGAAATATCATGCTCATACAAATCGTCAAGACCTGTAATAATTTTCTGCAAAACCTGCGGAGTAGGAATTAAAAAAGTAGCCCCCTCCATATATCTTGCAAAAGCAGCTTTTCCTTCTTCTTTTTTATAAATATTATCTGGAATTTCTATTAGTTCTCCTCTTTCATTGAAGTCTGGTAATTGCCCATACTTTAATTTTTTAATCGCAGGAAACACTCTCTGTGATACAATCTCAAAGATTACCCGAGCATCTTTTTCCTTAAATTTACTCCATCTCATGGATTGTCCAACTTCTGATTGTGGAAATATTTTTTCCATTTTTTGACCTGTCATATGTTCAAATTCTTCATTTTCCAGTTCCTTTTCATCTAAAGAACGGATGAACATGAAATAAGTCAACTGCTCAATAACAGTTAATGGATTTGTAATTCCACCTGCCCATAGATCTGTCCAAATTTTATCAATTTTATTTTTTACTATTCCAGTAATCATAGAACCCTCTACTTTCTATTGTTTTTATCTAGATTTAAGAATATTCGCACCCCTATAGGCAACGTGTTCTTTAAAAACTCTTATCTTTCTCCCACTCTTCTTTTGTAATACAAGTAACATGCTCTGTGCGAATATCCTTCATCAATTCCCAATACATATCTTTCTTTGTATGATGGTATTTAAAACCACATTTATCTTGCACTCGTTTGGATTTTAGATTGCCTTCAAAATATCCACACCATATTTTTTCTAATTTCAAATCTTCAAAACCATGACGAAGTAATTCCTTGACGGCTTCTGGAATAAGCCCTTTTCCCCAAAAAGGAACTCCTATCCAGTATCCAAGTTCAGCTTCTGTATCTGGTAAATTTAGATTGCTAGCATTTCCCATTGTCAATCCAATACTGCCTATTGCACAATTGTCTTCTTTCAGACATACCGCATAAATTTCATCTTCTGATAATACATTTCTAATAATCTCTCGACTATTTTCCACGCTCGAATGCATTGGCCATCCTGCAATTGGTCCCACTGCTGCATCTTTGGCATATTGATATAAACTTTCTGCATCAGATTCTACCCATGCGCGCAGAATTAATCTTTGTGTTGTAAGATTCATATTATTGATACCTTTCTTTATATTTATTGTAAAACTATGTTCAAAGGACAGACTCAAAAGCTGTTTATAGGCACAAGTGGCTGTCCATTTGAAAACCCAAAAACTTTACGCGAACCCACCAGTCTCTCAAAACGTAACACATACGCTTTTTTAACTTATCGGCTTTAATCTATAGGAACATTCATTTTCCATTTCTTCATATTTATCAATCACTAATTTTGCATAATTTAGCGCTTCATTTGCACTTAGATTCATTTCTAAATATATACCTTCTGCTATTTTTTGTGGTACTCTCATATTTTCATCTGTATCATTGATAATACGTTTACTTCTACCTTTAAAATCTTTGTGACGAACTAATCCTCTGAAAATCTGAACATCATACTCATACATCTGCATACAAATATTTTTAAAAAAACTTCTCCAAGAATCAACGGGAATAATCACTCCACATATTTCTAATTCACAAGGAGTTCTCCCTGTTACATCCACTTCATCTGTTATATCAAATTCTGTTCTTGTATCAATAGCAGATTCATTGAGATTTATAATATCTGGGCATTTCCAAATAGAAGCTATTTCCTTTATCAGCCACTCACTTCTTTTCACAATTTCTTTTTCTCCCCAGCTATCCATTTTTGCAATTTCTTTACTAATATAAATATTGGAGTTTTCATAGATTTTCTTTTTTTCTTCAAAATTGTGATTAGACATTTCTAAATTATAACCTGTCAAAGTTAAATTTCCTATACAATGAATATATTTCTCATATATTTCTGTTGCTTTTTTCCCAAGATCTATATTCCATTTAGCAGTAAGCGTTTGAGGCATAATATGCTCTATGGTCAGTTTATCAAACGAAACTACTTCTTTTCCCTGCCTGCACTCAATTTGTTCTAAAACATACTTAATATGTAAAAATTTATAACTATTACGCAACAATAACTTTTCTCTTAACAATACATCATTTGGAAAAATTGCTTTTCCCTTTTTTCCTGCTAAAACTCTTGTAACTTTATCAGACAAAGTGTCATCATGATATCGTTTGATATCGTTTGACATAGATGCAAACACTTTATTTAATGCATTTGTTGGCATTTCACACAGCAGACGTCTCATAACATAAGATAAAATAACATCTAATGTTTTACATATCATCTGTACATCAATCTTATGATACATATAACAATCTTCAAATATATTTAATAAAAATGGATAAACAATGGTTGCTTTTAACCTTTGTAACTGGGACAATCTTTGATTTACTTCTTCCTCAGGGCTATTACAATATTTAAACCAACTATAATATTCTCCATATGTTACTAATTCATCTAGAAATCCTTCTATATCATAATTATCTAAACGTCGATAATAATCTTTAAAATTATGATAAACTTTATCTTTATTAGAAATTTTTGCTGTTTTTAATGTCAGAAAATCTCTAATAAAATCAGATATCATAACATCTGGAAGCATTTGTTCAAGCCGAATCCAATAATCATTATATAATTTCTCTTGTTGTTGATAAGTTTGACCCATTAACAAATAATTTCTAATAAGATCGGCCTGTGTTAAATCCAATCCTGTTGAATTTAATGACTCAAAAATTAATTGAGGATTTTCCTTTGTCAATTGAATATAAACTATTTCCAATTTTTGTATTCCTTGATATATTTCTTCTGGAGATAAATTTGATTCTTGGATCATATCTCTAAACAAATAATAATTTAATAGTATTTGAGATTCTTTCATGTCTTGTATCTGATTGTGTATCAGTTTTTGAAAATTATATGCATCAGATTTCATTGGTTTCAATTTGATTCTTAATACTTCAGGACCATATTTATTTATCAAATAACTATCATTTATTTCTTCTTTCAATTGCTCATTCTTTGTGAAATCTAAAATTGCTTTCAGTAGCAGCATTATGGAAGTCAATCGTTGTTGCCCATCAATTACAATAAATTGTCTAAAATTCGCAGAAGAATCTCCCTCCACATATACTATCGTTCCCAAAAAGTGGCTATTCCTTTTATTATCAATGGCTATTTTTTCAATATCTTTAAATAGAGTAATGCATTGTATTCTTTTCCAATCATAATTTCTCTGATATACTGGGATATAAAAAGTTCTTTTTCCTGGTCCAATAAATTCTAAAAGATTTAAATTATCTGCTTTCATATGTATTTCTCCCACTCTTCTGGTGTAGTTATTTCTTCTAATTTCTTTAAATAAAATATCATATTGCTTGCGCCTGCTGCAAAAATGTCAAAGATGCTCTTACATAGTGTATATATTTATTTGATAATCTTTCTGTTATTTATTATAACATTCAAATTTATTATTTCCAACTGACTCTTTATACTCTTGCATGTGTGTGCTTCAATCGTTTTTCTTGCATATAGGAAAACGTATTTTAACTACACTTTTTAAACATATATTTTTATAGTTGAATTATATATGGCTTATTCCAGTCTCAGATATACTATCAGAAATAAAGATAATTATAAAATACAAAAATAGCCGCTCCCGACCAAAGGATACGGCTATTTTATAATCTATTAATTGGATGAACTACTTATCTTTAATACTTCAATGTTTACTTCTTAATCTTGCTACTCAATTTTACTTTGCTCCATGTGCCATACAGCAGTCCTTTGTCAGATTCCTTATAACTGCGCAATCTTACATAATACTTTTTGCCTGTTTTCAGCTTTGTGAATGTGTAAGAAGTCTTTGATATTTTCTTGGATTTCATATCCTTTTTAAATTTCTTATCTGTACTCACCTGAACCTGATACCCCGATGCCATCTTATCTTTTGCCCATTTCACAGTCAGCTTTTTGCCTTTTACTGCCTGTGCTGACTTTACAGATGGCTTCTTTGGACTTACCTCAATTGTCACCTTCTTAGATACTTTTCCTGCTTTAATGGTTATGGTGGCAATTCCAGTATTTTTGATTGTTACTTTTCCAGTATCCTTATTCACAGCGGCAATTTTGGGTTTAGAACTTGTAAAGGTCATCTTGCTTTTGGAGGATGCATTGATTTTAAATGGTTTTGTGCCATATGCAACCTTATACAAAGTTTTCTTACAGGTAATGGATACAGTGGCTGCTTTTTTAATGGTAAAGCTAACTGTCTTCTTCCCAGTATAATTTCCCTTGCCAGTAATCGTTACCTTCGCTGTTCCTACCTTAGTATTATTACTATAAGAAATGGTATAGTCTGTATTTAAAGCTAATGTTTTACCATCCAGCTTCACAGTGACAGATGGGGTTTTGGCTTTTCCATTGTAAGTGTAGCTTGTTTGGGACAATGTCATGGTAGCTTTGGAAATATCTGCTTTTTTAATGGTAAAGCTAGCTGTCTTACTTCCCATATAATTTCCCTTACCAGTAATCGTTACCTTTGCTGTTCCTACTTTAGTATTATTACTATAAGAAATGGTATAATCTGCATTGAAAACTA
This sequence comes from uncultured Lachnospiraceae bacterium, assembly GCA_910586005.1. GTDB lineage: Bacteria > Bacillota > Clostridia > Lachnospirales > Lachnospiraceae > Petralouisia. Next base: position 22,527 of record CAJUHG010000038.1, on the reverse strand, counting down.
ATGTTTTACCATCTAACTTCACGGTAACCGATGGAGTTTTGGCTTTTCCATCATAAGTATAACTTGTTTGGGACAATGTCATGGTTACTCTGGAAATATCTGCTTTTTCAGTTTCTGCTGCTTTTGTAATTGTAAAGTCAGCTGTCTTACTTCCTGTATAATTTCCTTTGCCTGTAATTGTTACCTTCGCTGTTCCCACATTGGTATTATTACTATAAGAAATGGTATAGTCTGTATTTAAAACTAATGTTTTATTATCCAGCTTCACAGTAACTGATGGAGTTTTGGCTTTTCCATCATAAGTATAACTTGTTTGGGACAATGTCATAGTCGCTTTGGAAATATCTGCTTTTTCAGTGTCTGCTGCTTTTGTAATTGTAAAATCAGCTGTCTTACTTCCTGTATAATTTCCCTTACCTGTAATTGTTACCTTCGCTGTTCCTACGTTGATATTATTACTATAAGAAACGGTATAGTCTGTATTTAAAACTAATGTTTTACCATCTAACTTCACGGTAACCGATGGGGTTTTAGCTTTTCCATCATAAGTATAACTTGTTTGGGACAATGTCATAGTCGCTTTGGAAATATCTGCTTTTTCAGTGTCTGCTGCTTTTGTAATTGTAAAATCAGCTGT
>CAJUHG010000038.1:0-21790 GCA_910586005.1 uncultured Lachnospiraceae bacterium | reverse complement strand
TGTCTGCTGCTTTTGTAATTGTAAAATCAGCTGTCTTACTTCCTGTATAATTTCCTTTGCCTGTAATTGTTACCTTCGCTGTTCCCACATTGGTATTGTTACTATAAGAAACGGTATAGTCCGTATTTAAAACTAATGTTTTACCATCTAACTTCACGGTAACCGATGGGGTTTTGGCTTTTCCATCATAAGTATAACTTGTTTGGGACAATGTCATGGTCGCTCTGGAAATATCTGCTTTTTCAGTGTCATCAGGATCGGGACTGGTGGGTGGGATGTAGTTATAATGCATAGTAGCCTTTGACACTACCATCGCCGTATCACCTAATTTACTTATGCTTTTCCACTGCGCTTCGGTGCCAGTAAAGTATATATCAGTCAGAAGAGAGGATGCAAATGCTGATATCCCTATTGTCCCTACGCTGTCGGGAATTACAACAGTAGTCAATCTAGAACAGGAAGCGAATGCTGACATTCCTATACTTTCTGCGCCTTGTGGAATTTCCACTCTAGTAAGCATCAGGCAATTCTGAAACATACCCTCACTAATGCAATCTATACTTTTGGGTAATGTTACACTACTCAGATAGTAGCATTGTGTAAATAGATTATCCCCTAACTTTACCTGTTTGCTGCCAGGAGCAAACGTTGCGCTTGTCATGTTTTGGCATTGAAAAAATGCGGCAGCACCCACTTCCCCAATACTAGCAGGCAATGCTATAGAGGTAAGATTTGCACAAGCGTTGAAAGCATTTTGTTCGATTTTTTCCAAGCCCTCAGAAATAGTCACCGAACTAAGATTTTGACATGCGCGGAAAGCACTATCACCAATAGTTTTCACACTAGAAGGAATGTTCACAGAAATAATCGAAGAACTGCGGAAAGCACTGTTATTAATTGTTGTCACACTGGGGGAAATCTCCACACTAAGAACCCCACACTCCCAAAAGGCACAAGAACCGATACTGGTAACACCATTCCCGATAACAACTTTTTTGATTTTGCTGTTATTCTCAATCCACGGCTGTTCTCCAACAGCGCTAAAATCCGGCATAGCCCCCTTGCCGGAAATGGTCAGCGTACCTGCCTTTGTCAGATTCCAGGTAAGCCCTCCTTCGAGAGTTCCCGATGCAATTGATACATTGGCTTCTGGATCCTCTGGTGGGATATAGTCTTTTGGATAACGGGTAATATAATGGCTGGTGTTACTCATCACCTCTTCCTTAGATATTGCCCTCCCCCAATGAACCTTACCTTTGTGGTCTCCAGTACTGATATTTCCTTCCGCAACAACCACACCTGCCTCACTCACCTCAAGCACGATCACTGTATGAGCATCGTTGCTTACTCGCAAGATATCTCCAACTTTTATATCCTCAAATGTAAAATCACCCGTCGCGTACATACTAGCTGGTAAACTACCAAATGCCTCATCACTAAGTATAAAAGCAAACGCTACACAGCCCACAGCACTGATATTCTTCCCATCAAGGGGGCCGCCCTTCCAATGATAATATCCCTTTGAGTCCGAATAAGGCTCATCATTGGTCCATGTGGTTCCCTCCTTATACTCGTCTCGATCCTTCAGCGCAATCATAGCTTCATAAGCTTCTGTTGGGGTAGGGATCGTACTATCACGGGTGACCAATCCAGATGTGGATTCTTCCATAAGAACATCTCCTTGCTGTAAAAGCTGCAAAGGTTCTTCCTGTGATGCGTATACCACTGAATGGGAAGAAATGCATAAGCATAGAGCTAAAACAACTGAAACAATCCTTTTTTTCAATTTTGTAACCTCCTCACTTTACTTTTGAATAATTTTTAGTTAATAATACTATTTCTTTAAATATATTGTGATTCTTCTGTTTTGTCAATAGGTATAGCAGCTCTGAAAAATAAATTACATTATATCCCTATTTTCTTTCTCTCATTCATTCAGTTGGCTGATATACACAAATATCATTCTGAGATATATCTTATGTTTCTGTTATCTACTTTGTAACTAAAAAAAGCTCATTAAACAGTAAAGTTGAATCACTGTATGTATATATCTTATATGTTACTATTTTTTCTCAAAAGGACACATGTCTCAACATTCGCTGTTGCTGGAAACATATCTACACAACACATCCGTTCTATCACATATCCTCTTGCCAATAGCACTTCTAAATCTCTTACTAAACTCGTCGGCTTACAAGAAATATATACCATTTTTTCTACATTATAACATATAATTTGTTCTAATGCCTTGGGATGAATGCCATCTCGTGGTGGATCTAAAACAATAAAATCTGGTTTTTCTGCAATAGTAGTTAAAACTTGTAGTACATCTCCTGCCAAAAATTCACAATTATGCAATCCATTTAAAAATGCATTTTCTTTGGCTGCTTTCACAGCCTCTTCCACAATTTCCACACCAATTACTTTTTTTGCCACACATGCTAAAAGCTGGGCAATAGTCCCTGTTCCACTATAAAGGTCATACACTATTTTTCCATTTCCTGAATCTGCTATATACTCTCTTACCGTTTCATACAATACTTCTGCTCCTAAAGAATTTGTCTGAAAGAACGAAAAAGGAGAAATCTGAAAACGCAGTCCTAATAGTTCTTCATAAAAATATTCTTGTCCATATAATAGTTTTGTACCCTGATTGATCACTGCATCTGCTAAACTATCATTATGAGTATTTAAAATACCCACAATCTTTCCTTCTAACTTAAGTTGCAATAATATTTCCTGAAATCCTTTTAAAAGAGTATCTTCTGCTTCTCCTGAAATTTGAGTAGTTGTTACTAAATCCACAAGAATCTCTCTCGTTCTCACTGCTTTTCTTACTAATAAATGTCTAAGATATCCTATATGCTGCATTTTATGATAGTATGGAGTTCCTTGCTTTTGAAAATAAGTTAGCACACTCTCTAAAATATCAGAATAATCTTGGTCCACAATTTTACAACCTGAAACGGTTATAATATCATGAAAGCTACCTCGTTTGTGCATTCCAAGAGAAAGAGGACCCTCTTTATAACTGTCCCCGAAAGAAAATTCCATTTTATTTCTATAAGCCAAGGAACGAGGACTTTCTTTCATTCTTTCAAAAATATCTTCAAATGTTTCTAATTCCCATTGCTCCTTATAAGGTTCTAAGACAGGTGATAACAATTCTTTTATTTGTTCTTTTTTTAATTCTAGTTGTTTCTTATAATCCAAATTTAAAAAAGTACAACCACCACAAATTCCAAAATGTTCACAAGGAATATTTTCAAGTTCCAACGGTGATTTTTCCAAAATCTCTAGTAATCTTCCCTCCCCTTTTCCTTTTCTAATTTTATTAATGGAAAAAGAAATTTTTTGACCTGGGATTACATTTTTTACTACAACTGTTTTCCCTTCTTCTATCTTTACAATACCTTTATTTGGAAAAAGTACTTTTTCTACAATACCAACACAAACTTGTCCTTTTTTCATAATTTAATCCTTTCCTATCAAACAAAGTGGGCAAATAATACCTCTTATACACGTGGGCATTATTTTTCTATTATGGGAAAGACATATATTTTAATCTTAATTTCATAGTAACATTACCTTCCTATAATATGAAAACAGCTCCCACATTACCTGTGGGAGCTTTAACGCCCTCAATAGTAAGGATACTTTTATCCTTACTATTGAATACAAAATTGCTTTATTGACAAATTTAAAACTCACATAATTTCTATTCTTCAGATTCATCCTCATCATCAAAGAAATCGTCTTCAAAATCTTCCTCAAAGTCATCTTCAAAATCTTCTAAATAGTCTGGAGTAAAGAAACGATAAATACCATATGCAATAGCTGCAACTGCTACAACTGCTCCCGCAATTGCACAAATCCAAAGTAGCTTTGATTTATTTCTTTCCTCTTCTTGTCTGTGTAACAATTCATTCAATTTTACTGAACTTAATAATTCATCAATCTTTTCTCTGCTCATGATTTCCTCCATTCTGTGCGCTTCTCAGCACAAATAGGTGTTACTTCTCCTTTGGTTAGATTTTCCAACCGATTGTTATTATCAGTATAACACATCTTTACAGATTAGCATACCCAGTTTTTTGAAAATTTATACTTTTTTTAGTTTTGCAAAAGAAGCAAACATCTTTTTCCTTCCAACCTTATCAAAGTCTACTGTCACTTCATAATCTCTTCCTCCTTCTGCAATTTGTACCACAATACCTTCTCCAAATTTCATGTGCTTCACTCTGTCTCCCTTATTATATTCCAATGAAATTTTACTCGTACTATTACTAGCAAACGGTGCACTTTGATAAGATTTGGATTGATATGTGTTTCTAGTAGTAAAAATAGGGTTTACTTTTGAATTTGTTTGACGGAAAGATTTTGTAGAACCATCCATCAATATTTTTGTCATTGTCTGTGCTTTTGTGGAACTGCCTAACAAATTTCTTGGAATTTCCTTTACAAAACGAGACACTTTATTATATTGCGTTTCTCCTCGAATCATACGTTGTCTTGCACAAGTAATTGTCAAATCCTTCATAGCTCGAGTAATTCCCACATAACATAACCTTCGTTCTTCTTCTATTTCAGAAACATCCTCAGAAGAAATTGTCATATAACTTGGAAAAATACCATCTTCCATACCAGCTAAATATACTTCTGGAAATTCTAATCCTTTGGCACTATGCAAAGTCATTAAAACTACATAGTCGCTCCCTTCCTGCAAACTATCAATATCTGCAACTAATGCTACTTCTTCTAAAAATCCACTTAAAGTAGGAAATTCCTCTTCTTCCTCATAAGCAACAGCTTTGCTAATTAATTCATTGACATTTTCTATACGCGCTTGTGCTTCCTCAGAATCTTCTGCTTCTAATTCCTCCATATATCCAGTCTGTTCTATAATTTCTAGTAATAAACGAGAAACCCCTAAATATGCCACCTTGCTGCGCATGGTCTGAATAAAATTTACAAAAGGTTTAATTTTCATTCCACCTTTTCCAAGTGTAGAAATGTCATCTGCTACTTTTAAAGCATTATAAAAACTTAAACCCATATTATCTGCATAATTTTGTACACGCCCTAATGTAGTAGCTCCAATTCCACGTTTGGGAACATTGATAATTCGGCGCACAGCTAAATCATCACTTCCATTATCTATTGTTTTTAAGTAGGCAAGTAAATCTTTAATTTCCTTTCTGGCATAAAAGTTAATACCACCTATCACTTTATATGGAATACCAGAAACAATAAATTTTTCTTCAAATAAACGAGATTGCGCATTCGTACGATAAAGAATTGCACAGTCACCATAGTTACATTTCTCTTCTTGTACCCTTTTTTGAATACTTTTTATAACATATTCTGCCTCTTCATAAGCTGTTTCAAATTGTCTAAAATCAATTTTTTCTCCTTGTTCGTTTGCTGTCCAGAGTTCTTTAGACTTTCTTCCTACATTATTGGCAATTACACCATTCGCTGCATTTAAAATATTTTGTGTAGAACGATAATTTTGTTCTAATTTAATTACTTTTGCATCAGGAAATATTTTTTCAAAATTTAAAATATTTTTTATATTAGCTCCCCGAAATTTATAAATGGACTGGTCGTCATCTCCTACCACACATAAATTTCTATACTTTTCTGCTAGTAATTTAATTAACTGAAACTGAGCTGTATTAGTATCTTGATATTCATCCACCATTATGTATCTAAAACGTTCCTGATAATAATTTAAAACCTCTGCATCCTTTTTCAATAATTCTACTGTTTTTACAATTAAATCATCAAAATCCAATGCATTATTTTTGCGGAGTGTTTCCTGATATTCTTTGTAAACAGCCGCCTGTTTTTCCATTCCAAAATTACCAACTGCACGCAACGCAAACTCTTCTGGAGAAATTAATTCATCCTTTTCCTTAGAAATTACTCCTAAAAAACTCTTCTCTTTATAAATCTTGGTATCTATTTCCATTCTTTTACAGATATCTTTCATTAAGATTTTCTGGTCATCTGTATCATAAATTGTAAAATGGTTATCATACCCCAATTTCAATCGGTCAATATGGCGCCTTAAAATTCTCACACAAGTTGAGTGGAACGTGGATACCCAAACACTTTCTGAGCCAAAATTTACCAATTTGTCAATACGCTCTCTCATTTCTCCTGCTGCCTTATTGGTAAAAGTAATAGCCATAATATGATAGGGATTCACTCCCTTTTCTTCAATCAAATAAACTGCTCGATGGGTCAACACTCTAGTTTTTCCTGAACCTGCACCTGCCAAAATCAATAGAGGGCCTTCTGTATGAAATACTGCTTCCTGCTGCATGGAATTTAAATTGTCATATATACTCATATCTTTTCCTCTTATAAATTTTTCTAATTTTAATTTATAACAATAGAAAGTGTGCTTCGCAAACTTTCTATTTCTTATTTTTCGCTCAATAAGACTCCCACAGTAGTAAAGTGTAAAAAATTATCTTGGTGGGAGTCAAATCTTCTTTAGTGTATATTTTCTATCTGCCAATCAATGGGTTCTACCCCATTTGCCTTCAAAAATTCATTTGCCTGACTAAAGTGTTTACATCCAAAGAATCCTCTAAAAGCAGACAATGGGCTTGGATGAGGTGCTTTTAAAATCAAATGTTTTGGATTTTTCAACATAGGAATTTTACTTTGTGCTGGTTTTCCCCATAACATATATACAATGGGTCTGTCTTGTGCATTCACTGCAGAAATAATTGCATCTGTAAATTGTTCCCACCCTTGTCCACGATGAGAATTGGGCTGATGTGCCCGAACGGTAAGAACCGTATTTAACATCAAAACTCCCTGTTTTGCCCATTTTACTAGATAACCATTATCTGGAATCTCACAGCCTAAATCTTCTTTTAATTCCTTATAAATATTTTCTAAGGAAGGTGGAATATCTACATCTGGTTTCACAGAAAAGCAAAGTCCATGCGCTTGTCCATCATTGTGATAAGGGTCTTGTCCTAATATTAAAACTTTTACCTGATTTAATGGTGTTAAATGTAATGCATTGAAAATATCATCTGCTGGAGGAAAAATTAATTTTGTATTATATTCCTCCTTTACAAATTCATAAAGTTTTGCATAATAAGGTTTTTTAAACTCCTCACCAACTGCTTCTGCCCACTCATGTTCTAACATTGCCATATTCATGTTCTCCTCTCTCGTAATTTTTATCATAAAGTAAATTATAAAACTATTCATTTGTCTCACTCTTATGGAGCATTTACATTTCACAAAATTATTACTTTGAATTTTTCTAAACTTTTTATTGTTATGAATAAGAGGCTGCCGTATTAAGAACTTTAATACAAAATATCCTAATTTAGCAAATCTTGTATCTTGTATCTTTTATACGACAGTCCCAATTTAATCAACAATACTTTTTATATTCTTGCTATGGAAGTATATCTGTTATAGTCTAACTGATACCCCTTCTTTTGATAAAAATTTCTTTAACTCTATAATTTCTAACTCTTTATAATGAAACAGAGAAGCTGCTAATGCTGCATCTGCACCACCTTCACTCAAAGCCTTATAAAAATGTTCTTTTGTCCCTGCACCACCAGATGCAATTACTGGTATAGAAACGTTGTTCGATATAGCTCTAGTCAATGCTAAATCATATCCTGCCTTAGTTCCATCACAATCCATACTGGTAAGAAGAATCTCTCCAGCACCTAATTTGTCTGCCTGAATTGCCCATTCTACTGCATCTAATCCAGTATCAATTCTACCACCATTTTTATATACATTCCATCCACTGCCATCTTCTCTCTTTTTAGCATCTATAGCCACTACCACACATTGACTGCCAAATTTATCAGCTGCATCACAAATCAATGTAGGAGTATTGATGGCAGAAGAATTAATAGAAATCTTATCTGCACCTTCTCGTAGTAAAACTTTAAAATCTTCTACTGTGCGGATACCTCCTCCCACAGTAAAGGGAATAAATACTGTTTCTGCTACCTTACGTACCATATCTACTACCGTATTTCTAGCATCTGAAGATGCAGTAATATCAAGAAACACTACTTCATCGGCTCCTGCTTTATCATAAGCTGCTGCTACTGCTACTGGATCTCCAGCATCTTTAAGATTTACAAAATTTATACCTTTTACTACACGTCCATTATGTACATCTAGACAGGGAATAATTCTTTTTGTAAACATAAGTTATACCTCCCCTATCTTTGCAAAATTATTTAAAATTTGTAATCCTACACTACTGCTTTTTTCAGGATGAAATTGACATGCAAAAACATTTTCCTGTTCTACAGCAGCATGAATATCCACACTATATTCTGTGGAAGCTTTTACAATGAAGTTATTCTTTGCCTTTAAATAAAAGGAATGTACAAAATATACAAAAGACCCCTCTGCAATTCCCTCAAATAATTTTCCCTGATTCTGTAAATACAAGGAATTCCAGCCAATATGTGGTATCTTAAGACCTGGTTTATCAGGTATTTTTAGAATTTTTCCATCTAAAATATGCAAACCTTCCACACCAGCATTTTCCTCACTACCTTCAAACAGAAGTTGAAGTCCTAGGCAAATACCTAAAAATGGAGTCTTCTTGTTTACCACTTCCTGAATTATTTTATCCAATTCAAATTTCTTTAAATTTTCCATTGCCTTTCCAAAAGCACCTACTCCTGGAAGAATTACTTTATTTGCATTTAAAATCTCTTTGCGGTCTCTGGTTATATAGCTTTCTTCTCCCAAAAATTTCAAAGCCTTTTCCACACTTTTTAAATTGCCTGCATCATAATCAATAACCGCTATCATATTGCCTCCCTATAATGGATGAAATTACTCTTCTAAAAGTCCCAAATTTTCAATTATATCATACAACGCATAAGTATAGTCCTCTTTTTCGCGAATATCATATAATTCTCTTGCTTTATCCAATGTCATTTTATAATTCTTATCTAATGCTTTTTCTAAATCTGCAAGCATTTTATCATATTCTATTGCTGCACCTGCTTCTACTGCATCTGACACATTAATATCATATCTTCCTATTCCACAAATTAAAGAACTCAAGGCTTCTGAATACATATCCTGCTTTTGATACATTTTATAGTTTTTAATCTGTTGTTGTACATATGCAGTGAGTTTTGCCTTGGTATACAATTCTTCATCTGCTGCTTTTATCTTTTTTCCTTGCCCAAAACAAGTATATGCTTCTACATAATTACCCTCTTCATAATATTTCTTTGCAGCGGCAATACTATTACTGTATTCTATCTGATTGCTAGCTAAGTAAATTAAAATCACCAAAGAAGCTACCACCAATACAATCATTCGCACAGGACCTTTTGGAAGTGGTTTCGTTTTCTCTACTACCTTTGGTGGTTTCACTTTCTTTTCCTTTTTTGGTTTGGCTTGTTTGGCTTGTTGTTTTTGAGCTTTCTTTTCTGCTTTTTCTTTCTTCTTTTGAGCTCTCTTTTCCGCTTGCTCTTTTTTCTTCTTAGCTTTTTTGGCTTTTTCATCTTCTACAGGTGTATTTTTTTTATTTTCTAATTCTTTGAGAATCTCTATATTTTCATCTGATATATTATCAATTTCATTAATTTCTGGAAGAGTATCATTTGTATTCTCTAAACTTTCTTCCTCTTCTCCAAATAAAGCAATTGACAATCTTTTGAAAAATCCTAGTTTTTTATTTTTCTCATCTTTTTGAGACTTTTCTGGTTCCTCTAAATGCCCTTTCGATTCCTCTTGAGATACCTCTTCATTGCTTCCAAGTCCTAGCTCGTCAATTTCCATTGCTAGTTCTTTTGCCATAGTTGTTAATTCATCTTCTGGAAGTTCTTCCTTTGGTTGCAAATCTTCTTGTTGTAAGGTATCTTCTTGATTTTCTTCTCCTAGATTAGAAAACGTATCTAAAGATTCTTCACTAGTACCTTCCGATTGTTCCTCTTCATTTGTAGCTGTACCTGTAGTATTAACTACATAATCATCTGGATGATCAGCTTCAAAATTTGTTTCAATTTCATCTAGCTCTTTATCTTCCTCAGAAAAATTCAATAAAGATTCTTCCATAGGCAAATCATTTTCATCATATAAATCGCCAAAATCTTCAACATCATTTAATGCATTATTTTTAACATTGTCTACAATATGGTTAATATCTTCCATATCAAAGCTCTTATCTGAATCTGTATCATCTCTATCTGACTTTTTTTTGCTTCTTTCAAAAGCCTGCAAAAATTCATTTTCATCCTCTTGAGAAAACGAATTACCAAACTCTCCCAAAAACTCATCTTCCGTTTCTGGGATTTCTTCTTCTGGACCTCCCTCTACTCCTCGCAGTAATCGGTCCAGATAATCTTCTCTCTCGTTCAAAGATTCCACCTCCGGTGATTCATTCTTATGCCTTACAAAAGCTTATGCCCTTTCGAGCGTATAATGCCTTATAATATTATATCATATCTAGAGCTTTTTCACAAATTTTTTTTAAAAATCGTGAAATTAGGCATAATTATTCACACAATTTCTAATTCTTAAAGCTATGTACTGGTGCTGGAATTCTACCACCTCGACTGATAAAAGCTTCACATCCAAATTTATTTACTGGCATGATTGGTGCATGTCCTAAAAGACCTCCAAACTCTACTGTTTCTCCAACTTCTTTTCCAATTACAGGTATTAAGCGAACGGCAGTTGTCTTTTGGTTAATCATACCAATTGCCATTTCATCTGCAATAATACCAGAAATGGTGGAGGCAGGCACGTTGCCTGGGATTGCAATCATATCAAGTCCCACAGAGCAAACACATGTCATCGCTTCTAGTTTCTCCAAAGTCAATGCCCCTGTTTCCACTGCATCAATCATTCCTTGATCTTCACTAACAGGAATAAATGCTCCACTTAAGCCTCCCACATAAGAAGAGGCCATAATACCACCTTTTTTCACCTGATCATTTAATAATGCAAGAGCTGCAGTTGTTCCTGGTGCACCAGCATATTCTAATCCAATTTCCTCAAGAATCTCTGCCACTGAATCACCAATTGCTGGTGTAGGAGCTAAAGATAAATCAATAATACCAAATGGTATTCCCATTCTTCTACTAGCTTCCTGTGCCACCAATTGTCCTACACGTGTAATCTTAAAAGCCGTTTTTTTAATTGTTTCACAAAGCACTTCAAAATTCTCTTTCCGCACTTGTTCTAATGCTTTTTTTACAACTCCTGGACCTGAAACTCCTACATTGATAATAGCATCTGCTTCTGTTATTCCATGAAATGCTCCTGCCATAAAAGGATTATCATCTGGTGCATTACAAAAAATTACCAATTTTGCACATCCTAAAGAATCTGTTGTACTTGTAAACTCTGCAGTTTGAAGTACAATTTCCCCCATAAGTCTTACTGCATCCATATTGATTCCAGATTTTGTAGAACCTACATTTACAGAACTACATACTCGCTCCGTTTCAGCTAAAGCCTTTGGAATAGAACGAATCAAATTCTCATCTCCCAAGGTCATTCCCTTTGATACAAGAGCAGAATAGCCACCAATAAAATTCACTCCTACTGTTTTAGCTGCACGGTCCAAAGTTTTTGCAATTGTTACAAAATCTTCTGATGTTTTACAAGCTGATTGCCCAATTAAGGCGATTGGTGTAACAGAAATTCTCTTATTTACAATAGGAATACAATAGTTTCGTTCAATTTCTTCCCCAGTTTCCACTAGATTCGCAGCCACTGTAGTAATTTTTTTATAAATATTTTCATTTAATTTTTCTAAATTAGAATCCATACAATCCAACAAACTAATTCCTAAAGTAATCGTTCGAACATCTAAATTCTCCTGTTCAATCATTTTGTTGGTTTCTTTCACTTCCCAGATATTTATCATAGCTTACTCCTTAAATTCTGTGCATTTTTTGAAAGATTTCTTCTCGCTGGCATTTGATAGTTACTCCTATTTCTTCCCCAACCTGTTCTAGTTCTTTGGCACATTGATCAAAAGGTTTTAAAGAATCCTTTAAGTCTACAATCATCATCATATTAAAGAATTCTTGTACAATGGTCTGACTAATATCTAACACATTAATTCGGTTATCTGCAAGATAAGTACATACCTTTGCTATAATTCCTACTGTATCCTTTCCCACTACTGTAATAATTGTTCTATCTACTTTCATATTTCCCTCCCTAAGTTAAAATTCTATAACATCTGATACCACATCTCTCTTTGCTATCTGAATGGGAAAATCCTTTGCATGGTAAGGATTATCTGCCATATCAATTTCTAAGCGCACCGTTTCATAAGCAAGTCTTTCATAATTATTTTCCTTGCTTAAATGTCCTAAAATCACCGTTTTAAAATTATCATGTAAAATCTGACTTAAAAGTTGTCCTGACAATTCATTTGATAAATGTCCTTGTTCTCCTAGTATACGCTGTTTTAAATAATAGGGATATGTTCCCACTTGTAACATATGTACATCATGATTTGCCTCTAATAATAATACATCCAAATATTTTAATTTTTCTACAATATAATTATCATATTTTCCTAAATCTGTCAGAACTGCTGTGGACTTTTTTCCTTGTCGCAAAAGAAAGGCTGTAGGTTGCTTAGCATCATGTGAAACAGCAATAGGGCTTACTGTAATGTCTCCTATGGTAACATCTATATCTGCTTCAATCTCCCGAAATAATCCTTCTGGTATCTCACCTATGCTTTTACAGTTTAAAATTGCTTCCTTTGTCCCTTTTGTAGCATAAATAGGAATTTCATATCTTCTAGAGATTACACCTAAGCCATGAATGTGATCAGAATGTTCATGTGTAATTAAAATTCCATCTATTTCTTTTGTAGTATGACCAATCTCATTTAGACCTTGTTCTATTCGTTTTCCACTAATTCCAGCGTCAATGATTAAGCTGATAGAATCAGAACTAGCAAAAATACAATTTCCACTACTGCCACTGGCAATACTGCACAATTTCATAAAGTTTAGTCCTCCCAGTAAATTTCAATTACATCTCCATACTGTAGGGGAGCTGTATAGGATGGCATTTCATTATTTAATTTTGTAACAATAGCTCTTCCATTTCCTGAATTTAAATCAAATCCTATTGCATCAAATACATCTACAAATACATAAGAAGATTTTCCTGTCAAAATAATAGGTGTATTATTTACAATCACTTGCACAGAAATATTTCCTGTCTTTTCCTTGGTTTGCTTTGGTTCTGGTCGTTTTACAATTGTTGGGCGAATGTCATGTTCTGATTCTTGTTGTGACTGTAGAAACTTAGCTTCTAATTCTTCTTGCGTTAATTCTTTTTCTTCCTCTATTTCTTCTGTTTCTTCATTAACGGTATCTATCTTACTAGTATCTATCCCATCGTTGGAAACATCTTGACTTTTTGTAACTTCTTTTATCTCAAAGTTTGTCTCTAACTCTTCCATAGTTTCTGTCTCTTCTTCTGATTCTCCCTCTGTTTTTTCTGATATAGTTTCTGACTGTTTATACAAATTATCAATTTCTGACTGTGGCGTACGATAAGCAATAACTTCCCATTCAACAGAAAAATTCTCATACACTTGCATATTCAAATCTGCTGGCTTATTATTTACTAGAATTTCTCTATCCATATCAATTTCCACATCCATAAAATCCATAATTTGAGAAACGGTATAATAACTGCGCATTTCTACCCAGTCATTTTCTTGTATTTCATAATATGGTGGCTCTAAACTGCCATTTACCTCTACAAATTTGGGACAAGTAATCATCTTTCCATTCACCTCAAAGGTTATTACAGATTTTCCATATTCCTCTAACTCCTCCAAACGACAAACTGCCGCCTCTCCAATCGTGGAAGGCTCAATAATAATCTCACTGTTTGGCTCTAGGGTTGCATTGATACTAGTTACCCTGCCATTTACACGTACAACAGCAGATTCTCCTGGTTCTCCCCGAATAATTCGCTTTTTTCCATTTAAATAAAAATTGATTTCTTTTCCTCTACGCGGAAACAGTTGGTCGTTTGGAAATCCTGCGCGTAAAGCTGCATCTACAATTGTCAATTTATTATTATCATATAATTTTATTCTTTCCCCATTAAATCGCACAAAGATAAAATTATTTTTTTGGTCATAATAACTAATGCAAATCCCAATTGGAGTTACAATTAAGGGGTCTTTTTGTATTTCCTGTTGTTCAAAATGAATGTTCTGAAGTACTTCTTCTCCTCTAAGTGCTACACGTTCTAATGGAAGTTGCAGCTCAGATGCTAAATGTTCTACAAATCCATGTACTTTTCCGCCACCACCTACAATAAAAGTTGCACTTACTGTATTTCCACCATTCAATTCTATAATCTTTGCTGCAATATTTTCTGTTAAATGAAATACCAATGGTTGTACCAAATCCCATACTTCTTGTGCAGTAATCTTATGCTTTATCATCATAATATCTTGATATTCAATTTCATCTTCTGTAGTGGAACTTAGTTTGATATGTTCCGCAGTCTTAAAATCTACTAGATAATGTTGTACTAATAATTCTGTAATTTCATCTCCAGCACATGGAATCATACCATAAGCAATAATACTTCCATCTTTGGTTACAGAAATATCGCTGGTTCCTGCTCCCACATCCACCAATGCAATATTTAACATACGAAAAGTTTCTGGAATGGCAACATTAATGGCAGCAATAGGCTCTAGCGTAAGACCAGCCACTTTTAATCCAGCCAACCCTACTGCAGAATACAATCCATCCACAACATCTTCTGGAAGGAAAGTTACAATAATATCTTCACCAATCACTTCTGCTTTATGTCCCTCAAGATTAGAAAAGATATCTCCATTTAGATAATACTTCACTATGGAATATCCCACACAATAAAATTTAAATTTGGTATCATTATTTTCATTTAAAATTTGTTGTGCTTTTTCAATTCCCAACAAATCCAAAGTATGCACATCTTCTCCTGATACCACAACTTCCTCTGAAAAAACATGTTCTACACTGGTGGTCACTGTTTTTAAGACACGTCCTGCTGCTGCAATACACACTTCATTTAAATTCATATGACATTGCTCTTCTAAGTCTCTTTTTACTCTGTTAATGGTTCTTCCTACACGCCCAATATCATGTATCTGTCCATCTAACATAGAACGTGTTTCATGCTCCTTTATGCATTGAGCAATTACATAAAAATTATTTTCTTCCCGATAACCCACAGTACCCACTACATTTCTAGTTCCAATATCTAAGCCAAATACCAATGGAATACCATTAATCTGTTGCTCCATCCGATTTAATTCTTCTTCATCCCTAATTGCCTGTGCAACTCGATAAAAAGTCTCTTCTCTCGTTCCGTTATTATCAATAATTACCTGACAATACTTGCGATACACTTCATCTGGAAGTTGACTATCAAACATTTGTTGTATCTGTTCCTCAGAATATCCTCTGGTTCGCATCAAACGCTTCTTTCTAATTTCCTCTGATGCATAGATATACCATAATTCATCACAAATCTCATCATAGTGGTCTTCAATTAAAAGAGCCGCTTCTATAATAACAAAATCTAAGATTCCCATACGTTTTTGTTCTTCTATCTTGTCTAAGATATATTCCTTAACCGCTGGGTGCATAACCTCATTAACCCGTTTTCTCAATTCTTCAGAACTAAATAATATGGTTGACAATGCAGAACGGTTGATGGTCTCATCTTCATTGTACACTTCAACTGGCAGGAATTTCAGCAATTTGTGGTAACATCTGCTCCCAGGTTCCATAAGCATTCGAGCGATTCTATCTGCTACTAGATTTTTTACCTTGTAATTTTGTTCCAAATATTCCAAGACGGAGGATTTTCCTGCTCCAACCCCCCCAGTAATTCCTATTACCTGCATAAGCCAAAACTCCTTTATCTATTTAAATTATATTTAATGTGCCTCATACCAATTTTTTCCTTGGTTCATATCTATTTCTAACTCTACAGAAAGTTCAGCAGCAGCTTCCATTTCTTTCTTTAAAATGGCCTTTACCTGCTCTACTTCCTCTTGATAGGCTTCAATCAAAAGTTCATCATGAATCTGTAAAATTAACCGCGAACGTAATCCCTGTTCTTGCAGTGCATTATTTACCCGAATCATAGCAATTTTAATAATATCTGCAGCAGTTCCTTGAATGGGGGAATTCATTGCCACCCGTTCTCCAAAAGAGCGCTCCTTAAAATTGCTAGAAGTTAATTCTGGGATAGGCCTTCTTCTTCCAAACATCGTTGTCACATATCCTTGTTCTTTTGCATTTCTAACTAACTTATCCAAAAATTGCTTGACATCTGGATATGTTTGAAAATAGGCCTCAATATACTCAGCCGCTTCTTTTTTATCAATGCTAAGATCTTGACTTAACCCAAAAGAACTAATGCCATAGACAATTCCAAAATTTACAGCTTTGGCATTTCGCCTTTGTAAAGAAGTTACTTCTTCAAAGGGAATATGAAATACTTGAGAAGCTGTAATTCTATGAATATCTTGTGCCTTTCGATATGCATTAATCAAATTTTTATCCTCTGACATATGTGCTAAAACCCGCAATTCAATCTGAGAATAATCTGCATCTATCAATACACATCCCTCTTTGGGGATAAATACTTTTCTTATTTGACGCCCCAATTCCATACGGATTGGAATATTTTGTAAATTAGGTTCTGTACTACTAATTCTTCCCGTTGCTGTAATTGTCTGATGAAAAGAAGAATGTATTCTGCCATCCTCCTCAATATAATTAGCAAGTCCTTCCGCGTACGTAGATTTTAATTTTGTCAACTGACGATACTCAAGAATCTTTAAAACCAACGGATAATCTACTGCTAATTTTTCTAATACATCTGCCGCTGTAGAATAACCAGTTTTTGTTTTCTTTCCATAAGGCATTTTTAACTTGTCAAAAAGAATGCCTCCTAATTGTTTTGGTGAATTAATATTAAAGGTTTCTCCTGCATCTTGATAAATCTCTTGTTCTAATTCCCCAATTTTTTTAGAAAGGTTACTTCCATACAGCTTCAATGCCTCACCGTTGACCTTAATGCCTTCTCGTTCCATATCATGTAAAGTATATACTAATGGCATTTCAATCTCTTGGTACAATTTCCACATCCCTGCACGTTTCAACTTCTGTTCTAATACTTCTATCACTTGATAAACAACCCAAACTTGAAAACACACATATCGCAACAATACTTCCCCATTTATCTTGGCTGCCTGTGCAAAAGACATCTTTTCTAGTAAATCTACTTTAGAAGGTACTGTAAGCTCCAAATATTCTTTTGCAATATCTTCATAAGTATAATCACTTTTCAAAGGATTTAATAAATAAGCACAAATTAAAATATCTGCTATCTGTTTTCTATCCTCTTTTTCTACTGTAAGCCAAGATAATTGATGTTTCAAATCGAAGGTTGCTGCCTGTACTTTTTTCAAAAGTAGTTGAAGATTTTCTAAGAGATAGGTACCTGAGATATCTTCTCCTACTTTTAAATAAAATATTTTTTCACTATTATAAGCAATTCCAAGCCCCAACACTTGTCCTACATTCCAAGCGTTTGTAATTTCTTCTTGATATAAGAAACTATCCAGCGTAATCTGCCCTTCTTGCAAAATTGTTTCTGCTTTTCTATCTGCAATTAATTGAAAGCTTATATGTTTTGCAGTCTTTGCCTTAGCAAATACCTTTTTTGCTTCCACTAATTTTGTCACTTTCTGAAAATATGGTTCTGTTGGTGGTTTGGATGTTTCTGTTTGAAAGCGATTGAGCATATTTTTAAATTCCAATTGTTTTATCCATGTATAAGCTTCTGGTGTAAACAGATTTCCAAGAACTGCTTGTTCTATCTTATATTCTAAGGGTACATGTAATTCAATCGTAGCAAGTGTTTTACTCATCTGTGCTAAATCATAATGCTCTCTTAAATTGTTCTGAGCTCTTGCTGGCTTAATCTCATCTACATGCTGATATGCATTTTCAATGCTTCCATATTTAGCAATTAAAGCAATCGCTGTTTTTTCTCCAATTCCTGGTACCCCTGGAATATTATCAGAAGTATCTCCCATCAGCGCCTTTACATCAATAAACTCTATTGGTGTTACTTGATATCTTTCTTTTACATCTACAGCATAATAATCCTCAATTTCTGTACCAGTACGTTTTGTCTTAGGAATACGAATCTTAATATGACTACTCGCAAGTTGCAACAAATCTCTGTCACCTGATACCAGTGATACTTCAAATCCCTTTTTTTCACTGTATTTTGCAATTGTTCCTAAAACATCATCTGCCTCATAGCCTTCCTTCTCAACAATTACAATTCCCATAGCCTTTAATACTTCTTTCATCACAGGTACTTGCTGACGCAGTTCTTCTGCCATAGGTTTTCTTGTTCCTTTATATGCTGCAAACATTTTATGTCGAAACGTAGGAGCATTTACATCAAACGCTACTGTTAAGTAATCTGGTTTTTCTTCTTCTAAAATTTTGAACAGAATATTTAAAAATCCATAAATTGCATTCGTATGAAGTCCCTCTGCATTTGATAAATCTGGAACGCCAAAGAATGCTCTGTTCAGTATGCTGTGTCCATCAATTAAAACTATTTTCTTACTCATAAAATTTGATTCCTTTCACAATCATTACTATTTTACACCATATAGAACAGATTTAAAAGTTATAAATTTAGAAAAATACAACTCTTTTGTAGTCCAAAATTTGCTAAATTTATCTTTTGGCTTATACAAGAACGTCATAGGCATTCTTGCTGCGGGATGGAGTCAGCTTTGCTGACAAAAACAAATGATAGAAGTAAGAACTTTCTCAGATAAGATAAAACTTCCACAATGGTAACTGACAACAAAATTATGGTTACACTACCATTATCTTTATATCTCTCTAGTATACACTTTTAGCCATTCTCTTTCTTCTTCTGTTAAAAAAGGAGAAATTTTTTTATATACCATTTGATGATAATCGTTTAACAATCTTCTCTCTGAACATGTCATTTCTTCTGGAATAATTGCATCCAAGTCAATCGGAGCATAGGTAACAGTCTCAAATTCCATAAACTGCCCATACTCATTTTTTTCCGCCTTTTTACAGATAAGTTCATTTTCAATCCGAATTCCATATTTTCCTTCTAAATAAATCCCAGGTTCATCTGTAGTAACCATACCTTCTTCTAAGATACAACTATCGTCCCGTTCTGGTACTATTTTCCAACGAAATCCATTCGGTCCCTCATGAACATTCAAAAGATAGCCAATTCCATGCCCCGTCCCACATTTATAATCTAACCCTAATTTCCATAAAGGTTCTCTAGATAAAATATCAAGATTAATTCCACGACAACCATAGAGAAATTTTGCTGCTGCAAGATTTAAGTTTGAGCGGCATACGGTTGTAAAATGTAATTTTTCTTCTTCTGTTAATATACCAAGTGCCATAGTTCTAGTAATATCTGTACTTCCATCCAGATAATGTCCGCCAGAATCTACCAATAAAAATCCTTTTGGCTGCAATTCTGTATCAGATTCCAAAGTTGCTGTATAGTGCATCATCGCTGCATTTGCACCATATGCACTGATTGTATCAAAACTTAAATCCACAAATAGTGCTTGTTCCTTTCTGCGTTCTTCTAAATAATCAGAGGCAGAAATTTCTGTTATCTTTTTCTTTCCAATATTGGTTTTTAACCAATACATAAATTTTGTAAAAGCCACACCATCCTTAATATGCGCATCACATATATTAGAAAGCTCTGTTTTATTTTTAATGGCTTTCATTTGCTCTGTTGGATTTAAGGCTTGTATTACCTTTACATTTGGATTTAAACTATGAAAAATTCGGTAATTTACAATATTTTTGTCCAACAATACTGTCTCTTTTTCTGAAATTGCTTTTGTATAATTGTAAATTTCTTCATATGGCTTTCTCACAATATGAATTTTCTCACAATATTCCTGTAATTTCTCATCTAATACTTCTTTGTGGAGAAACCAAATACTTTCCTCCATCGTAATCACTGCAAAAGACAATACTACTGGCACATGTTCAATATCGCCACCTCTAATATTAAATAGCCATGCAATATCATATAAGGAAGTTAAAATATGGATACTTGCTCCCTTTTCTCTCATCTTCTCACGCACTCGCTTTAATTTACTTTCTGTACATTCCCCAGCATACATTTCCTCCAAAATAAAAACAGGATTTTTGGGAAACTTTGGACGTTCCTTCCATATGATATCAACTAAATCCTCTACCACATAGAGCGTAGCTTGCTTTTCTGTTGCAATTTTTTCATAGTCAGAACCTGCTTTTGTATTTATCACACGTCCGTCAAATCCAAGGCAACCACCTACTATTAAATTTTTCTCTATATATTCCTTGATAGTAGGAACTCCTTCTTCTCCCATACGATACAAAGTTACTGGACTTTGAGATAATTCTCTTTCAGCCTGAATAAAATATCTTCCGTCTGTCCAAAGACCCGCTTCTGTCATAGTAATCACTGCTGTACCCGAAGAACCTGTAAAACCTGTGATATATTTTCTGGCTTTAAAATAATCGCCAACATATTCTGATTCATGAAAATCAGAAGTAGGCACAATATACATATCAATTTTTCTTTTTTGCATCTCTGCTCTAAGTGCTTCAATTCTTTCTGCTATCATCTATTTTCTCCTTCTGATTATTTTTGAAATAATATCCTAAAATCAAATTTTTTTCATATTTAGGAAAGTCGATTCCTCCATATTACACATACACACTGATATAGCTACCATTCCTTGTGACATACCGCATGGTATCATGGGATGCCCCAGAGGGTATACAAGTTATAAACAATAAAAAACAAGCTGCGCTAATTTTTTATTGTTATGAACAATAGAACACACATTGCGACCATTTTTATTATTAGGAATTATGTCAATTAATAGTATTGGGATATCAAAAGGCCCGAATGAACCTATAAGGATATTCAGACCTTTTCACACCCTAACTTATAAATGAAACTATTATCTTTCATTTTCCTTTTTCACTGCAATAACTTCAATTTCTACTAATCCACCTTTTGGTAATTTTGCTACTTCTACACAAGAGCGTGCTGGTGTATCCTCTTCAAAATATGTTGCATAAATCTCATTCACTTTTGCAAAATCATTGATATCCTCTAAAAATACATTCGTTTTTAGCACATGTTTTAAGTCACTTCCTGCTGCTTCCAAAACAGCTGCAAGATTTTTTATACTCTGGTGTGTCTGTGCTTCTATTCCCTCTGGCAAAACGCCACTTTCTGGAATTAAACCTAATTGTCCAGATGTAAAAATCAATCCATTTGCTTCCACTGCATGTACATAAGGTCCAACTGCTGCTGGTGCTTTTGGTGCATTAATTGTTTTCTTCATAATATCTTTCCTCTTTTTCTAAAATTTAACCTCATCCAGCAACTGGACATCCAGTGGATGTCTGTTTAATGCTGACCGAAGCGGAGCGAACAACTTGCACACTTCGTCGTGCCGCGCGCAGTTGCTTTAGCAACACACAAGCTCCCGCTGAACAGTTGCAATGGCAACTATGAGGTTATGAACAAGTAACGACGCGGACATCATGCCCTGTAAGTATTGCAAATATCCGCTTTAACTACTACTTTCTTTGGGATTTTACCATATTTTATAGGCTTCTTCAATGTTTTTCCTAATAAGCTTATATAC
>CAJUHG010000037.1 GCA_910586005.1 uncultured Lachnospiraceae bacterium | reverse complement strand
CAATTAAAGCATTTCTACTTTTTGAACTATACTTTTTTGTATCTGTTGCAGCTTTCATTCCAGTTCCTCCTTCCTATCCTTCTATTCTTCCATCTTTTTCTCATACCAGAACTGAACTAATGTAATTACAAGAACCATTGCAAACAATACCATTGCAATTGCACTAGAATATCCAAGATCCCAGTAATTAAATGCATTCTGATAGATATAGTAAACAAGAACCGTTGCGGAAGTACTTAATTTACCATCTCCGCCTCCTGCTAACATAACTGCAATATCATATACCTTAAAACAGTTAATCGTCAACATAACCATTACAAAAAATGTAGTGGAACGTAACTGTGGCCATGTAATATAACGGAATTTTTGCCAAGTATTTGCACCATCCAAACTTCCTGCCTCATACAATTCTGCAGAAATTCCTTGCAAACCTGCAAGATATATTACCATATAATATCCCATATATTTCCATACACTGAATAAAATCAAGGTAACTAATACAAGACCACCACTAAACCATTTTGGAAGATTCTGTTGTGCCACACCAAACACATTCAACAGTATGTAATTCACAGGACCTTTTGAAGGATGGAAAATCATACTCCATACTGCTGTAATTGCTACTAGAGAAGCTACATAAGGGAAAAAAGCTATGGTTCTAAAAAATCCTCTTGCTTTAATTTTCTGATTTAATACAATTGCCAATCCCATAGAAGCTATCAAAGTTAAAGGAACTGTACCTATAACATAAATAATTGTATTTTTTAGAGCCGCTAAGAAAAAGGTATCCCCTGGCAGACGCATAAAATTCTTCAATCCTACAAAAGAAATCGCATTACTCCCATCCCAATTCATAAAAGCAAGAAGAAATGCAAATACAATTGGTACAAGGGTAAATACAGCAAATCCTATAAAGTTAGGAGCAATAAATGAATATGCCACTAAATCTCTTTTAGTTTCTCGGCTTACTTTTCGATTCCCCTTAATCGCTGTTGCTTTTCTCTGTATGCCTTCACGCTTTACAATTAGCTTTTTCTTTTTTTCAAGATCCTGTTCTGCACGAATCCTTTGCATTAAGTCTGCAGACTCTGCTTCCAGTTTTTTCAACTGAGCCGCTTTTTTTTCATCCATATTTCATCTCCTGCCCTTCCTTCGCTTTTATGCCCGATGACGAGCTATTGCCATAAATTCTTTCTAAGCCTCTTATAAATTATCAGAAGCTTTTTAACAATAGAAACATATACGCTAGGAATTTTCTATTGTTATAAATCACTTTACCTTCACGTCAATCAACATTCATCATTAAGAGAAAACAGGGCTGGCCATTATTCTGCCAGCCCCGAAATTTCACTTATTATCTTGTATTGTGATTTTTATTTTACTTACCCAATACTTTTCCTACTTCATCATTCATGGCTGCAATACCTTCGTCTACCGTCATCTCGCGATTCATGATGGATTTATGATATGTATCTAAAATATCATTAATCTGAGATACATTTTCTGCATAAGGTGCTTCCAAATACAAATTGGATACATTTAAGGCTTCCTTACTTTCAGCGTCTGTTGGGAATCCTTCCATACCAGAAATCATATCTGAAACTTCATCATTCATCAATGCTGGGAAGTTACCTGTTCCTGCCATAACCTTAGCACCTTCTGCTCCAGATACCCATTCTACAAAATCAAATGCTGCATCTTTCTGGTCAGAAACACTTGTTACAGCTAAACCTGTGATTGTACCAAGAGTAGAACCTGCTTCTACACCTTCAGCATGAGGATATTTAACCATTCCCCAGTTACCACATAATGCCTTATCATATTCTCCACTCTCAAGACTAGAAATTAAAGTAGAAATAAACCAAGAACCCATGTTCATCATTGCTACATCACCGCCGGAGAAAGCTGCAGAATAATGTAAACCTTCTGCACTTAAGTCAGCATAATTTCTACATACTTGTTCATCTTCTTGTTTTAATACCATCTCATAATATGGTTTAAAGAAATCATAATTACCATCTAAGATAGAATTTTTTCCATCCAATACACCAAATAACTGAACTGCACTTCTCCAAGTATGATAATGTGCTCCATAAATTTGAGAACCAAAGGTAGTATCTGTTACCTGTTTTGCAAGGTCTTGATACTGTTCAAAGGTCATATCATTGGTAGGATATGCAATCCCCTTATTATCAAAGATATCTTTGTTGTAGAATACAACCCAGAAGTCATTTCTGAAAGGTAATTCATAAAGTTTTCCATCAACGGTAATCTGCTTATCTACTCCACCATACTGGCTTAAGTCGATACCAGCGTCAGAAATATAGTCATCAAGAGGCTCTAAGGTGTTTTTAGATACTAAGGTTGCATAACCTGGAACGTCTTTAATTGTTACAACGTCAAAGTCAGATCCACTTCCTGATAACTCGGTTGCAAGTACTGTTGTGTAATCAGTAGAACCTAAGTCTGTCATTTCAATGGTAATACCTGGATGGGCATCTTCATAAGCTTCTTTCAATGCATTCCAATATGGGGTTGCATCTTTGTCCCAAATTGCCCATTTTAAAGTAGTTGCATCTCCTGCATTTGCATCATCTCCTGCATTTGCATCATCTCCTGCATTTGCATCGTCTCCTGCATTTGCATCGTCTCCTGCATTTGCATCATCCCCTGCATTTGCATCGTCTCCTGCATTTGCATCATCCCCTGTTGTACTTGGGGTATCATTGTTTGATGCGTTAGAGTTACCATTTCCACCACACCCTACAAGTAAGGATGCTGCCATGGTTGCTGTAAGCAATACACTTATTAGCTTTTTTTTCATAGATTGTTTCCTCCCTTTTGTTTTTGGTGATTTTTTATATATAACTCTATCAGTTATCACTTTTTTAGTATATTATTTCTAATTATTTTTTTACATATATAATATTTTTATTTTATTCATAATTCCTTCACATTTTTTTTACAGTCACATAAAACATATACTATTTTTGCTTTTAATATATTATTTTTAGTTTTCATTTTAAAATAATTATTCTTATGCTAAAATACAAAAAATGGATACTGACTTATTTATAGTTCTATACCGTTATAAAATAATTATATAAAATTTACATAAAATTTATTTTTGTGATAAAATTTAAGATATTATTCCATATATTCAATGATTGATGATAGGAGATTTTCACAATGCTAAAAAGGCCAATAGAAAAATATTTCCATACCATACGGTTCCGTATTTTGTTGTGCACCATTACTTTCATTGTCTTAATCAGTGCCATTATTACTTTTATCAGTTATTTTGTGGTATCCAATAATCTTCGCAACAACCTGTTCCAGACTTCTGAAACTAGGCTTTCTTTTTTATGCTCTTCTATTGATTCAAACATAGACAGTGTAAAAAGTTTTATTAATGCTTGTCAAAATAACAGCCAAATTCGAAAATTTGTAATGGAAGGAATCTCTGTAAACAATAAAGCAAAACGAGAAGCAAAAGATTTTATCTCTGAAACTTATACTGCCAATGCTGCGCTCCCATCTCAGATTATTCGTTTGGTTATTATAGGAAATCCTGATAGTGATATTTTACAAGTGGTAGAATCTCCCTATTCTATTCCAGGTATTTCTGCGGAAGGTATCTACTCCCTTCCTTATTATTCTACGCTCTATGCAAACTTAGGAAAAATCTCTACAGGTATTCTTCAGGACCCTTTTATAACCACAAAAACAGTACAAATGTTACCATATCTTCATGCAATTCAACACCCTTATAAAGCTGGTGAAATTGGATATATTTTTACTGAAATGTCTCTTTCTGTTATTATAAAACCAATACAAGATTATTTTTCTGAAATCAATCGCAACCTTATATTCCAAATAGGAAAAGAACAATATATATATATAAACAATAGTCTTGAACCTTATATTTCTCAATATCAACAAATAGAAGATCTCTCTCATATGGCTTTAAATAAAGACACTATCATACAAAAAGTGATAGAAAAAGAAACGAACAGTACATTTATTTTGTTTACTCGGCCTCTTAAGGAAAAAGGATTATATATAACGGAATGTCTAAATGAGCATGACTTAAAAGAAGAGATCTATCATACCTTTCTTTTAATTTTACTAATTGTAGGTATGGCAGCAGCTTTTATTGGCATTCTTCTATCTTGGTTTTTAAATCAAACAATTAATGTTCCTGTTAAAAAACTTCAAAAACGAATGTTGAGAATTGCACAAGGAGATTTTTCAAAAGATACTACTACAGAATGGAACCATGAACTTGGAGATATTGGGAAAAATATCAATGAATTATCAGAAAACGTACTGTCATTAATGAATCAAAGGCTTGAAGATGAGCGTCAAAAACAGGATTATGAATATAAAATGCTACAAAGTCAAATTAATCCTCATTTTTTATATAATACTTTAAATTCCATTAAATGGATGGCTACTACTCAAAATGCTCCTGGAATTGCAGAAATGACCACTTCCTTGTCTCGTCTTTTAAAAGATATTTCAAAGGGTACTACTACCATTATTCCTTTAGAGCATGAACTTTCTTTAATTAAGGATTATTTTACCATACAGCAATATCGTTATGGTGGTACAATTACATTGGATATCAAAATAGAGGAGAAAGAACTTATCAATTGTCAAATTGTTAAATTCACTTTACAACCAATTGTGGAAAATGCTATTTTTCATGGAATTGAGCCAAAAGGAAGTGCTGGAACTATTTCCATACACATATATCGACCAGATAAAAATACTGTATGTATTGATGTTACAGATGATGGCGTTGGTATAGCACCTGATATAGCTCGTGGGCTTTTAGATAATAAACCTCCCACAGAATCCTCTTTTTTTAAAGAAATTGGCATAAGTAATGTGCATAAAAGACTGCAATATGAATTTGGAAATACCTATGGCTTAAGTATCCACAGTGAACTTGGTCAATATACTACCATTTCTATCTTATTGCCTTTTGAGCAGATTTGAAATATAATTTTATATATCAGAGGGGAAACGACTCCCGTACTCTATACTTTTTTAATCATCAAAGGGATTCATAAGATGCCCCAAAGGTATAGGCGGTGAGCAACAATTCAAAAAGCACAGTTGCAAAATATACCTGAAATTAAGGAGAAAAAACATGATAAACTTATTAATTGCAGATGATGAACCTTTGGTACAAGCAGGCATTAAATCTATGATTAATTGGGAAGAATATGGCATTCATATCGTAGGAACTGCTGCAAATGGTGCTATAGCCTATGATATGATTCAAGAATATAAGCCTGAAATTGTAATTACAGATATCAAAATGCCTGTGATGAGTGGTTTAGAGCTTGCTCAAAAATGCAAAGAAGAAAAACGCACCTTGCCTGTATTTATTATTCTTACCAGTTATGAAGAATTTGAATTTGCTAAGGAAGCTCTTTCCTATCAGGTGATTGAATATCTTGTAAAGTTAGAACTTACACCAGAAACCTTAACAAACGCAGTAAAACAAGCCCTAGGAAAAGTACTAGAGCTTCAAAGTTCTGCCCAATTTCCGCAAAGTTCTGTAGATAGTCTCTACCTTCTGCGAGAACAATTTTTTACCCGATTAATTTTAAATCTATTTGAATCAGAACACCAATTTCTTACTCAGGCCAAAAACTTAAATATCAATTTTCAATATAAAGCTTTTGCAGTGGCCTATGTAGAAATTAATAACAGAAAATTTAAAAATATATCTACAGCACAACAATTTCACTTATATACTAGCAGTTTACAAATTGCGAGTGAATTAATCTCAAAATATACTGCTTGTCATGTTCTATCACTGGATATTAAACATTTTGCTATTGTATTTTTCTTAGGTCAGGCACAAGCAACCAATAGTAGAGAAACCATTAAAAATGCTTTAGAACAAATTTCTTTTATGTTGTTCAATTATTATAGTGTTACCATACATGCTAGCATTGGAAGTACAGTGAATGCACCGCTTAAAATAGCTTCTTCTTTTCAAGATGCAAAACAAGTATTTTCTCATACTACCAAAGAATGTCCCATTTTATTTGCAGAGGATATTTCTGTTCAAGAGCCATTAAAAAACGTTTTTAATATGTCTTTATTTAAAGAAGATATCCGCAAAGCGTATGCTGAATTTGATGAAAAAGCCTTATATGATATTTTCACTGCTATTATGGAATTATTTGAAGATAAACAAACACACTATGTACAGGCCTTAGACGCTGCTGGAAATATTTTATATATGTCTCTTTCTTTGCTTAATAATGGAGAACAAATTGTTTCTGAAATTTTTAAGGATAAAGCGAATGGCTATCGTTCTTTATATGAATTGACCAGTGTAGAACAAATTATGGATTGGCTTCGTATCTTTCGAGATGGATTATGTGAAAGTTTTGCCTCTCATAATAAAGATTATAAAAACCATATTGTAATCAATGTAAAAAAATATATCAATGAACATATTGATGAAAAACTTACACTTAATCGAGTGGCAGAAGTTTTTAATATCAGTCCAAATTATCTAAGTGTTCTTTTCTCAAAATGTAATGATATTGGTTTTACTGACTATATCAATCAAAGCAAGATAGAGGAAGCAAAAAATATGATGAAAAATAGCAATTTAAAAATATATGAAATATCAAATATTTTGGGTTTTGAAAGTGCTTTTTATTTTAGTCGTGTTTTCAAGAAAATTACTGGTATGTCCCCTAGAGACTACATGAATCAAATAGTACATTAACATATTCAAAAAGGAGAATAAAATTTATGTTTGAAGAAATTTTAAAAACTTATCAACAAGAATATTTAGATTTCCATCCATATAATCCTATTACAGACCGTGAGACTTGGCAATCCTTAGACCCTGAATGGAAATCAGAAACGTTGGCTCTTGGTGAAACATATCTAGGTTTTACATATCCTTCTATTTCTGCCACTGATTTTATGGATTTTACACGTACTGGCAACCGCACTCGTTTTGAAGAAAAATATTTTTCCAAGCGTCGTGCACTAGATGCACTAGTACTTGCAGAGTGTGTAGAAGATAAAGGAAGATTCTTAGATGATATTATAAATGGTATTTTCTCAATTTGTGATGAAAGTGCTTGGCAACTCCCAGCCCACAATGCTTATATTAGAGATACACCACAACTTCCGCTTCCTGATACAGCAAATCCTGTATTAGATTTGTTTGCATGTGAAACAGGTGCTATTCTTGCAACAGTTTCTTATCTTCTAGAAGAACGTTTGAACCTCATTAGTCCTTTTATTGTAAAGAGAATTACAAAAGAATTACAACATCGTATTTTTACCCCTTACCTTAATTGCCATTTTTGGTGGATGGGTAATGGAAAAGAACCTATGAACAATTGGACTATTTGGTGTACACAAAATGTGTTACTCAGTGCTTTTTTAACAAAAATTGACCATCCTACCCAAAAGCAAATACTTACAAAATCTTGTGCTAGTGCCGATTATTTTCTGGCAGAATATGGAGAAGATGGATGTTGTGATGAAGGTGCACAATATTACCGTCATTCTGGATTATGTTTATTTCAGGTAATTGAAATTCTCAATGCTGTTACAGATTATGCCTTTCAAAGTCTCTATTTAGAACCAAAAATAAAAAATATTGCTTCTTATATTTTAAATGTACATATTGATGATAAATATTATGTCAATTTTGCAGATTGTTCTCCAGTTGCTGGAAGGGCTGGTGTGAGAGAATTTCTTTTTGCAGAACGCACAAACAATAAAGAAATGCTTCATTTTGCTGCACTAGAATTTATTGCTGGTGGTACAAATAGTTTGTTACTACCAGAAGAAAACAATCTCTACTATCGATTAGGAAATGGTATGCATGCTACTGCCATCAAAACTTGTGCTGCTTCCTGTAATACTTCCATTCAACATCCTGATATCTACTATCCTAGTGTTGGACTTTTTATTGCAAGGGATGAAACCTTTTGTCTTGCAGTGAAAGCTGGGGACAATGCTGATAGCCACAATCATAATGATACTGGAAGCTTTACCATCTACAAAAATGGTCTTCCTCTATTTATTGATGTAGGAGTGGAAAGTTATACCCAAAAAACTTTTTCACCACAACGTTATGAAATCTGGACTATGCAATCTCAGTATCATAACCTTCCAACTATTAATGGTATGATGCAAATGGATGGAGAATCTTTTCAGGCAACAGATGTTGAATGGCAAATCAAGGAAGAAAACTGTGAAATTACAATGGATATTGCTACTGCTTATCCCAAAGAAGTTGGCTTAATTTCTTATCAAAGACATGCCATTCTTCAAAAAGGCAAATATATTCTTATCAAAGATTGTTTTCAATTAAGTGAGGAATCTTCCTCTTCACAATCAGTAATACTAAATTTAATGACCTATGAAAAACCAACTTTACTTTCACAAGAAGAGGAACCAATCTTACAAATTGGAAATCTTGGACAAATAAAGATTACCTCTGGAAAGTATCTTCAAACGGAAGCTATCCCTATTACAGACGCTCGATTAATGCAAACATGGAAACATGAAGTTTATCGCACTTTAATCATGGCTAAGGGAAATGCTCTGGAATTGAAAATACAATAATAAACGAGCAGTACTTGCGTACCTCGATGGCGCTTTGCACCCTCTCGGTCGCGGGCTGTCGCCCTATCAAAACCATCAAAAAAGCAGTTGTTTACATGCAAGCATGTACAACTGCTTTTTTGATGGTTTTGGCACTGCTCGTAGCTATTCGCGCACATATGTAACATGTAAAAGTTCATGTTCACGGTTTTTTAATAAATCATTGTAAAGAGTTTCTACTAATGGATTTTCTTCGCTTCGCTTAATTTGAAGTGCCTTATCATTTTTATAAAGTCCTTCGGCTCTCATTCTCTTTTCTGTAGAACGCGCAAATGGTTGTCCTGCCCCTGCAACACATCCTCCAGGACAAGCCATAACTTCTACAAAATCAAAATGTTCTTCTCCACTTTCTATTTTCTGTAAAAGGTTATCTGCATTACCAAGGCCACTGACAATAGCAATACGCACTTGTTTTTCTCCTAAGGTAAGTTCACATACCTTAACACCTTCCATACCTCGCACTCCAAGAAATTCAATTTCTTTTAAGGCTTTTGGACTTTTATCTTCTATTACCTTGCGAACTGCTGCCTCTGTAACACCTCCAGTAGCACCAAAAATTACACCTGCCCCAGAATAAATAGAAAATGGCATGTCATAGGCTTCAGGTTCTAGACGGTCAAAGCGAATACCAATCTCTTGCAACATCGTAATCACTTCTTCAGATGTCAATACATAATCTACATCTGGAATGCTCTTTCTCTTAAATTCTTCCCTAGATGCTTCAAATTTTTTGGCTGTACATGGCATAATTGCCACAGAGACAGTTTCTTTTCCTTCTTTTTTATCAAGTTTTTTATAATATTCTTTGATTACTGCACCAAACATCTGCATGGGAGATTTTGAAGTTGAAACATATTTCATGAAATGAGGATACTGTGTTTCTACAAATCGAATCCAAGCAGGACAACAAGAAGTAAACAATGGATAGGTTCGATTTTCTTCTTCTAAAGCCTCCACTAATTCTTGAGATTCTTCCATAATTGTCAAATCTGCTCCTAAGGAAGTGTCAAAAATTGCATCTATTCCTAGTCTTCTCAAAGAAGCCACTAATTTTCCAATTGTATTTTCTCCTGGTTCATAACCATATGCCTCTCCAATCGCAACACGAACCGCTGGGGCAATCTGCACTACTACACGTTTTTGTGGATTATGGATTGCCTCCCATACATCATGGGTATCTCTTTTAATTGTGATCGCTCCTGTAGGACATACAGCCGCACATTGACCACAATTCACACAATTTGTATCTGCAATATCCTTTCCAAAAGCAGTAGAAATTTCCATTTTAGAACCACGATGTGCAAAGTCAATTGCTCCCACATGTTGAATTTCACTGCACACTCGCACACAGTCCCCACATAAAATACATTTATTTGGATTACGCACAATTGCTTTTGAAGAAGTGTCAATAGGTCGGATAGGATTGGTATTTTCAAATCTCACACCAGGAATTCCAAATCGAGTTGCCAACTCTTGCAATTTACATTTTCCATTCTTTTCACAAGTAGTACAATCTCTGCAATGTGCCGCTAACAGCAATTCCAAAATTCGCTTTCTATGATAGTAAAGTTGTGGTGTATTTGTATGAATTTCCATTCCATTTTTGGGTGGTGTAGAACAAGAAGCAATAATACCACCCCATTGATCTTCTACCACACACATACGACAAGCACCATAAATAGATAAATCTGAATAATAGCAAAAAGTTGGTAATATAATTCCTGCTTTCCGAATGACTGCAAGAATATTTTTTTCATCTGTGAACTCTACACGTTCACCATCAATTATCATATATTTTTTCATGTCAGCCATCCTCCTACACTTCTTTGATTGCATGGAAATTACATCCTTCTTTGCAAGCTCCACACTTAATACATTTCTTAGTATCTATGGTAAAAGGTTTCTTGATTTCTCCAGAAATAGCTCCAACTGGACAGACTTTCGCACATTTACTACATCCCTTACAAAGTTTTGGATCAATCTTTAAAGTGACAAGTGCTTTACATTGACCAGAAGGACATTTTTTCTCTACCACATGAGCAAGATATTCTTCTCTAAAATATTTCATAGTACTTACTACTGGAGAGGCAGCAGTTTTTCCAAGTCCACATAAGGCTGTAGCAGAAATAGTCTCTGCTAATTCTTCTAACAATGTAATATGCTGCATCGTTCCTCTTCCCTCACAAATGTCATTTAATAGTTCTAACATCCGTTTCGTACCTTCTCTACATGGAATACATTTTCCACAAGATTCATTTTGAGTAAAATTCATAAAAAATCTTGCCACTTCTACCATACAACTTTTATCATTCATTACTACAAGGCCACCGCTTCCAATCATTGCTCCTACTTTTTTCAGAGAATCAAAATCCAAATGCAAATCCAAATGATCTTCGGTAGGGTTGATGCAAAGACATCCGCCAGAAGGACCTCCTATCTGTACTGCCTTAAATCCACCACCTTTTACACCACCTCCAATATCAAAAATAACTTTTCGCAAAGGAGTACCCATAGGAACCTCAATCAATCCTGTATTCATTACATTTCCAGTTAAAGCAAAGGCTTTGGTTCCATGATTTTTATCAGGTCCAATCGTTTTATACCATTTGGCTCCTTTATTGATAATTGGCGGCACATTACAATAAGTTTCTACATTGTTTAAAACAGTAGGTTTTTCAAACAACCCTTTTTCTACTGTACGAGGTGGCTTTACTCTTGGCATTCCACGATTGCCCTCAATAGATGCTGTGAGTGCAGAACCTTCTCCACAGACAAATGCACCCGCTCCTTGACTAATTTTTAAATCAAAGTCAAATCCAGAATTTAAAATATTTTTTCCAAGTAATCCCTTTTCTATTGCTTTGTTAATGGCAGTTTGCAACCGTTCAACTGCTAATGGATATTCTGCGCGTACATAAATATAGCCATAATGTGCACCTGTTGCAATTCCAGCAATCAGCATTCCTTCAATGACTCGATGAGGATCTCCCTCCATCATACTACGGTCCATAAAAGCTCCAGGGTCTCCCTCATCACCATTACAAACAATATATTTTTCTTCTTCTTTTTGCGCTAACACTTGCGCCCATTTGCGCCCAGTTGGAAACCCTCCGCCACCACGTCCACGCAAAGATGCTTCTGAAATCTCATCTACAATCTGTTGTGGTGTCATATCAAACAATGCTTTTGCAACAGCATGATAACCACCTACTGCTATGTATTCTTTGATAGATTCTGCATTGATTCGCCCACAATCTTCTAGAGCAACACGAGTTTGCTGTTTATAAAAAGGAATATCATCCTGTTTTTCATAAGCTTTCCCCTGTTGGTCATGATAGACTAAGCGTTCAATGACATGATCATTGACAATACTTTCCTCAATAATCTCTTCACAATCTTCTACTTTTACTCTCACATATAAAAAACCTGCTGGCTCAATTCGCAGCAAAGGTCCCATTTCACAAAATCCATGACACCCAGATTTTTTTAATCCTACACTATCTCCATGAGGTTCTCTTTCCAAAACAAGAGAACAGCGAACTCCACGTTCCATCAAAATTTCTTGCATTCTTGCATATATATTTAAAGAGCCGCCTGCTACGCATCCAGTTCCAGCGCAAATTAAAATTTGCTTCTTTTGCGTCTTTAAAGAAGCTGCATACTCTTTTCTTCTTATTTCCAATTCATCCCTTGTATTAATCCTCATCAGCAGCCACCTTTCTAACAACTTCCTTGTCCTTTAATTCTTTTATCAATTCTCTTGCTTTTTCTGGAGTCATTGCTGCATGTACCACATCATTTACAGTACAAACTGGTGCCAATCCACATGCTCCTAAACATGACACAGTTTCAACTGTAAACATCATATCTTCTGTAGTAGGTTTTTCTGCTGTTACTCCAAGCAAGCTACGAATTTCTTGTAAAATTGCTGTGGACTGTCTTACATGGCAAGCGGTTCCATCACAGATCTTAATAATGTATTTCCCTTTTGGCTCTAAGGAGAAATTCTCATAAAATGTTGCTACCCCATATACCTTTGCTTCACTTAAATGCAATTTTTTCGCAATATAACACAACATTTCTTCTGGCAAATAGCGGTATACCTTTTGTATATCTTGCAAAATTGCAATCACCGCCGTTTGGTTGTAATCATGAGATTCCAAAATCTCATTCAGTACTTTCTGATCTTTTGCTTCCAATTTTCCTCCTCCTTGTTGAGTATTTTAACAATTTAACTAACTATAACTTAGTTATCTTTTGGTTGGATAAAACTCCCACTGTGATGAATTATCTTCCCCAGTCTACTCTACAGTATAACATTGCTAAATTATTAACTCAATATCAAGTTTCTAAAACCATTGTTTTTCTTAGTTTCTAAATCCCTTATGTTTCCTAATTATATCTTGTCATCTTCTCTCATCAAAGCGGACATTGCAATACCCACAGGGCATGATATCCGCTTCGCTACTTCCTTAATAAGGTTAAATAATCTTTTTTTCTTTCCACCCTCCCTGAAAATATCGGAACACCGCAATTATAAGTCCAACAGCCCATCCAGCAGGATTTGCCCACATAATAATCATTCCTCCTGTGATATCTGCTAAAGCATAAGTTAGACTTACTCGAACTGTCAAATTACAAAGACTACAACATAGAAACCATTTCATATCTGCTGCGCCTCGTAGTACTCCATTACTGACATTCATAAGTCCCATCATAAAATAAAACAAGGAAACTGTGCTTAAATATTTTGCTCCAATAGAAATTGCTTCTCCACTAGAACTTGAATCTAAAAATAAACCTACAAATTCCCTTCCTGTGAAATATAGAATAATTGCAATTATTAGACCAATTCCTGCTGACATAACAAGACAAATCTGATACCCTTGACGAATTCGCTCTGGTTTTTTCGCTCCCATATTTTGTGCTACATAAGTGGATGCAGCATTTCCCACTGCTACCATAGGAACAATTGCAATATTATCAATTTTTGTTGCTGCTGTATAACCTGCTAGAAAAGTGGAACCAAATCGATTAACTGCTGATTGAACCAGTAACATTCCTACTGATACAATAGACTGCTGCACAATCGTAGGAATTGCGACCTTTACCATACTTTTTAAAAGTGTACTGTCAAAACGTTTATACTTATCTGTCTCTATCTGCTTTAATTTCTGCATCAAAAATACAAAAGATAAAAGTGCAGATATTCCCTGTGCAATCAATGTTGCCCATGCCACACCTGCTACTCCCATATTTAACTTTGCCACAAAATACAAATCCAAACCAATATTCAATAGAGAAGAAAACATTAAAAATACCAATGGTTTCTTAGAATCTCCTAATGCATTAAAAATAGCTGAAAAGGCATTATATAAGAAAAGAAATACAAATCCAAAGAAATAGATTTGCATATATTTTGCTGCATCCTTAAAAATATTTTTTGGGGTTCCCATCAAATGCATTAAGCCTTGATTAATCATAAGTCCTAATATACTTAGAAAAATACTGAATCCTAAAATAGATAACAAGGCTGTAGAAATAGCTGTTTTCATTTTTTCTAATTTCTTTGCGCCAAAAAGTTGAGAGATTACCACAGAACAGCCAATGCCTGTCCCCATAGCAACCATCACAAACAACATTGTAATTGCTGTAGAAGCGCCCACTGCTGCCAAGGCTTCTTCTCCTACCACATTTCCCACAATAATAGAATCCATAATATTATAAAACTGCTGAAATAAATTGCCTGCAACCATAGGCAAAGTAAATCCAATCAACGCCTTTGTTGGATTACCTGTTACCATGTTTCCTTTTATTTGTTCTGACATCACTTTTGTACACTCCTATCCATCTATATATATAACTACCATTTTATCCTTCTCTAAATTCTTGGTCAACTGTTTACAAATTACAAAATATAAATTTAAGTTTATAAACTTTTAATAATTTCTCAAACCCTTGATTTTTCTGGATTTCCCACGTTTTGTTAGCACTCTTTATTAAAGAGTGCTAATTTTCTATTGACTTTTAAAATCATGGGGATTACAATCTTCTTTAGAAAAACTTAAAATTTTGAAAAATAATGAAAAGGAGCGTTCTTATTATGAGTAACAAACATGGAAACCTTTCCATCAACAGTGACAATATTTTTCCTATTATAAAAAAATGGTTATATTCAGACCATGATATTTTTTACCGTGAATTAATTTCTAATGGATGTGATGCTATCACTAAATTAAAAAAATTAGATTTAATGGGAGAATATGAATTACCCCAAGACTATGAACCCAAAATTCAAATTATTGTAAATCCAGAGGAAAAAACTCTGAAATTTATTGATAATGGACTTGGTATGACTGCTGAAGAAGTAGAAGAATATATCAATCAAATTGCATTTTCAGGTGCTACAGACTTTTTAGAAAAATATAAGGACAAGGCAAGCGAAGAACAAATTATTGGCCACTTTGGTCTTGGGTTTTATTCTGCTTTTATGGTAGCAGATGAAGTACACATTGATTCTCTTTCTTACAAAGATGGAGCTATGGCCGTTCATTGGGAATGTGACGGTGGAACAGAATTTGATATGACAGATGGAACAAAAGATACCGTTGGAACAGAAATCACTCTATTTTTAAATGAAGACTGTTTGGAATTTTCTAATGAATATCGTGCAAAAGAAGTAATTGAAAAATATTGTTCTTTTATGCCTACTCCAATTTTCTTGAAAAAAGAAAATGCAGAAACAGAATATGAAACCATTCCTTCTGATGAAGTAACAGAAAAAGACACTGTAATAGAGACTATTGTAGAAGAAGCAAAATATGAGGAAAAAGAAAAGGAAGATGGCACAAAAGAACAAGTAGAAGTTTCCCCACGTACAGAAAAAACAAAAATTGTAAAACGTCCTGTTCCCTTAAATGATACACATCCTCTTTGGAGCAAACATCCCAATGACTGTACCGAAGAAGAGTATAAAACCTTTTACCGCAAAGTATTCCAAGATTACAAAGAACCTTTATTCTGGATTCATTTGAATATGGATTATCCTTTTAATTTAAAAGGTATTTTATACTTCCCTAAAATTAATACAGAATATGATTCCATCGAAGGAATGATTAAATTATACAACAATCAAGTATTTATCGCTGACAATATCAAAGAGGTTATTCCTGAATTTCTTATGTTGTTAAAGGGTGTTATTGACTGTCCCGACCTTCCACTGAATGTATCTAGAAGTGCTTTACAAAATGATGGTTTTGTAAAGAAAATTTCTGACTACATTACAAAAAAAGTGGCAGACAAATTAAGTGGTATGTGTAAAACAGACAAAGAATCTTATGAGAAATATTGGGATGATATCAGCCCATTTATCAAATTTGGTTGTTTAAAAGATGAAAAATTCTGTGATAAAATAAATGATTATATCTTATTTAAAAACCTTGACAATAAATATCTTACACTTCCTGAATGTTTAGAAACAGAAAAGACAGATAAGGAAAATGTAGATAAGGAAAACGCAGATTCTGCAAGCGAAACTTCTGACTCTAGCAATGATGTTTCTGATTCTGACAAAGATACAGAGGAAACAGTGGAAGAAGAAAAAGATACCCGCAAGTCCATTTACTATGTTACAGATGTACAACAACAAGGACAATACATTAATATGTTTAAAGAACAGGGAATGGACGCTGTTATTTTAGATCACAATATTGATTCTTCTTTTATCACTCAATTAGAGCGCAGAAATGAGAAAATTAAATTTGTCCGCATTGATGCAGACCTAACAGAATCTTTAAAAGAAGAAACTTCTGAAGAAGATTTAAAAGAAGTAAAAGAAACCCTAACAGAAACCTTCCGTAAAGCTCTTGGAAATGAGAATCTAAAGGTATCAGTAGAAAAATTGAAAAATGCTGATATTTCATCTATTCTCACTCTTGCAGAAGAGGGACGCCGCATGCAAGATATGATGAAAATGTATGGTATGGCAGGTATGGACCCATCTATGTTTGGCGGTGATCAAACCCTTGTATTAAATGCAAACCATGCTCTTGTTCAATATATTCTAGAAAATAAAGAATCAGAACATGTATCTATGTTCTGTGAACAACTTTATGATCTTGCATTGTTAAGTAATCATCCATTACCAACAGATGCTATGAGCAAATTTATTGCTAGAAGTAATCAGATTATGATGTTATTGGCTAAATAAAAAATTTATTTTCTTTCTCAAAAAGATTTTTACCTGTATAGATGTAGATAACAAGCGATATTAAATTTAAAATAAGGCTATTGTATATTTAGAGATAAATCTAAACAATACAATAGCCTATCTTTCTTTTACATCTTTCATTTATCTTTTCACCATGTCAACGATTATCCTATCTTTCTCACTATCAACTACTCTACCATCCTTTTAATACAGATATATGATATTTTCTTATATTTTCTGGTTTTCTCCATGCTTCCTTCCTCCATTTTGCTGGAGACATACCTGTTATCTTTTTAAAATTGCGCATATAGGTTGATACTGCAGGATATCCAACCTCTTTTGCTATTATTTCCACTGATTTTTCTGTTTTTGCCAATAATTCACAAGATTTGTCAATCCGAACTAGTCTAAGATATTCCATTGGTGTAGCATTTACATATTCAAGAAATAACCTTCTTATATAAGATTCACTCCAGTTACAATTTTTTACTAAGGTTTCAGCATCTATTTCTTCCATATAATGTTCTTCCATATATTTAATTAATGTATTTACATAACCTATATTGGTTCGATTCTCTTTTTCTTGTTCTCCATTATTGCTATCTAAACGAGAAAAAAATAATAATAAATTAAGTGCAAGTGTCTTGACTGCATATTTATAATATTCTTTTTTCTGATGTATTTCTGCAAAAATCATTTTCAAAAATTCAATTGCCACCGCACCATCTTCTCTTTCTAATACATATGCCTGACGGTTGATGTTTTTTAAAAACTCTTTTATTTTTTCAGGTCTATTAGAAAAAAATTCATTCACAATTTCATTCATATCCAAAAAGAGAAATTCCCATTTTTGTATTTTTTCCATTTCTTCTACTACAGGTTTTGTATGGTGGGGAATATTAGAAGGAATAAAAGTAATTGTTTCAGATTTATAAGCTATTTCTTTATCTTCAAAAATAATGGTACCTTCTCCATAATGACAATAGCCGATTTCTAGATGATTGTGGAAATGCATATTATCTGAACCATATATGATTTCCCATCTTTCTCCTGTTAGTGCTAATGCTGGTAAACCTGGGGGCATTTCATAATAGCGGTATTCTATTTTTTCCATAACCATTCTTATACCTTTCTATTTTTCATATTCCTATTTCCCTATTTTTACTTAAAAAAATCCATATACTCATTTCTGATAAGATAAAATAGTTTCCATCTCTATTTTTACTTGAAAAAATCTGTTCTATATACCTTTTCTAAATACCTACCAATTACAATATTTCTCATAAATCTGAAAGAAATTATTTGTCTTTATCTTTTTATTTTTCTCTATTTTTACCTCTTCCCAAACTTTTTCATTAAATTCTGCAGAAAGTGTGGTCAAATATTCTTGATAAACATCATCAAAAGCCTCTTTTCTACGTTTTTCCAAAATCACTGATTTATGAGCATCTGTTTTTTCTTGATTATAATGATTGATACATTTTATAAAGTAATAGCCTTTCTCCGTTTTTATCTTCTTACTCACTTGATCGTTTTCCATAGAAAATGCCACTTTTTCTAATTCAGGAGGTACATTGTCTCTACCAAAAGTAACTTCTGTTTCTGCAGCCTCGTTATAGATATTTGCAACAGAAAGAAAATCTGCTCCCGCTTTTAATTGTTTTCCTACTTCTTTTGCTTTTTTATTTTTTGCCACAAAAATTTGTTGTGCTTCCATTATCCTTGCTTCATCATCACTAACCTCATCATTTACGCCTTGTATTAAAAATGTATATAACTTATTTGCAAGACCATAACGATTGTAAAGTTTCTCAATATCTCCTAATTTTACATGCATATATTCTTTTTCTTCTTCATTTAGAGAATCAAAATATTCTTTTGCTGCCTTCTTTGTCTTTTCTTTCTCCTCCTCAGAAAGTGCAATTTCCTTTTCTTCTGCTAAGAAATCCATTACTAGAATCTGTGCTAATCTTGAAATTGTCAAATCTTTTACATAGGTTTCTAAATCGTTATCTCCAAGCTCATGTTCCCACAAATCAATTCCATACATAGTGGCATACATATTTTGATAATTTGTTAATATTACTCTAGCTTCTGGAAGAGAACAAATTTCATCTTTTATTTTAAATACTTCATTCGCTTCAGAACCAGAACTTACCATTACTTGTGTATTGCCCATTTTACATCCTGTTAAATTTATACAAAGCAATAGACAGACTGCTAATGGTTTGTATCTCATAGATTTTTTCATTTGTATTCTCACCTGCTAATTTATTTTTTCTAATATACTTCTTGCCACACTAAGTCCATTTGCAGAAGCTTGTTGCAGCCCTCTGGTCACAGAAGCTCCATCTCCAATTGCACGCAATCCTGTAATATTTGTCTCAAATTCTCGATTTACTACAACTTTATTAGAATAAAATTTTACTTCCACTCCATATAACAAGGTTTCATCACTAGCAATTCCTGGTGTTACCTTATCTAAGGCAAAAATCATCTCTTCAATGTCCACCATAATACGATGTGGAAATACAAGTGATAAATCCCCAGGTACAGCATCTTTTAATGTGGGAATTAAATTATTTCTACATAAACGTTCTTCTGTGGTACGTCTTCCTCTTCGAAAATCTCCAAAAGTCTGAACTAAAATTTTTCCATCACAGAGCATATTAGACAATTGTGCAATCTGTTTCCCATATTCAATCGGTGTCCGAAAAGGTTCTGTAAAATTTTTAGAA
Source organism: uncultured Lachnospiraceae bacterium (assembly GCA_910586005.1). Lineage (GTDB taxonomy): Bacteria > Bacillota > Clostridia > Lachnospirales > Lachnospiraceae > Petralouisia. The sequence goes on along the minus strand of CAJUHG010000037.1, from coordinate 9,546 downwards.
ACTAATAATGCAAAATTTGTGTTATTTGTCTTTAAATCACTTGATTTATAAGCATGCCCATTGACAACTGCAAGCCCATTCTCATAATATTCTGTTGCCACTTCACCAGAAGGATTTGTACAAAAGGTTCTCACTTTATCATCAAACGTAGGAGTATGATACACTAATTTTGCTTCATAGAGATTTTGATTTAAAAATTCCATTACTTCATCTCGAACTTCGACTCTTACACCAATATCTACGGTTCCAACTTTTGTCTCAATTCCCTGGTCCTTACATACATGACTAAACCAATCAGCACCTTCTCTTCCAATTGCACATACAATTTCATCTCCATAAAATTTCTCACCTTTGCTGGTGATCACACCTTTCGCCCTGCCATCTTCTACAATTATGTTTTCCACTCTAGTTTGGAATTTCATTTCTATTCCTTTTTCCAATAAGTGCTCTTGCAAACGCATGTATATTTTATATCCCTCTTCTGTTCCTAAATGCCTAATGGGACATTCTACTAATTTTAAATTAGCATTGATTGCTTTTCGGCGAATATTTCGGATTTCCTTTTCTTTTCCAACTCCATATACATTACTATCTGCACCAAATTTTAGATAAATGTCATCTGATTCTTGTATCAATTCCACTGCTTTCTCATATCCTAAAATTTCTGGTAGATTTCCACCTACATCGGGAGAAAGTGACAATTTTCCATCAGAAAAAGCGCCTGCGCCTGCAAATCCTGTGGTAATAGAACAAGGTTTACAGCCTACACAGACTTTCGTTTTACGCTTTGGACACTGGCGTTCTTCAATTCTTCTGCCCTTTTCAATCATCAACACATGAATATCTGGCTTCTTATGAATCAACTCATAGGCACAAAAAATACCAGATGGACCAGCTCCTACAATAATTACATCAAATTTGTTCATTTTTTACTCCTATTTACACTTTTCGTCTGGCAATGTAAATACTTCTAATATTTTTCTAATTCTTTTACGCTTCTACTACTAAAAATCTTCCATCTGGCAATGCAAATACTTCTGATGCTTCCTCTAAATCATCATCACTCATTTGGCTGATATCTGCACCTTCTTCTTCAAAGTATGCACGCACTTCTTTGATATTTTTGCATACCACTGCCATGCAATCCTCTAAAAATTCTTCTGCTGCTTCTAAATTATCAGCTACCTTTTCATCAAAAAGTTGTGATTGATGTTTTAAAAAATATTCCAGACATACTTCATCATATTCACTCATAATCATTCCTCCTCATACTAATTCTATGATAGTATGAATTTTAAAAAATTTCAATGCCTGATTGATACAATTCTTGATAAATTCTTCCAATGGGAAGTCCCACTACATTATAGTAGTCTCCTTCCATTCGTTCAATATATCGCGCACCTCTTCCTTGAATCCCATAAGCTCCTGCTTTATCCATAGGTTCTTTCGTTTTGACATAAGCAGTAATCTCTTCCTTTGTCATAGAATACATGGATACCTTTGTCTCCTCATAAAATGAAACTATCCTTTTATTATCCTCTTCTAATATAAACAATGTTACACCTGTAAATACACTGTGAATATTACCTGAAAGCATCTGTAACATATTTATTGCATCTGCTGTATCTTTGGGTTTGCCTAATATCTTATCTTTAAATACCACAATAGTATCTGCTCCTAGCACCACAATTCCTTTTTGCATTTGTTCTTTCTGTTCTACCAACTCATTCATTTTCTGTTTTGATAAATTTAATATAGATTTTTCTACTTGTTCTGCAACTTCAGTGGCTTTCTGTTTTGATAATTCTAAAACTGCCTGAGATGGTATATTACTGGTAAGAATTTCTTCTCCTTTGGCTGGAAGAATCTCAAATTTTATCCCAATCTGTTCTAACAACTCTTTTCTTCTAGGTGATGCAGAAGCTAAAATTAATTTATAACGCTCACTCATTATAATACCTATCTTTCTTTGTTATAAACAATAGAAACCACGCTTTTCATCAATGGCAGGGATGCATTATGCACTCCGCAACCTGAACATCTTTGGCGTTTGTAAATGATATTTAATAGTTACAATTATTTACACCAAAACTGCTTTTTCCAAACGAAAGGAATACAACAGTCGTTCTTTCACTTTTTTTCCCATCGCTCGTTCAATTGCCTCCTGATACAAATCTAATTGTACATGATACCTGTCAATAAGCTGTTGTGCTGTCACTACTCGGTCCGTTTTATAATCCAACAAAACAATTCCATCTTCTTCTTCAAAAAAAACGTCGATAATACCTTGAATTAATATTATCTCTTGACTATTACTTTCTTTTAGCACATCTTTAGCTGCTTTTCCCATCACAAAAGGCTTCTCTCTATACAATTTTCCTTGTTTTGCTGCTATTTGTATACGCCGACTTAAATCTGTTTTTAAAAATTTTTCTAAAGCAGGTACATACACAAAATCTTTTAAGTTTTTTTCTATTTTTTTCTGCTCTTCTAATTCTTGTAATTGTTTTTGTAATGTTTCTACCGATCTTGTAAAATCATAGCATTCCAAAATACGGTGCATAGCCGTTCCACGTTTTGTTCCTATATTTTCTTCCTGAATCTCTTGCATAAAAGAGGGAATATAACGCTCTCTACCAAGTTCTAACTGCTCTTTTGTATCACTAGCCACAGCATCTTCCCAAGAAATTTGCTCGATCTGTTCTTCCTCAACACTTCTGTCCATTGCCCGATATTTTAACTCTGATACAGATACTTTTGTTTTCATAGTAACCTCTTCTTCATAAGGATACCTATAAGAAAGACGCTCTTGAACTCTTTTTTTCCATTCTGGTTCTGGTTCTTGCAATTTGGCAAGAAGTTGGATTCTTGTCAGTCCTTCCGTTTTCATTTCTTGTTCTTCTAGTTTTTCCAATTCTCCCTGTTTGAGCAAGGTAAGCGGATAATTTTCCCCTACACAAGTTCTAGCTAATAATAATAGTTGAATAAATGTATTTGCATTTAGTCGACTTAAAAAAGTGAGAAAACCATCTTCTGTTGTAATTGCCTTTAGAGATTCTAATTTTTCTTCTGCCTTTTTTAATACGCCTGTTAATATCAACTTTTCTTTTGCTCTCGTCAATGCCACATAAAGAACACGTAACTCTTCTCCTATATTTTCCAAAGTTATTTTCCTTGCTAAAAATTGTCTTGTCAGTCCTGGTATTTTCAGACGTCGAGTAACATCAATCCTATCCATACCTATACCAAATTTAGGATGAAGCACCACTCGCTCTCTGACATCCTGATTATTGAACATTTTTCCAAGCCCACAAACAAATACCACTGGAAACTCTAGCCCCTTACTTTTATGAATGCTCATAATTCGCACCATATCTTCTGCTTCGTCTCCTTCTGCTAATGCAAAATCCACATCATATTTCTGAAGTTGTTCCATATAACGAATAAAATGAAATAAACCTCGATAACTCGTATTTTCATAGGCAATTGCTTTTTCCACAAGCATTTCAAGATTTGCATGTTTGACCTCTCCACCAGGAAGAGCATAAACATATGCCTGGTAACCTGTTTCCTCTAATATCTGATAAAGTAATTCATGAATGGGTGTATAACTAATCCTTTGCCGAAACCTACTTAATATTTCTAAAAAATCACACAACTTTTTCTCTTGAGATGTAGAAAGACAACTTTGAAACGCTTCTTCTTTTTGAGCAACATGCAACACAGCTTGATAGAACTTTTCTTTTGGATATGCAGTTCTTATTCTAGCAAGGTCTTCACCTGTCAATCCTACAATGGGAGAAGTTAGCACTGCAGCCATAGGAATATCTTGTCTTGGATTATCTAAAATTCGCAACAAATTCAAAGCAGTCTGCACTTCCACAGCAGAGAAATATCCTGTTCCTGTAGCAGCTCGCACTGGGATTCCCATTTCTCCCAAAACTTTTACAAATGTTTCTGACCATCCACTCAAAGAACGAAGTAAAATAACAATGTCAGAATAATGGATCAGACGAAGACTTCCTGCATAATCTTGGTCTGGCATTTTTTCTGTAATTTGTTGTACTTGCATCAATCTTTGAATTTCCATTCCCACTGCCTTAGCTTCTAATTCAGGAGTCTTTATATCTCTCTGTTCTTCTTCTGGTTCAATCACTAAGAACTTTGGATCAAACATCCCTTTCTCTCCTTCTGGAAATGATGCTCCTGCATACAAAGCAGCCTGTGAATCATATGTGATATCACCAATATCTTGCCTCATAATTCTATAAAAAATATCATTTACAAAATTAAGAACTTGAGGTCTGCTTCTAAAGTTCATATGCAAATCAATCCGCTGTCTGTTACTTTCTTCTTGACTATAAGTATTATATTTCTCCATAAAAAGCTCAGGTCTCGCCATACGAAATCGGTAAATACTCTGTTTGACATCTCCCACCATAAAAATATTACAAATTCCTTCTGATTCTTTTGAAACTGCTTTTAAAATAGCTTCTTGCACATAATTGGAATCTTGATATTCATCAATCATAATTTCCCTATAATTTTTACGAATCTCTGCTGCAGTTTTGGTGGGCTGATGTGTCTGTGAATCTACTAAAATTTTCAGAGCAAAGTGCTCTAAATCATTGAAATCCACAATATTTTTTTCTCTCTTTTTTTCTTCAAAAGCCTGAAGAAATGCAAGCGTAACTTCTATTAGAATATCTGCCACGATCCTATTTTTTTTCATATCTACTATCATTTGTTCTGGGCTTTGGAAAAAAAATTGTTCTGTTACTTTTTTCATAGAACTTTTTACTTCATTGCGCAATTTCTTTACACGTTCTTTTTTTCCCACGTCTCCAGTAAATTTTCTTGCAGCAGCAAGACGTCCAAAAGAGAATCCTCGCATTTTACTATAAAATTGCTGATAAGAATTGCTTTCTGAAAGAGCTCGCATTGCTTCTACTTCTTTTCTAAGCAATTCTGTATACATTTGTGGTCCATCTGGTTCCGTACTAATATCACAACAAATTTTTATCTGCAAAGCCCACTGGCTTGTAATATTTTTTAAATATACCAACAATTCTTTTGCCAAAGGGAGTGCTTCAAATTCTTCCATAGTATCAATATGATAAGGTTTTTTACAATCTTCTAGCCAATCTTCCACCCAAGGATAACTCATAGCAAACTCAAATAGCTTTAAAATCGTATCTTTCAAAGGTGTATCATTTTTTCCTGTGGCAATTGTCTCTGACAAGATAATAAATTCTGGTTTTGCCTCTTCATAATATTTTTCTAACACCTTGTCTAATACATCACTTTTTAATAACTTTAATTCTCCCTCTTCTGCCACACGAAAATCTGGATCTAAATCTATTCTGTGAAAAAAGTTACGTATTACATACAGACAAAAACTATGTATAGTAGTAATCTGTGCATTGTGTAATAATGTCTGTTGTCGTTGTAAATGAGTATTTTCCGGTTGTTTTTCTAAAGCTTTTTCAATAGCAATAGCAATTCGCTCTCGCATTTCTGCAGCCGCTGCATTGGTAAAGGTCACAATTAATAAACGGTCAATATCTATTTGGTGTTTTGAATCTAAAATTTTTTGTATAATACGCTCTACTAGTACTGCAGTCTTTCCACTTCCTGCTGCTGCAGATACCAAAAGATTTCGATTTTGCAATTCAATCACTTGTTGTTGCTGCTTCGTCCACTGTCTCTCCATTCTCTTTCTATTTCCTTTCGACCTTTGCATATCACTTTGCTTTTTTCGCACCTTTTTATGGATTCCTCTTCATTTAGATCTTACTATTTGACCCTTGTGGCAGCCAACCAATATCTGAACTTTTGCTGCCGCAATCCTTTACAATTTATTCCATATTCTCTATATGCAAACGCATTCTCTCTAAAATTTCTTCTTCCTCTTTGATCTCTTCCAACTTTCTATATTCCCATCCTGGTGTAGAAACATCAAAGCCACAAATCCCAGAATAAGGACAATAATCACATCCTGTTCGATTCCCCAATTGGTAAGGTCTTGCTCCTATTTCTCCATCAAAAATACTTTTCCCTATCTCTCTTATTTTATGATTTACATACTTTGATAAAATTTCAAATTCTTCTTTGTCAGCTCTCTTTGATTTCTTGCTGACACTTTCATCCTCTTTTTCTCCTGCAATTCCTTTTAATTTTAACTCTTCTAAAATTTTCTCTCTAATTTCTGCATCTGTCTGTTGAGAAGTTCCCTCAATAATTGGGTCCTCCAAATGATAATAATACATACCACCTGGTAACACTTCTTTTCCTGGATATTTTCGTTTTAACAATTCAATAGCAGAATTTAGATATACCACCAACTGAAGTTGCAATCCATGATACAAAGATAATAACTGAAATTCATGATTTCCTGATTTATAATCTATTACTTTCACATAGACTTGATTTTCTGTTTTTCTAGTGTCAATTCTATCAATTCTACCTTTTAAACGCATTTTTTCTTCTTCACTTAAAATAAAATTTACAGCATTTAAATTTTCTGCAAAAGAAAAAGAAATTTCATAACCTTCTGGAGAAAAATGGCTATTTTTAATTTGTTCTGCAATCGTTTCTACCGTACGTTTTAAAATTCGCTTCATTCTTTCTAACAGATAAGTAGTTCGTGCTTCTTGAAGCAACATATGATCAAAGCCTGCTCCTAACGTTTCTTCCACCGCTTTTTCAATTAATGCTTCTTCTACCTCTATTGGTACATCAAACCAATGATATCCTGCCTCTTCCATAGCATTTGAATAACGCTCTAAGGCTTCATGAAACATATTTCCCATATCCACTGGAGCAAATTCTCCCAGATGGCGTTCTTCTAATTTCAATCCATATTGCAAAAAATAACTATAAGCACAAGCACTAAACTGTTCTAACCGAGTCACACTATTTTCTAATACGGTTCCATATAATGCTCTGGTAATATTTTTTCCCATTGGTTTTGAATGATATTTATAAAATACTGCTTCCAAAAAAGGTTTTACTTTCTCTCTCCAAGCATCTTGAGACATATACCATTGATACAATCCTTTCCATTCTGGATATAACATCCCTTTTTTGGCTGCCTTCAATCCCTCTACAAAAAATTTTAAACTACTTCTAGGTGTCACAATCTGCTCTAATCCCAAGGTTTCTTCCATACGCACAGAAACAATTTTAGGAAACATTTTTAAAATAATGCTTACCAAATAAGATTTTTTTGTTTCTTTTCCATCTTGACTAACACGAAACCAAGTAATATATAATTTTTCTGAAGGCTTTGTTAAATTCAAATATAAATAAAATTTTTGGATAAAACTTCGTTCTCTGTCTGTAGGAGCAAGCTCCATACCATGAGAGGCAAACCATTCTCGATCCGATTGTGAAATAATCCCTCCATGTTCTGTGGTCTTAGGAATTAGTCCATCATTGACCCCCACAAAAAATAGTACTTTAATATCTGACAATCTAGTTCTTTCAATGTCACCAAAAACTACTCTATCATACCCTGGTGGAATAATTCCCACAGCAGCAGCTTCTAATCCTGATTCCCAAATCTCACGGTACTCTCGCACACTCATTCTCTCTTCTCCTAGAAGGTCTACGATTTTATCCATTAAATCCATCACAATCTTATAAATCTGTGCATATTCTTTTGCTAAAGCAGTTTCACCCTCTTGTTCAAAATATTCTTCATATTCTTTTAATTGTAATTCTATATCTAATTGAAAAATAAGCAAATATAAAGCTCTAGATTCTTCTAATACAGTATGATATTGTCCCTCTTTTTTTCGGAAAACTTCCCACAAAGGTGAAAATTGCTCCACAAGCTTTTCTCTCAATGTATTGATTTTTTCTAATTCTTCATGACTTTGTATACGCCCATGACGTACCCATTTTGTTTGCCACTTCCGAAATCCTCTGATTCCTTCTGACAATAAATAATTTTCTAATATATCTATATCTTCGATAGAAATTCCAGAAAGACCACAGCGCAAGTAGCCTAACACTGCTTCATAAGAAAAATCTTGTTCTATTAAATAAAGTACCTGTTTTAAAAATTCTGTCATAGGATGGAATACAATGTCTTTTTTGGTATCTAAAAACAAAGGAATTTGATAGGTATCAAAAATTTCCTTTGCATAATTTCCATACATTTCCACATCCCCGCAAACAATAGCCATATCTTTATAACGGTATTGTTCTTCTCTTATTAATCGTTTTATTTCCTTTACAATAAAATGAAGTTCTTGTCTAGGATTTTGTAGAGAATAAAGAAAGATATCCTGATTCTCGTTCGATAAGGATTTTTCATAAAAGTTATCTTGTTTGCCACTCCCTTTTTTTCTATCCTTATATTCTGTTCTAATATTCCTATCATATACTCTAGGCTTAGACCGAAAAAGATTTTGCTCTAACCACAACAGAGAAGGAGAATTAGAAAATCTACTATTCTCTGTGTGATGCACCCAATAAGGTTCTTTTTGTTCTATATGATTGTTTACAGCAATTTTTGATAAAATTTCTACTGTTTTTTTACTCATATAAAAAAGTTCTTGAATACCATTAGAATAATAAGGATCTTCCCTTTCATCTAAAGTGACTGTTACTACTATTTCATCTGCAAGCCTTAATAGGGTTTCTAAAAGATGATATTGTACAGGAGTAAATCCTGTAAACCCATCCAATACAATCACAGAATTTTTTAATATTTTAGATTCAACGGCAACTTGTGCTAACACTTCTAATAGTTCTTCTGGTGTAATATATCTTCCCTTTAAATAATCCTCAAAACCTTGATATATTGTTTGAATATCTTGAATCTTATAGCGGAATAATGGAGATTGTTCTTCATCTTGGATAAAAATATCCAACTGTTCTGGTGTAATCTGATACTGAGTCAGCTCAGAAATTACAGATTTCATCTCACTAATATAGCCTGTCCTTTTCATATTTGCTTTCAATAATTGTAAATGTTCCTGTTGTTCCTCAGCTACTCGTCGAAGTAAAAGATTTTTTCCTGTCTCTTCTAAAATATTTAAATTCCCCATTCCCAACTCATCAAACACCCGATATGCTAGTCTTGGAAAACTAACCACATCTACATTTATAATGCTATGATTCTCTTGTCGTTTTACCAACTCTCGTTGTGTTTGCATGGTAAACTGCTCTGGGACTAAAACAAAAAATGTCTTATTCCTTTTTAATTTGGATTCTTCTAAAACTCTTTTATATACATAATCAGATTTTCCGCTGCCAGAACCTCCGAAAATTAATTGTAATGACATGGATACTCTGCTACTCAAAACATGGACAAATACTGTCGAGTAGTCTCTCCTTCTTTATTTTTTTAATGCTCTTATTCTCGCAGACAATAAGTCAAATAGCAACACTAAGTATGTGCAGATATTTGACTGTTCTCATATTTCCTATAGGAGAACAAAGCGAACAAGTCCGCTTCAGCTCCCGAAATCCCTCAGTCTTGAGGGACTTGTACGCTTTGCTGCGCCGAGTGCGGTCACATAGTGACATTTTCCA
>CAJUHG010000036.1:21303-29425 GCA_910586005.1 uncultured Lachnospiraceae bacterium | reverse complement strand
AGGGGGATGTAGGGATTCATGCGTTTGTCGTGGTCTTGCCTACTTTGGTCTTGCAGTAATAGGAAAAACATTTTATAATGTAATTATGTAGTGATGTAATTTAACAATATAATATCAAGGTTAAAATAACTTTTGATTACAAAATTATAAATATGAAGGCACACCATATTTATTAGAGGAATAGTAGAATTTATGATAAAAATAAGCCAATTAGAAAAGATATTAGATCATATGGCAGGAACCTCCATTTTTGTTATTGCACAGGAAACCCATAAAATATTATATGTGAATAAACAAATTCAAAAGATAATGCCAGGAATAAAAGTAGGCGATACCTGTGATAAGGTGTGGGGATGTAACCATAAGGGGTGTCCTGCTTGTAATATGGGAGAGCAGGATAATAAGGAAATAACTAGTTTTGATGGACCTTTTGGTAAATATGTGGATATAGCTGTTACAAGAGTGGAGTGGAAAAATGAGGTTCCAGCATATATAATTACATTTAGCAATCATGTTTTAAGTGAATCAGAACAAAAGATGGAAAAGAAGATGAATACTGCTATTTTTCAGCAAGAGGAAATTAGTAAGCGGTTTGCCTTTAGTATCCGGAATATGTACGCTGATATTTATGAAGCAGATTTAGTTCATGGATTATTATATAGCTATCAGTATTGTGATAGAGGACTTATAAAAGTTTTAATGGATAAAACATACTATGAAACAGTGAATGAGATTGCAAAAATGGTCTGTGATGAGTATCAGGAATTATATTGTGAGAATATGTCAGTGGACACATTGAAAAAAATTCTATTAGAGGAAGAAAAACAAATATATTTTGAATATCTTCAAAAGGGAGCAAATGGAGAAATTCATTGGCATTCCAATCAAATTCAGTTGATATCAGAGAAACAGAAGGATTTTCGCGTTGTAATTTTTACACGTGACATTGATCATATTAAGCGTAAAGATGAAGAAAAAAAGAAAGAATTACAGAAAGCTTTAAATATTGCAGAGAAAGCAAATAAGATTAAATCTGAATTTATTTCTAGAATGTCTCATGATATTAGAACTCCTATGAACGTGATAGTAGGGATGTCTGAAATTGCTTCTACTTTTTTGGATAATCCTCAGAAAATGGGCGAGTGTTTAGAAAAGATTAATGGAGCAGTTCGATTTTTATCTTGTATGCTTAATGATATTGTGGATATGTCTTGGATTGATAGCAAAAAGCTTATTCTGGTAGAACAGGAATTTAATTTACATAGTATGGTAGAGAAAATTACAAGCATGATATCCTTACCAATAGAGGAAAAAAAGCAAAGTTTTAATATTGTCATTGATAAAAGTGTTATGGTTAATTATATCAGTGATGAGTTGCGCTTAACACAGATTTTGTTGAATCTATTAAATAATTCCATAAAGTATACAGAGAATGAAGGAAACATTACTTTAACAATAAAACAGATACAACGTCAGGGAGAGAAGGTTATTTTACAATTTCAAATAAAAGATAATGGTATTGGTATGAGTGAAGAGTTTCAGAAAGTATTATTTGAACCTTTTGAGCAGGAAGGTGTTACAGAAGGGCGTGTATTTGAGGGAAGTGGTTTAGGACTTACAATTACCAAGAATTTAGTCCAATTAATGGATGGAAATATCTATTTTGAAAGCAAGTTGGGGGAAGGAACTACTTTTATAGTAGAATTGCCTTTTATTATGACAAAACAGTTGCAGGAAGAGACAAATTCTAATTCTGATGAGCAAATGGGTTTTCAAAAAGAAAGAGTTCTTGTGGTAGAAGATAATGATATCAATCTTGAGATTGTTCAAACGATATTAGAAAGTTGGAACTTGGTGGTAGATTCTGCTGAAAATGGATTAGAGGCAGTGGAAAGATTTAAGAATTCAGAACTAGGTTGGTATCGTCTTGTTTTAATGGATATTCGTATGCCTGTGATGGATGGAATGACTGCTACAAAAGAAATTCGAGCACTCAAGCGTGCAGATGCAAGAGTTGTACCAATTGTAGCATTAACAGCCAATGCATTTCAGGAAGATAGTCAGTATGCGGAAAGTATTGGTATGAATGAGTATTTAACAAAACCTATTGAGATGGAATTGTTATATCAGAAATTAAAAGAATTTATTTAGTTAAATGGAATATTCTATTGACCCTTGCAATTCTTTAGTCAGACCCGTATAATACCATAATAAGTAATATATGATAAAAGATTAATATTTTATATTTTTGGAAATATAGGAGGACAAAATATGATAAAGTTACATGATGGTGGTGTTTATCTGATAAATGGAACATCATTGATTGCAGATAATGCGCAGGCCAAAGCAGCGATTCAGGCAGAAACAGGAATTTCAGTGACAAAAGAAGAGGCATCTAAAAATACGATTGCATATGGAATTCTTGCAGAACACAATACTTCTGATAACATGGAAAAATTGAAAATTAAATTTGATAAATTAACTTCTCATGACATTACTTTTGTAGGAATTATCCAGACAGCAAGAGCATCTGGGCTAGAAAAATTTCCAGTTCCTTATGTATTGACAAACTGTCATAATTCTCTTTGTGCAGTAGGTGGAACCATCAATGAAGATGATCATATGTTTGGGCTGACTTGTGCTAAGAAATATGGTGGAGTTTATGTACCACCTCATCAGGCAGTTATCCATCAATATGCAAGAGAAATGCTTGCAGGAGGCGGAAAGATGATTTTGGGTTCAGATTCTCATACACGTTATGGTGCATTAGGTACTATGGCAATGGGAGAAGGTGGACCAGAATTGGTAAAGCAACTACTTAATAAGACATATGATATTAATATGCCTAAAGTAGTAGGTGTATATTTAACAGGAAAATTAGAGCGTGGGGTAGGTCCCCAAGATGTGGCATTAGCTATTATTGGTGAGGTATTTGCAAATGGTTATGTGAACAATAAGGTAATGGAATTTGTAGGACCTGGTGTTTCTTCTTTAAGTGCAGATGTTAGAATTGGTATTGATGTTATGACAACAGAAACTACTTGTTTATCATCTATCTGGAGAACAGATGATATTATTAGAGAATTTTATGAGATTCATGAAAGAACAGAAGAATACAAAGAGTTAAATCCTGGACAAATAGCATATTATGATGGAATGATTGAAGTTGATTTAAGTAAAATAAAGCCTATGATTGCTATGCCTTTCCATCCAAGTAATACTTATACAATTGAGGAATTAAATGCAAATTTAATGGATATATTAGAGGATTGTGAAAAGAAGGCTTTGGTAAGTCTGGATGGTGCAGTAGAGTTTACATTGAAAGATAAAGTTAGAAATGGAAAACTGTATGTAGATCAGGGAATTATTGCAGGTTGTGCAGGTGGTGGATTTGAAAATATTTGCGATGCAGCAGATATATTAAAAGGCGCAAGTATTGGCTCTGATGAATTTACTTTGAGCGTGTATCCAGCAAGTATGCCAATTTATATGGAATTAGTGAAGAATGGTGCAGCAGCTTCTTTGATGGCAACAGGGGCGATTTTAAAAACAGCATTTTGTGGTCCATGTTTTGGTGCTGGAGATACTCCAAGTAATAATGGTTTTTCTATCCGTCATTCTACAAGAAACTTCCCAAATCGTGAGGGAAGTAAATTGCAAAGTGGACAAATTGCTTCTGTAGCATTGATGGATGCTCGTTCTATTGCAGCTACTGCGGCGAATAAAGGATATCTTACTCCAGCAACAGAAATGGAAGTAAATTATAGTAATCCCAAATATCATTTTGATAGTCAAATTTATGCAAATCGAGTATTTGACAGTAAAGGTGTGGCAGATTCTACACAAGAAATTAAGTTTGGTCCTAATATCAAGGATTGGCCTTCTATGAGTGAACTTCCACAAAATATGGTATTAAAAGTTGTGTCAGAAATTCATGACCCAGTAACAACTACAGATGAATTGATACCTTCTGGAGAAACTTCCTCTTATCGTTCTAATCCTTTGGGATTAGCTGAATTTACATTGTCTAGAAAAGATCCAGCGTATGTAGGGCGTGCCAAAGAAATTCAAAAAGCACAGAAGGCAGTGGAAGAGGGAACATGTCCACTTGATGCAGTGGAGGAATTGAAGTCTATTATGGCAGCCATAAATAGTGCTTTTCCTGATAAGATATTTGCAGAAAATACAGAGGCCAAAATGTTAGGATTTGGCAGTACTATTTTTGCGGTAAAACCTGGGGATGGTTCGGCGAGAGAACAGGCAGCATCCTGCCAGAAGGTTTTAGGTGGATGGGCCAATATAGCAAATGAATATGCAACCAAACGTTATCGTTCTAATTTAATCAATTGGGGAATGCTTCCATTTTTAATTCCAGAAGGAGAATTGCCTTTTGTGAATGGAGATTATATTTTTGTTCCAGACATTCGTTTGGCAGTGGAGGAAAGAAAAAATCAGATTCCAGCTTATGTAGTGAAAAATGGAACATTGCAAGAATTTACTTTAGGAATGGGTGAATTAACAGAAGATGAACGTACTATTATTTTAAAGGGATGTTTAATTAATTATTATAAGGCTTCTAATGAAAAATAAAGAAAATATATAAAAATAGCCTAAGGTAGGGAACTTCATCCATACTTCAAGCAAGAATAAGAAGAGATAAGAAAAATAAGAAAGGAGCGAGTTACTGTAAAACAAGTAATCTTATAAAAAGAAGTTTTAAAGCAATCTGTAGTATAATTCTTTAAAATTGATACTGATATGTTAGTTGCGAATTTATGCTTATGGAGTGTATAAGAATCTGTGAATCTATATAAATAGATATATAGAAGTAGAAATGAAACATAAAAGTTTATAAGTTTTTATAAATTTTCAGTAACGGGACATTTATTTTGGAAGAGCAAGAGAAAAAACATGCAAATAAAAAAACATATTGGAATATAAAACCTTATTTAGCAATAGGATTAATTGCTTTATTGGTGATTGTGCTGGGGATATCATTTTTTTTCCTTTTATATCGTTATCATGGAGTTACCCAGCTTGTAGATAAGTTGATGGTTATTTTGCAGCCTATCAGTATAGGATTGATACTTGCTTACCTAGTAACTCCCATTGTAAATTTTGAAGAGCGCCATTTATTGCCTTTTTTTAAGCAGAAAATAAAGAATAAAAGGAAGGCAAAGAAAGTGGTTCGAGTACTGAGCGTAATAGGGGCACTTAGCTTTGTAGCAGTGGTTATAGGTATTTTATTACAAATGGTAATACCAGAATTATATCGGAGTATTAATGGGATGATTGGTACATTACCAAAACAAGTCAGTGATTTTATGGATTGGATAAGTGATTATATTAGTTCAGACAGTGAAATTTCTGGATATTTGGAAATGATTCTTACCAATGGAACAGAGTTTTTTGAAAATTGGGCAAAAACAGAATTTTTGCCTCAAACTAAAAATATTTTGGCAGGAGTAACTTCAGGTGTTATCATAGCAGTAAAATTGCTATTTAATGTAATCATTGGAATTATTATTTCTATCTATGTATTGGTAAGTAAAGAAACCTTTATTGGTCAAAGTAAAAAAATTTTATATGCATTATTGCCAGGGAAAAAAGCAAATGTAATTATTCATACGGTTCATAAAAGTAATGAAATTTTTGGTGGTTTTATTTCTGGTAAAATTTTAGATTCATTAATTATAGGAATACTTTGTTTTATTTGTTTATATTTAATGAAGATGCCATATACAGTGTTAGTTAGTGTAATTGTTGGGGTAACCAATGTGATACCTTTCTTTGGTCCCTATTTGGGAGCAATTCCAAGTGCTATTTTAATTATGTTAGCTAATCCTGTGAAAGGAATATATTTTATTATTTTTATCTTAGTACTTCAACAGATTGATGGAAATATTATTGGACCAAAGATTTTAGGAGATTCCACAGGATTATCTTCTTTTTGGGTAGTGTTTGCTATTCTAACGGGGGGAGGTATTTTTGGCATTCCTGGTATGATTATTGGGGTTCCAGTATTTGCGGTAATTTTTTATATTATTCGCAACATTTTAGATTATATCTTGACGAGGAAGCAATTGCCAAAGGATACACAAAGTTATATTAAAGCTGAAAAATTGGATTTGACAACCAATGTATTAGTTTGTTGGGAAGAAGAAAATCTTGAAGAAAAATCTAAGGAACAACAGAAAGAAGAAAAGAAACCATAATTAGTAGGTAAGTGCCTTGTAGGTATATAAATCATAAAAGTAATTTGACAAATTTGCGCACCAAGTACAATTGGGAAAATATGTTCCTTTTGTGCGAGTGCGCATATTATTTTTCTTTCATAGGAAAGAGATATATGTAACATTTCATAGTAACAATGTCTTTCCTATAGAAGAACAGAGTGCTCAAGCCTATTTTAGTTCCTAGTGTCTTGATAATGTCTTTCCTATGAAAGAAAAAAGGTTCTGTTGTATTTGCAGCAGGGCCTTTTTGACAAAAAATGAAATAGTAAGTGGATATAGAAAAGAATTATATGATACATTTTGACATTTACTGTGGAAGTATGGTAGACTGTAAAACGAAGGCTAAAATAGGGGGAGCTTTATGCCTTTAACATAGATTCTGAGGTGAGACGGTTGGATAAGTATGAATATAAACTTAAACTGGAACAAATGAAAAATCTAGTAGAGGAAAAGGAATATGAAATGGCAGCAGAAATTGCAGATACCATTAATTGGAAAAAGATAAAAAATGCTGCAGTTTTACTCATGGTGGGAGAAATATATGATAGAAATAGGCAATATGAAATTAGCCATGAAATACTCCTTATGGCATATGATCGTGCAACTGTTAGAAGAAACATTATCTATCGTCTTACATTGGTTGCTTTAAAGATGGGAGATATTGAAGAAGCAAAGGAATATTATGAAGAATTTTTGGATGTAGCACCTTATGACAATTTAAAGTATGTACTTCGTTATCAAATAGCCAAGATGGAGGGAGCATCTTTAGAAAAACAAATTGAAATTTTAGAAGAATTTAAGGAAAGAGATTATTCAGAAGAATGGGCTTTTGAACTTGCATATTTATATCATTGTATGGATAATGGTGAACGTTGTGTAGAAGTTTGTGATGAACTAGTTCTTTGGTTTGGAGATGGAAAATATGTAGAAAAAGCATTAGAACTTAAAATGTTTTACCAACCATTGAATAAAGAGCAGGAAGAAAAGTATAGGCGATTTAAGAGATATCAGGAAGAGATAGAGGAAGTTTATCCAGAAGATATAACAGCATCAGAAGAAATTATTCATGAAAATGTACAAATAAAAAATATATCTTCAAATTCGGGGCAACTTAATACTATAAATTTACAAGAAGAATTAGAAAAAAATATGCAACAGATATTAAATGCAAATACAAAGGAAATTGTTTCTGATACAATGGATAATATTAAAAGAATCGTAGAAGATATTCCATATTTGCAGATATCTCAGGAAGAAGCGATAACAGAAGAACCTTATGGACATAT
The DNA here is from genome assembly GCA_910586005.1 of uncultured Lachnospiraceae bacterium. Lineage (GTDB taxonomy): Bacteria > Bacillota > Clostridia > Lachnospirales > Lachnospiraceae > Petralouisia. Next base: position 21,903 of record CAJUHG010000036.1, on the reverse strand, counting down.
TGAGACAGATGAAGAGATTGATGGTTCTTTAAAAACAGAGTTTAAAGAAATGTTAGAAGAAGATTGGGATGGACAAGTGCAGTCGTCTGTTCCAGAAGGGGATTTGTATGAACCACAAGTAAATGACCAGATGGAAATAGAAGATGTTTTAGCAGAATGGGAAAGAACAAAATTTGTAGCAGAAACAGCAATGGCAGTTGCACAAGAAAGAAAGCTACAATCTGCTAAGGCAAGAGCACTACAAGAAGCACAAGAACTGATGGTAAGATTAAATGAGATAATTCCTAAATTAAATGCGGGGATTACACCACAGGAATTGTTAGCAGAGTGTTATCTTCAAAAAGAGGAAGAAATACCTTTTACTATAGAAGAGCAAGAAACAGAGGAAGTTTATCCAGAGGAATTACCACCAGAAGAGGTGTTTTCCATAGAAGAGCAAGAAACAGAGGAAGTTTATCCAGAGGAATTACCACCAGAAGAGATGTTTTATATGGAAGAGCAAGAAACAGAGGAAGTTTATCCAGAGGAATTACCACCAGAAGAGGTGTTTTCCATAGAAGAGCAAGAAACAGAGGAAGTTTATCCAGAGGAATTACCACC
>CAJUHG010000036.1:2734-21203 GCA_910586005.1 uncultured Lachnospiraceae bacterium | reverse complement strand
AGAAGAGTGGGAAGAACAATTCCAAGAGTTAGAACAAGAAGAATGGGAAGAACAATTCCAAGAGTTAGAACAAGAAGAGTGGGAAGAACAACCTCAACAGTTAGAACAGGAAGAATGGGAAGAACAATTCCAAGAGTTAGAACAAGAAGAACAATCTGAAAATTTAGAGAAGCAGGAATGGGATGTGCAACCTGAAAATCAAGAGTGGGATGTGCAACCTGAAAATCAGGAATGGGATATACAATTTGGAGAGCAAGAAATAGAAGAATATTCAGATAATTGGAAAGAGCAAGAAGAAATAGAAGAAAAGAGTTATTCTTTGAAAAATTTAATTGATCAACATGTGATAGAAAAAAGTTTAGAAATAGAGGAACATTTAGTAAAAGAAAAAAAAGATGCAGAAAGTTATTTAGAATCTGTTTTTAAAGCAGCAAAAGCATCTCGGGAAGAGAAAAATTATGTTCCTAAAATAGAAATAGATATTCCTAAAATAGAAATAGAACCAGAAGAAGAACCTATTAAAAAATTAAATGAAGAACAGAAAAAGATATTTTCTTATTTTGTTCCTGTTGTTGGAATGGAACAACAAATATGCCAAGTGTTAGAAGGGGCTTTGCATAGAAAGGGAAAAGATAATAGTTCTGTTAGTGGAAATATTATTATTACAGGTGGACGAGGCAGCGGAAAAACAGTATTAGCGACAGATATTATTAAAGCAATCCAAAAAAGTGATAAATCTTCTACTGGAAAAGTTGGAAGAATTACAGGAGATTCCTTAAATCACAAAGATTTAAATCAATTGATAAAAAAGATGGCTGGAGGATACTTGATTATTGAAAAAGCAGGTGAAATCTCACAAGAAACTGTTGGAAAATTATCTTTTCTAATGGAGCAAAATACAGAGGGTCTTCTAATTATTATGGAAGATACCAGAAAAGACATGGAAAAACTCCTAAATCAAAATGTAAATTTTGCAAAAAAATTTACAGAAAGAGTAAAAATCCCAGTATTTACCAGTGATGAATTGGTGGTATTTGCAAAAGCATATGCGCTAGAACAGGAATGTGAAATTGATGATATGGGGATATTAGCACTTTATAACCGTATTAGCAATATACAAAAATTGGATGAAGCAACTACATTAACAGAGGTAAAGGAAATTGTTGATGATGCTATCAGCAATGCGGAAAGAGGTGGATTGAAAAAATTATTTGGTAGAAAAAAAATTAGCCCAGAAGGGTATTTGTATTTGCGGGAAAAGGATTTTGAGGATTAAAAAGTAGTAGAAACAGGAGTGGAAGGAATGGAACATTTTTCAGATTTAGATATGTATTATTTTGGACAGGCAACACATTATGATATTTATAAGAAATTGGGCGCACATCCTATTGTGGAAAAAGGGAAAAAGGGTGTATATTTTGCAGTATGGGCACCCAATGCAGAAAAAGTATCTGTAATAGGAACTTTTAATAAATGGCAAGAAGATGCAAATGAAATGGAACGGCTAGAACCAATGGGTATTTATGAGCTTTTTGTGCCAGAAGCATCAGAAGGAGATTTATATAAATTTTATATAGAGACTCCAGAAGGAGAAAAGCTTTATAAAGCTGACCCATTTGCAAATTATGCAGAGCTTCGTCCTGGAAATGCATCTGCTGTCACAGATATTAATTCTTTTAAATGGACTGATAAAAAATGGATGGAGAAGCGTAAGGCATGCAAAGATATTCATATGCAGCCTATGGCTATTTATGAAGTCCATCCTGGTTCTTGGATGAGACATCCAGGTAGAGAAGATGAAGGTTTTTATAGTTATAGAGAACTCGCAGTAAGATTGACAGAATATGTAAAAGAAATGGGTTATACACATGTGGAATTAATGGGAATTTCTGAATATCCTTTTGACGGTTCTTGGGGATATCAGGTGACAGGCTATTACGCTCCTACTTCACGTTATGGAAAACCAGAAGACTTTGCATATCTGGTAGATTATTTGCACAAAAATGATATTGGTGTGATTTTAGATTGGGTTCCAGCACATTTTCCAAGAGATGCCCATGGTCTTGCCGAATTTGATGGAACTTGTTTGTATGAATATGCAGATCCTAGAAAAGGAGAGCATCCTGATTGGGGAACTAAAATTTTTGATTATGGAAAAAATGAAGTAAAGAATTTCTTAATTGGCAGTGCACTTATGTGGATTGAGCATTATCATGTAGATGGACTTCGTGTAGATGCAGTGGCATCTATGTTGTATTTGGATTATGGAAAACAAGATGGACAATGGGTAGCTAATAAATATGGTGGGAATAAAAATCTAGAAGCAATTGAATTCTTTAAACATATTAATACTTTAATTCTGGGTAGAAATCCTGGAACAGTTATGATTGCAGAAGAATCGACAGCTTGGCCTAGAGTAACTGGAAAAGTAGAAGATGATGGTTTGAATTTTAGCTATAAATGGAATATGGGTTGGATGCATGACTTTTTGGATTATATGAAGTTGGACCCATATTTCAGAAAAGATAATCATAATAAGATGACTTTTGCCATGAGTTATAATGGAAGTGAAGAGTATATTTTGGTATTATCTCATGATGAAGTGGTACATTTAAAATGTTCTATGATTAATAAAATGCCAGGATTAGGAAAAGATAAATTTGCTAATTTAAAGGCAGGATATGGATTTATGATAGGGCATCCAGGGAAAAAATTATTATTTATGGGACAAGAATTTGGACAACTTCGAGAGTGGAGTGAAGAGCGAGAATTGGACTGGTTCCTATTAGAAGAACCAGAACACCTTCAACTTCAGACATATTTTAAAGATTTGCTTCATATTTATACCAGATATCCAGCTATGTATGAGGGAGATAGTAAAGTAGATAATTTTGAATGGATAAATGCAGATGACTGTTTTAGAAGTATCTTTAGTTTTGTAAGAAAAAGTAAGAGTGGAAAAAATAATCTTCTGTTTATATGTAATTTTACTCCAATGGAACGAGAAGATTATCGAGTGGGTGTCCCTTTGAAAAAACAATATAAATTGATTTTTAATAGCGATGAAAAGAAATATGGTGGAGAAGGTGTGAAACGACCATTAGTATATAAGGCAGAAAAGAGTGAATGTGATAATAGGAAATACTCTTTTGCATATCCTTTGCCAGCATTTGGTGTAGCAATATTTGTTTATTAGAAATGAAAAAAGAGATAATTTCACAGAAAGCAGTTATAAGGAAAGAATCGTCTTGCAGAAGAAATGGCATCTAGTTAGCTGTAGTTTAAAATTATGGGAAAAAGCAGTCCTGAAAGAAGTAGTGTTTCAATTTTACTTCTTTCAGGGTTGTTTTTTATTCTGTAGAAAATACGCTTTGCGAATTTTCTATTGTTAGGAATTATATATGCACTCGCGCACGAGAAAATATGTCACGAAAGCGACTGTGCTCAGCACACGAGGAACCTTTTTACATGAAAGTGTAAACGTGTATAAGTGCATGGTTGCCAGTGTTAGAAGTTATGTAAAATTATTTTCTGTTTATTTTTTCTATGGCTTCTTTTAAATGTTCTAGATAAATTTTTTGGATTTCTTCATATTCTCCTAGTCCTTTCAGATGACATTCTACTTGATAGCCTGCGGTTTCAAATAAGGATTTCCAAGAATTTCTGTTATCACCTGCGAGGTCGTGATTTGCATGATCGCCTGCAACTAACATAAAGGGAGCTAAGTGAATTTTTTTGGGATTAATTTTAGTGACTTGGCGAATTAGTGTTTCTAAATCGGGATAGGCTTCTACTGTTCCCATAAATAAATTAGAATATCCCATATCTTTTAGCATATAGTCTAAAGCTGCATAGACAGAATTGGCATAATGTGTTGTGCCATGTCCCATCAACACTAAGGCCTCGTCTTTTGGCAAGTCATAAAATTCTTTTATTATGGCTTGTAAGGCGGCTCTTTGATCTTTCGTACTACTGAGTAAAGGAAGACCAAAAGAAATATTTAATGTAGTTGGAGCATGTTTTACAATTGTTTCTATCATAATTTCATTTTCTAATCCATTTATAAGATGGGTAGGTTGTACAATTAAAGTTTCTATTCCATCTTTTATAATTTCTTTTATAACTTCTTCTAAAGTAGGTATCAATAAATGATTTTGTTCTTTTAAAAGATTAATAAGTATTTTACTTGTCCATGCCTGATAAATTTTGTAGTCAGGGAAAGCTTCTATGGTCTTTTCTGTTATTTTATCAATGGTTTTTTGCTTACTATCTAAGTATCTAGTGCCAAAACTTACTAAAAGAATTGCATTTATATTTTTCATAGCTGGATTCCTCTTCTAAAATTATTTTTTATAGGATGTTGATGTAAGAGTTATCATACAGAGTTTCTTAGAGTATAGCAGAGTGGTAAAACATCGTCAAATATGTTATACTGAAAAACAATCATTTTACAGAAAGGAGGAATTCCCATGAAAAGGGCAATTGCACTCTGTGGAGGAGGAACTAAGGGAGCATATGAGCTTGGTGCTTGGAAAGCATTAAAAGAAATGGGAATAGAATACCATATTGTAACAGGTACCTCAATTGGTGCTATTAATGGTGCATTGATGACATCTAGGGATTATGATTTGGCATTGGAATTATGGAATACCATACGAATGGAAGACGTTATGGCAGAAGGATTAAATCTTACCACTACAATAGAAGGAATGTATAATCAAAGAGAAATGCTTGGTTCATTTTTGAAGAAATATGTAAAAAACAAAGGGGCAGATATTTCTCCTTTTATAGAATTTATTGACCGAATGATAGATGAAGAAAAAGTGCGATCTTCTGATATAGATTATGGTTTGGTAACTGTTCAGGTACCTTCCATGAAGGCATTAGAATTAAGAAAAGAAGAGATACCAGAAGGCAAATTAAAGGATTTTATTATGGCATCTGCATCTATTTTTCCTATCTTTCCTTTGCATAAAATTGATGGGGAAATGTACCTAGATGGGTGTTATTATGACAATTTGCCAATTGATTTGGCAGTAAAAATGGGAGCAGAAGAAGTGATAGCTATAGATTTGCATACTTCGCCTAGTCATCCCAATTATGTGAATAAGCCTTATGTCACTTATATTACACCTACTCGTTCTCTGGGTACCATACTTAATTTTGAAAGAAAAATTTTAGAAGACAATATAGAACTTGGCTATTATGATACTATGAAAGCTTTTAGATATATGGCTGGAAAAGAATATCAATTTTATTTAGAAGATTTAACAGATTATAAAATGTCTATTTGGAAGTTTGTTACTAGAATAGCAAGAGCAGAAGCTTATTTAACAGAAGGGATTTTTAATCGAATTGTAAAGTCTGGAGAAAATAAAAAAATTTGTGGTAATATAGAGGCACATATTGAAAAAAAAGATAAGGAATATACAAGAGAAGATTATTTTATTGGCGCAGCAGAAATTTGTGGTGATATTTTTAAGATTTCAAAGAAAAAACCTTGGCATATAAAGGAATTTATTCTGGAAATATTGGGAAAACTGAAACAGAAAGATTGTTATTTAGATATTTCTATATTTGATGGAAAAGTAAGGAAAGAAATCACATCTAAACTTGCAGAATTAAACTTGCATACAGAGAAGGAATATATTACAGGTTGTATTTATTATGGTTATAGAGAAGGAAAAATAGATTTAACCAAACAACTTGGAGTATTATCTTCTCAATCTTATGAACTAGTAGCAGCTTTGTTTTTAGTAACAGTAACAGATAGCTAAAAATATAAGGCATAGTATAAGGGAATAGGATTAAATGCTAAAGAAACATAGGATATGTAATCTAAACTAAACAGAGAAAGGGAAACACTAAAAAAGTTGAAATAAGATAGAGGAAAATAATATATACAGTCTAAATAAATAGAAACACTAAGGAAGTTGGAATAGTATAAAGAAACATAGGATATGTAATCTAAATTAGTAATGTGAGACACTTAAATATAGAGGGTGTAGCATAACCGAAAACAGGGCATATAGTATAGAGAGAAATAAAATGGGAGTAAAGCAGTGGATTACAAACAGGAAATGTTTTACAGAATGCCTAATCAGGATATGTCAAAAATGCCTTTTTATATGGCATATCCCATGCAGACTGTATATCTAGAGGAATTAGAATATGAGAGAGATATGCAGAAATTAAAGGATTTATATCCAAAAGAAGTGCGGTCCATTCAGGCAATGGTAGAAGATGAATGTGATAAAATGGAATATGAAGGTAGCCTAATGTTTGATGAATATCCTGATAAGTTGATGTTGAAACAGATTGTAAATCGTATTTATGATGGGGCTATTGGAGGTAAAAGGAATATCCAAAGTTTTGAAGTTAGTCCTTATGAATCGGAACAATATGAATCAGAACAATATGAATCAGAGCAGTATGAATCAGAACAATATAAGTCGGACCAATATGGGGAAGAAGATATGCAGGCGGAAGAACTTCCACTAGAAGGAAAACTGATAGAACAGAGAAGACCGCCAGGACCAGGTTGGGGACCAGGAAGGCCACCAGGACCACCACCTCCACCGCCAGGACCAGGTTGGGGACCAGGAAGACCACCAGGACCACCACCTCCACCGCTAGGACCAGGCTGGGGACCAGGAAGACCACCAGGACCACCACCTCCACCACCAGGACCAGACTGGGGACCAGGAAGACCACCAAGGCCAGGAAGACCACCTAAAGATAATGGATTGCAAAATTTAATTGAAGTATTATTGTTTAATGAAATGTATCAGAGAAGATGTAGACATAAACGTTGTCGTCGTTGGTGGTAATTTTAATGAACAAATGAGAAAGGTTTGGTATGGAAGAATTACAAAAACTTTTATATAAATATTTAAATGAGAAAATGATACAAATGATAATTAGTAATCCCAGAAATCGGAAGGAGGCTGTTAAAATCAGCCTTCGTCCGATATTGATAAAGGGAGATTTAGCTTTTCAGGAAAGTATATATCAGGATAAAAAGGTATTTCATAGAAATTATACACAAAAAGAAGCTATAAGGGAAATTATAGAGCAGATGGAATTGTATCGACAATTTGAAATTTTTTCTCAGATTGGACAAGCTACTGTTTTAATTAGTAAAAAAGGCAAAATTACAATAAAAGAGAAGACGTGTACCAATTGTAAAAAAGAAATGAATTTATCTCATAATAGAAAAAAGAATTATATTTTAAATCCAGAAATAAAAGTGGAATTTTTGGTAGATTTAGGTGTACAAACAAAAGAAGGGAAAATTGTTCAGGCTAAGTATGATAAGTTTCGTCAGATGAACCGTTTTTTAGAGTTTATTGAAGATATTTTACCCCAACTACCCAAAGAACAAAAAATTACAATTTTAGACTTTGGATGTGGAAAATCTTATTTAACGTTTGCTATGTATTATTATTTGAAAGAGTTAAAAGATTATCAAGTGCACATAATCGGATTAGATATAAAGGAAGATGTAATTGAAACATGCAATAGATTAGCAGAGAAATATGGATATAAAGATTTGGAATTTTATGTAGGTGATATTGCGCAATATGAAGGTGTGTCACAGGTAGATATGGTAGTTACACTTCATGCTTGTGATACAGCTACAGACTATGCCTTGGATAAAGCTATTCGGTGGGGAGCTAAGGTAATTTTGTCAGTGCCCTGCTGCCAGCATGAATTAAATGGACAAATAAAAAACGAATTGTTGGCACCAGTATTTTCCTATGGGTTGATTAAAGAGAGAATATCTGCTTTGTTTACAGATGCTTTGCGAGCACAAATTTTGGAAAGTAAAGGCTATCAGGTACAAATATTAGAATTTATTGATATGGAACATACACCAAAGAATATATTAATACGTGCAATAAAAAAGGGAAAAGAAAAAGATAGTAAAGGTTATAGGGATATTATGGAGTTTTTGCAGGTATCACCTACCTTAGCATTGCTGCAGGATGAAAAGAAAGAGTAAAAGGGAAGGAAGTTATCAATTCTTTCACTAACTACCCATTTGCCTCATAGGGAATGGTATATGGAAGAATGCACAGAATGGAGGAAAGTATGCATAAAGGCATAATAAAAATAGTAGTTTTATTTTTAGTTTTTTCGGTTACAGTTGCTGTTATGAGCCTTTTTCACCGACCAGATAATATGGATCAAACCTCAGAAATGTTGCCTGCAACACTTCCTGTTGTGTATCTACAACAGGGAGATACTAGAATTAATGAATTGTATGGATATTGTTCTGAAATGGATGGAACAAAAATGCGCGATACGATTACACCTTTGAATAAAAATTTATCTTTACCACTTGTAATAAAAACATATCAGAATCAAATTAAAGAAATTTCTTATGAAGTGCGTACCATAGATATGAAACGTTTGATTGAGAATGGAAAAATAGATGATTTTTCTTTGAAAAATGGAGAAATTAGCGTTACATTAGAATTTCAAAATATTTTAGAAGAAGAATTGGAATATATGTTTGTACTTTCTGTAAATAGTAATGGAAAACAAGTGTATTATTATACAAGACTTGCACAGGAAGCTAATTGTTATGTAAAAGAATCTCTTGATTTTGTAAAGAATTTTCATGAAAAGACATTTGACAAGGAGCATTCAGACAGTCTTGCTACCTATTTAGAGCCAGATAGTTTGGGGGATAATACTACCTTACAAAAAGTGACAATTCATTCTAGTTTGAGACAGGTAACTTGGGCAAATTTTGAAGGAGAACGTTTAGAAGTTCCAGTACCTTCCATAAAAGAAATGGGAAGTTCTTATAATACAATTGTTCTTCAATATGTGGTAACTTCAACAGGAGAAAATGGAGAAGTGGAGTATTACAATATAGAAGAATATTATCGTGTGCGTTATGATCAAAGAATTGGTCGTATGTATCTATTAAATTATGAACGTACAATGAATCAAATTTTTCGAGGAGAAAATGGAATAATCTCTGGGAATAAGATATTATTAGGAATCCGCTCTTCTAATGTGAAACATATGGCAAATGAAAAAAGAAATATTATTGCATTTGTCCAAGAAGGAGAGCTTTGGAGTTATAATAGAGATAATAATGAACTTTCACAAATTTATAGTTTCCGCAATCCAGAAGGTATTTCCAATAGAGAAAATAATGGGCAACATCAAATTCAGATAATGAAAATTGATGAAACTGGAAGTATGGATTTTGTAGTATATGGTTATATGAATCGAGGAAACCATGAAGGAGAAACAGGGATTGATGTATTTCACTATGATAGTGTTGCTAATACAATTGAGGAAGAACTGTTTATTCCCTCTGATCAATCTTATGAGATGATGAAGGCGAAATGGGGAAAGTTATTCTATGTAAGTGATGGAAATATTTTTTATCTTTTAGCAGATGATATATTGTATGGAATTGATTTAAATCATAGGAAAACAAAACAAGTGATGGAAGGTTTAAGACAAAATAGTTATGGAGTGTCGGAGGATGGCAGATATATTGCCTGGCAAGAGGGAACTAAAAATACAAATTCTTTGAAGATTATGGATTTGGAAGGAGAAGAAGTTCGCACAATAGAAAGTGTACAAGGTGAGTATTTAAAGCCTATTGGATTTGTTGAAAGTGATTTTGTATATGGTGCTGCTAGGGTAGAGGATGTAGCAACAGATGCAGTTGGAAATACAAGGTTCCCTATGTATAAAATTATAATTATTGATAAGGATTCAAATATAGTAAAAGAGTACCAGAAAACGGGCTATTATATTTTGAAAGCTTATGTGGAGCGAGATACTATTTTTCTTGATCGAGAGTTTAAGACAGAACAAGGATATATAAATGCAGAACAAGATACCATTAAAAATCAGCAGTTAGAATCTTCACGTAGAATTACAGTTGAGACGACGCAAAGTGAGAAAAAGCAGTGTCAAGTACGTTTAATTTTAGGAGAGCATATAAAGCAAACCATGAAACGTCCACAGGTATTAGTTCCAAAAGAGATTGTATTAGAGGAGAATCGAACCGTTAGTTTAGATACTAGAAAAAAACAAGACAGTTATTATGTTTATAGTGGTGGGAGAATTTTATTGTCCACAACATCTATTACAGAAGCAATTATTTGTGCAGATCAAAATGTAGGAGAAGTAATAGGGGAAGGTCAAAAGTATTTTTGGCGACGAGGCAGAAAAAGCATTCAATCTATGATAGGAGAAGGTGCGATAGATATTACAGAGATAAGTAATAGTGTAGTAGCACGTTGTTTGACATACTTGTTAAGAACAGAGGAAATTAATATAGATGTAGATGATTTACTTGGGCAAGGAGAAACACCAAAACAGATCTTAACAGAGGCTTTGAATGGAAGAGAAGTGATTGATTTGACAGGATGTAATGTAGAACAAGTATTATATTATGTTAACTTAAATACACCTGTGTTTGCTATGGTAAATCAAGAGGCATTTTTAATTGTGGGATATGATGAGCATAATACACTTTTATATTATCCTGAATTTAATGCAGTGAGGAAGATGGGACTTCAAGATAGTAAAGCGATGTTTGAGGGAGCAGGAAATGTATTTTTAGGGTATCTAGAATAAGTTACTATAACAGATTTTTAATAGACAGGCAAGTAATTGCTTGCAATTACAAGTGACAGGAGATTAGAAAATCTAGCAGACATGAATATTTCATTGGTAAGTATTTCTTGCACTATGCATAAAGTTTTCCAGAGATTTAACCGAAATACTAATTGTCAAAAATCAACAATAAAAGATAATGAGGCGCAGACATGAATATAAGAGTAGACAATAGTAATCTGATGGAAATTACCCAAACAAATAGTAAAGTAGAGATAAAGGGAAATGTTTCCGTTGCCACACAGGAAACTACCACTCAGCAGATGGAAAAAGAGACAGGCAGAGTGGCGTCTGTGCAGCAAACTACAGTTGAGGTTCCTTTTATTTCTGGAGAATCACAAATTGATAAGATACAACAAGATGCGGAAAATATGGAATCACAACTTTTTCAACAAAAGATGGAAATCGTAAGTAATACAATGTCAGAAAAAGATTGTGAAAAAATGGAAGACGATGGATTTCCTGTAAATAGTACAGAAGTGGAAACTATTGTTACAGAGATTGATAAAATTAAAATGGAACTAGCAAAAGCAGGTGTAGATATCAGTGTTTTTGGTGATGAATTAAGCGGACAGAAGTTAGAAGAATTAGCAGGAAGTGCGGAATTGGCAAACCAGTTAGCAGCAATTTTAAATCAAGCCGACCTTCCAGCAACAGAAGAGAATATTTTAGATGCTCAAAAAACAATAGAGCAAGCGGCAAGTCTTACAGAATGTAGAAAAGAAACTGTGAAATATATGTTGGATCATGAATTGCCTCCTACAGTAGAAAATTTCTATAAGGCACAACATAGCATTAGTGGAGTTTCCTCTTATTCAGATAGTGCAAAGATACCTATGGATGATAGGTTACAGGCACAAGTAGAACAGATTATCACAAAGGCAGGACTTACCATAGATGAAGTTTCTCTCTCTTGCAGTCAATGGATGATAGATAATCAAATTCCTTTCACAGAAGAAAATTTAAACTATGTTATGGATTTGAATCAAATACAACTTCCACCAGATACAGAAGTACTTATGGGTGCGATGCTAGAAACAATGGCAGAAGGAAAACGCCCATCAGAAGCAGTAATTTTAGAAGGTTATAGTAATGTTGCTAGGGCAGAGCAGGCAGTAGAAACTGTAAACCAAGTGACTGATGCAGAAGTATGGAACCTTGTAGAGAAAGGACTTCCTCTTACTATTAAAAATTTGGAAGCAGCAAAACAAGAAGAACAAAAGATTCAACAGAATCATCAGTCGGAACAAGTAATTCCAGATTATGCTAAGGAAAATATAGAGTTTATTACTGCAAAGCGACAATTAGAAGAGACAAGATTGATGATGACAGCTCAGGCAAATTATGCATTGTTAAAACAAGGCATTTCTATTGAGACAAAACCTTTAGAGGATTTAGTGGAACAATTAAAGACTTTAGAAGATGATTATTATCAAAAGCTATTATCTCAGAATGGTATTCCAGCAACAGAAGAAAATACAACAGTATTTGCAGAAACTATGGGAAAAACCCAAGAGCTTGCAAATGTACCAGCTTACATATTAGGTGATATCAAAACAGATAAAGATACAGTAAATACAATACATGAAGTAGGAATTACCAAACAAACTAAGATGCAACAAGCGGGAGAAGCCTATGAGACACTTCGAACAGCTCCTAGAGCTGATATGGGTGATTCTATACAAAAGGCTTTTCAAAATGTAGATGATATTTTAAAAGATTTGGGATTAGAAACTACAGAAGCAAATCAGCGGGCAGTTCGTATTTTAGCATATAACCAAATGGAAATCAATCCAGATACTATTGCAGGAATTAAGGCAGCAGATCAAAAGGTACAGAATCTGTTTCAAAATCTTTCTCCAGCAGTGGTAATGGAAATGATACGAGAGGGTGTTAATCCCCTAGAAATGAACGTGGAACAGTTAAATGCCAAAGCGCAAGAAATTAAGAACCATTTGGAACAAGGTGGAGAAGAAAAATTTAGTAAATATCTCTGGAAATTAGAACAGCGGCAAGAAATTACTCCACAAGAGCGAGAGAGCTATATTGGAATATATAGACTTTTGAATCAAATTGATAAGACAGATGGTGCAGTAATTGGGGCTTTAGTTCATCAAGGAGCAGAGTTAAATATAAAAAACCTTTTAACAGCAGTAAGAACAAAGCAAAATTCAGGGATTAATGTATCAGTGGATGAAAACTTTGGAGAAGCAGATATTATCCAAAGACAAGAATTGAGTATTTCTCAACAGATAGAAGCTGCTTATCAAACAGATTGTGCAAAAGAGGCTTTTGGTATGGTTACACCAGAAGGGGTGCAACAGGCAATGGCACAAGGTGCTGTGGGAGAAATGACACCAGAGGAATTGTTGTGGCAGTTGAGACAAATTCCAGTGGATTCAGATTCAGAGGCAGCATATTATCAAGAACAGTTGCAAGAATTTTCTAATGTAAGAGAGGCGGAAGCTCAAGTGCTTCAAATGTTGACAGGACATGATATGCCAGTAACAGCTTATAATATTATGGCCGCTACACAGATGATGCAGAACCGGAATGGTGTGTTTAGAACTTTGTTTAACTATGAAGATATGAAGAAAGATGTGGATTTTGAGGCAGTAAAAACAAAGATTCTAGAAGATTTTGGAGAAGCTGTTAAGACACCAGAAGAAATGGCAGAAGCGCAAGAGAAACTTGCAGACCTTGCAGAAAATGTAATGAAAACTATGATTGAATCTGAGGATGTGCGAAGTGTAGACCTTAGAGATATGAAAATCATGAGACAACAAATTGAATTGGGAACTAGAATGGCAAAAGAAGAAAATTATGCAATTCCAGTATTGGTAGCAGATGAGCTGACAAATGTACAACTTAAGATTGTTCGTGGGAAGAGAGAACGAGGAAGAGTAGATATTATGTTTGATTCTCCTAAGCTTGGAAAAGTAGCAGCGAAATTCCAAGTGCAACAAGAATCTGTAAAAGGATATGTGGTGTCTGATTCTTTGCAGACTACAGATGAATTGAAGCGTCAGGAAGAAGAGATTCGTGAACATGTAAATTTAGGGGATGATTTTCAGTGGAACCTAAATATCATTCACAGTGACGCTTTAGAACTTGCACGCTTTTCTTCTGAAGAGAAGGGAATAGATCAATCAGAGCAGTCAGAAGAGGATTGGCAAGTACAGACAAAGACTTTATATGGTATTGCAAAAGCTTTTTTAGAGGAAGTAAAACAAATAGGTCAGAATATGTAATATTTTTTATCTCCTTATTCAATAAACCTCCCACTTCTATGGGAGTGAGTAATAACAAATTACCATGCTTTGCATGGTATGTACTTTACAGCAAGAATGCCAAAAGTATTCTTGAAATAGTAAATGGTATCAGTGGTAAACATTAATTTAATGATATAATAAATATATAGATAAAACTCAGAAAAAATTATAGTAAATGTTAGATGGAGGTTAAAATGAAAATCAATCATAATATGTCAGCAGAAATTGCAAATAAAAGATTATTAGCATCAGATAGAAGTTTATCAAGTTCTATAGAACGCTTATCTACGGGGCTCCGCATTAACCGAGCTTCTGATGATGCAGCAGGAATGGCCATTTCAAGTAAAATGAAGTCTCAGATTAGAGGACTTGCACAAGCATCTAGAAATGCATCTGATGGTGTTTCTGTTTTAGAGACAGCAGATGGCGCCTTGAATGAAGTACATAGTATGCTTCAAAGGATGCGTGAGCTTTCTGTTCAGGCTGCGAATGAAACAAATATGCCTGATGATTTAGAGGCTATTCAAGCAGAGATAGCTTCTCTTAGAGATGAGATTGACCGTATTTCTAGAGATACAGAATTTAATACAAAACATTTATTAGATGGAACTTTAGATCAAAGAGTATACCCCGATAACCGTGGAATTAAAAGAATTGATATCTCAGATAGTGTAACAGAGAATACTTATACTGTTACTATTGGAGCAGATGCAGAACATGCAGTGTTAGAAGGCGCTCAGGGAATTGCTGCAACTGACACAGTTCCAGCAGGTGCTGATGGAAAAGTAGTAATCAATGGAGTAGAAGTTGAGATTCTTGAAGGAGAAACCTTCAGTGATGTATATGAAAAGTTACGTGAAGGTGCAGAACGTGGAGAAGTAAATTTAATGGTGGTAGCAAATACTGCTGATAAGACAGGTACTCCAGAAAATGGTGGTTATGTACCAACAGATGTGTCTGGTGGTGGTAACTTAGTATTTGTAACAGATGAATATGGAAGTTCAACCCCATTAAGTGTGAAATGTGATAATGCAGATTTGGCAACATTTCTTGGCATTCCTCAAGATACACAGACTGTTGGAAAAGATGTAGAAGTGGATTTTTCTACAAATGATGTTGGATTTAGCAGCCAAGCTACGATACTTACAGATGGAAATTATGTAACTATTTCAGACAGAAATGGTTTTCAAATGAAATTTGAAGTGGAACCAAAAACCAATGGTGATGTGAAATTAGATGTTACTGATATTGGAACTATGACCTTACAAATTGGAGCTAATGAAAATCAAACAGTAGAAGTGAGAATCCAAGAAATTTCTTCAAAGACACTTTATATTGATAAAGTAAATGTATGTACAGTAACAGGAGCTGACAGAGCAATTACTAGTTTTGATTATGCTATTGCTAAGGTAAGTGAAGTGCGTTCTAGTATTGGTGCATATCAGAATCGTTTGGATTATGCAGTTAGTAGTTTGGAAGGAACTGAATTAAACATGACTCAGGCATTGTCACGTATTGAAGATGTAGATATGGCTGAGGAGATGACAGAATATACCAAATATAATGTATTAACTCAAGCTGCAACCTCTGTACTTGCACAAGCTAATGACCTACCACAGCAGGTATTACAGTTATTGCAATAGGGGGATAGTTTATGACCCAAGAAAAAAAACAGGAGTTTACCCGTCGGTTAAGTTATTGTAACAAAGGGGAAATGATAGTTATTATATATGATATCCTTTTTGCTTATCTAGAAGAGGCTCTAAAGGCCAAAGAAGAGGATAAGTATGAGGAGTTCAAGAATGCAACAAATAGGGCACAACAAGTAGTAAGAAGGTTGATGGAAGACCTAGATTTTACTTATCCAGTATCCACCAACCTATATGCCTTGTATCAGTTTGTCAATAAGCTGCTAGCCATGGCAGTATGTAAAAATACATCACAAAATATTCAGGATGCGCAGAGGGTTCTAAAGAATCTTTATGAAGGCTTTGTGGAAGCAGCAAAGCAAGATTCCTCAGAACCTCTGATGCAGCATACCCAACAAGTTGTAGCAGGTATGACATATCAAAAAGGCAGTCTGACAGAAACCCTTCAAGGTTCTGAGAGTTCAAGAGGATTCTTTGCATAAGAATCCTCATTATATTGTTTAGCCTTAGTTAATAAAAATTTGTAACGCATTTGTAGAGCATTTACTTGATAAATACAACAATCAATTAAATCAGGTTCCATAGCGTTCTCAAAATTATCATAGGCAAGAGCTAGGTCATATCTAGCTCTTTCTAGGTCATCTAAAAGTAAAGAGTAAGCGGTTGTGTGTGTGATTTGCTTTTTTGAAATTTGAAACATATGCATCCCTTTCCTTTTTATAACAATTGTCTTACTTAAAGTATAAGCAAATAATTCCAAGACTATACAAAAAAGTCATAAATTTTTCCAAAAAGTATATATTTATTAACAGAAGAGGGACAGAGTTCTAGCAATTTTTAACCAAATGGCATGATGTGCTGAAACGCACACAGAATGGAGGAAAAATGGAAAAATATTATGGGATTGCAGCAATTGTAATTATCTGTATACTTGTTCTTTTTATGGGTACCATAAAGCAGAAATCAGGAGCTGTAACAGTTTTTGTACTTCGTAGTTTTGTTGGTGCAATTGGAATTTGTATCACAAATGAAATATTAGCAAGTCAAGGAATTTCAGTGGCTGCGGGTATTAATCCAGTAACAGTTTTGACAATTGGAACCCTTGGTATCAGCGGGTTTGCGTTGGTTTATGGCATTTTGTTTTATAAGTTATTGTAGAATAGTTACAAAGATGAAAAAGTTTTTTTAATCTACTTTACAAGTGTAAGAAGTTGGTCTATAATTCTAAACAATTACTTGTTTTATAGTAATAATTCATATTTGCTTAGACAAAAGTTATTATCTATGAAAATGTAATATAAGTTTAAAATTAAGGAGGGGATAAAAAATAGAAGTTAAGAATATGAATTTAAAGCTAAGGAGAGAATAAAAAATAGAGCGTAAAAATATAAGTTTAAAGTTAAGGGGTGATAAATTGGAAGTATAAAAATAATTTTTAGTCTAGGGTTGTTAGGCTTTGCAGTAGTTATGGATATATCCAGTGGAAAAATTAGTAATCGACTAATTTTCTTTGGATTAGTAATCGGTTCTTTTATTCAGATAATAGAATCTGGATGGATTGGAATTGTTGTTTTTCTAATAAATATTTCTATACCAATTATCTTATGTTATCTTTTATTTCTTATGCGTGTTTTAGGAGCAGGCGACATCAAATTGTTTTCCGTTATTGGTAGTATTTGGGGTATGAAAGTACTTTTTTGTACAATAGTTGTTTCTTTTTTGATTGCAGCAGGAATGTCTTTTATTAAATTGTTGTATTATCATAATCTAATTTCTCGTTTATATATATTTGGGAATTATATACGTCAGGTAATGACAGAAGGTAAATTATCCAGATATCCAGTAGAATCTCAAGGAAAGCATCATATCATACATTTTTCAATTGCAATTTTAATTGGATATTTAATAACTTTGGAGGTGGCTTATTGAAAATAATTTCAATTGCTGTTTGTGATATAAATGAAACTTATGGAAAAAGATTAGGAGGATGGATTTCTTTTGAAAAAAAAGAAAGATTGAAAGGATATTGTTTTTCTTCCCCAGAGAATTTTTTAGAATTTCAAAAAGTGCAAAATATAGAAGTTGTTCTTCTTGGAGATGGATTTTATGAAAATTCCTATCTTATAGAGCAAATAAAAATGCAAAAGGAGTTAGAGCAGACAGAATTAGTAGAACAAGATAAATATACAGAAGTATTGTGGATTTATCTATATGATTCCACAGAAGAGAAAGTAATTCCAGATATTATAGAAGAATTACCAAGAATAGAAAAATACCAACCTGCATCTGAAATTGTAAGAGAAATTTTTTCTTGTATTCAGAAATTTGGAAAGAAAGAACAAGAACATATCATAACAAAAAGAGAAGTGATAGCTGTTTATTCCCCTATATATAGTATGTGGCAAACACCTTTTTCTTTGACACTTGCACAGACATTGAGTGAACAAGAAAAAGTACTTTATGTAAATTTTAATGAGTGTGCTGGTTTTGCAGAATGGTTTCAGGAGATATATCATAAAGATTTATTAGATGTTATATATATGTGCCTGATGGAAGAGGGAACAACAAGAGATTGTATTTCCAGTGTAACTTATACATTAGAGGGCTTTGATTATATTCCACCTATGGAAGATGGAGAATGTATAAGTGGAATATCAAAACAAGATTATAAGAAATTTATAAAAATTTTATCAGAAAAAAGTGGATATGATGTGGTAATCCTAGACTTTGGAAGGATGTTACCAGGATTTTTTGAACTGTTAGAAATGTGTAATAAAGTATATATTTTCTCAGAAACAGGAGAGTTACAAGAAGGTCCCTTACAACACTTTAAGAAGATGGCACTTAAACAAAAAAAAGTGGAGTTAGAAGAAAAAATTTCTTATCTTATAT
>CAJUHG010000036.1:0-2724 GCA_910586005.1 uncultured Lachnospiraceae bacterium | reverse complement strand
TGGAAGAGGAGAGCAAAAAATGAAACAATGGATATGGGGAGAATTAGGAGATTATACAAGAAAATTAGTGGGGGTACAAGTTGGAGCAGATTAGAAAAAATGTGTTGGAACAGCTTGATATAACCAGAGAATACAAGGAAGAGGAAGTACTGGCAGTTATTGATGAAGAAATATGTAAAGAAGCTAAAAAACGAGTGATTCCATTAAACCAGAGAAAAGAACTAAGGATTCAGGTGTTTCATTCTTTAAGAAAATTAGATGTATTACAAGAGTTGTTAAATGAGGAAGATATTACAGAGATTATGGTAAATGGTGCAAACCATATTTTCTATGAGAAAAAGGGGGAAATCATAACTTGGGAAAAGCATTTTTCTTCTCAAGAAAAATTAGAAGATATTATTCAACACATGGTAGGAAACCATAATCGAAGGATAAATGCGGCAGAACCTATTGTAGATACTAGACTTGCAGATGGCTCTAGGGTAAATGTGGTATTACCACCTATTGCACTAGAAGGACCAGTAGTAACTATCCGCAAATTTCCAAAACATCCTATTTTAATGGAGCAGATGATTGAAGAAGAATCCATTAGTGGGGAATGTGCAGAATTTCTAAAAAAACTAGTGAAAGCTGGTTATAATATCTTTATTTCTGGAGGAACAGGCTCTGGAAAAACTACATTTCTAAATGCCCTTTCTGAATTTATTCCAAAATCAGAACGTATTATAACAATTGAAGATTCTGCAGAGCTGCAAATCCAAGGGATAGAGAATCTTGTTCGTTTGGAAACCAGGAATAGTGGACCAGAAGGAACACTTGCCATAACCATACGAGACTTAATTCGGACAGCTTTGAGAATGTGCCCAGATCGTATTATTGTAGGTGAAATCAGAGGTGCAGAATGTTTAGATATGCTTCAAGCCATGAATACAGGTCATGATGGCTCTTTAAGTACAGGACATGCAAATAGCTGCCAAGATATGCTCAATCGTATGGAAACAATGGTATTAATGGGAATGGAATTGCCAATGGCTGCAATTCGTTCCCAGATTGCAGCAGGAGTAGATATTTTAGTTCATCTTGGAAAATTAAGAGATAAAAGCAGAAGAATATTATCAATTGTAGAAATTGATAAAATAGAACAAGGAGAAATTCAGATAAATCCACTATATGAATTTGTAGAAATGGGAGTTCAGAATGGAAAAATTATAGGAAATTGGATAAAAAAAGGAGAAATTCTTCATAGAGAGAAATTTTATAGAGCTGGAATAAAGGAATCATAGGAAAAATAATAAATGTCTTGTAAGTGGAAGAGTTGGATATATAGAAAGTCATAAATGTTATAGAAAGGAACATGGATGATATATGTAAAAGTGATAAATGTTATATAGAAAAAATTAGTAGAAGGGAGGAATTATAAATACAAAATTATAAATATTATGTGATGAATTGGAAAGAAGTATTATTGTGTATGGGTATTACAGTGATAGCTGCTACAATGATTGCTTGCTTGTTTTATCAAAATTATTATATGATGGCAAGCGTAGTAATTTTGTATCTTCCAGTCAAAAAGAAAGTCAAAGATTATTTAATGAGAAAAAGAAAAAATGATATGTTATTTCAATTTAAAGAAATTCTTCAAATGATTTCCATTGCTTTAAAAGCAGGATACTCTATGGAAAATGCTTTTTTACAGGCAAGAGAAGAATTTATGAGACTCTATGGAGAACATACGATAATGGCTAAGGAATTTGGGTATATCAATCATCAATTACAACTGAATGTATCTTTAGAAAATTTGTTGGATGATTTAGCAGAAAGAAGTGGGATGGAAGAGATAGGGAGTTTTTCACAAGTATTTAGATTTGCGAAACGCAGTGGTGGAGACTTTATAAAGATTTTTAAAGATACTGTGGATAAAATAAGGCAAAAGGTAGAGATTAAGCGAGAAATTGAAACAATTATGGCTGCAAAGAGAATGGAAATGAATATTATGAACTTGGTACCATTTGGAATTTTATTGTATGTGGGAATTACTTCTCCAGAATTTTTAGAACCTCTTTATGGAAATGTGTTGGGGATAGGAGTGATGACAGTTTGTCTTTTGGCATATGGAATTGCTTGTGTCATTGCAGAAAAAATGGTAGATATACAAGTTTAAAAATGAATGGAGAAAAGTATGTGGTATATGGTAGGAGCAGTGGCTTGTATAATAATAGCTCTGAAAATAAAACAAAAGAAACCAAAACAAAAGAATTTCTATCAAGCAGCATTAATTGTTACAGTATCATTTTTATTTGCAGCAATTCTTTTTCAGATAGATCAAGACGCGAGGCATGAAATAAAAATCCAGAGAAAAGAAGCTGGACAGGGAAAGGAAGAAACAGATTATTTAGTAAATGCAGAGGGAATGTTGGAAAAGTATCCTTTGAAAATCCAGATTGAGGAGAAGAAATTAACAGAGGAACAGAGAAAGGAATACTTTGAAAAAGCAAAAAAAGAATTAGATGTGGTGATTTTGGGAGAAAATTCATCAAAGGAATATATCACAAAGTCTTTGTATTTGCCAGAAACATTACAAGATGGTGCAGTAGAAGTAGAATATAGTTTTTCAGATTATGAGATATTT
The DNA here is from genome assembly GCA_910586005.1 of uncultured Lachnospiraceae bacterium. Taxonomy (GTDB): domain Bacteria; phylum Bacillota; class Clostridia; order Lachnospirales; family Lachnospiraceae; genus Petralouisia. Next base: position 95 of record CAJUHG010000036.1, on the reverse strand, counting down.
AATTTAGAAGGAGAATTAAGAAATATACCTAGTCTACCAGTTTTAGTGGAAATTACAGCGGAATTGACTTGTCAAGAGGATACATGCTTATATTC
>CAJUHG010000035.1 GCA_910586005.1 uncultured Lachnospiraceae bacterium | reverse complement strand
TATTAAGCCCATATTAGGTTGTGAAGTTTATGTTGCACCTGGTTCTAGATTTGATAGAGAAAAGGTACAAGGAGAAGACCGTTACTTTCATTTAATTTTACTCGCTGAGAATAATAAAGGATATAACAATTTAATGAAAATTGTTTCAAGGGGATTTACAGAAGGATATTATTATCGACCTCGAGTAGATAAAGAAGTACTAGAGACTTATCATGAGGGTATTATTGTTTTAAGTGCTTGTCTTGCAGGAGAGGTGCAAAAACTTCTTGCTAGAGGCGCTTATGAAGAAGCAAAAGAAGCGGCTTTGTGGTATGATAAAATTTTTGGACATGGCAATTATTTCTTAGAATTGCAAGACCATGGATTGTCAGAACAACAAAATGTAAATCAACAACTCTTGCGTTTAAGTCAAGATACAAATATTCCCTTGGTTGCTACAAATGATGTTCACTATACCTATGAAACAGATGTGGATTCTCATGATATTTTATTATGCATTCAGACAGGGAAAAAATTATCTGATGAAAAACGTATGCGATATGAGGGAGGACAGTTTTTTGTAAAGTCTGAGGAACAGATGAGAGAATTGTTTCCTTATGCATTAGAAGCACTAGAAAATACTCAGAAAATTGCAGATAGGTGTCAAGTGGAAATTGAATTTGGAGTTACAAAATTGCCCCAATTTGATGTGCCAGATGGATATACTTCTTGGGAATATTTAAATAAATTATGTTATGAGGGGTTAGAACAGAGATATCCTTCTGAAAATGGTAAGGTAGTTATTCTGGGAAAAGAAAAAGAAATTAGTATAGAGGAATTGAAATCACAACTTCAGTATGAACTTGATATTATCAAGCAAATGGGATATGTAGATTATTTCTTAATTGTATGGGATTTTATTCGATTTGCAAGAGAACAAGACATTGCAGTAGGTCCTGGACGTGGAAGTGCTGCTGGTTCTATTGTTGCATATACCTTAGCAATTACAAATATCGACCCTCTTCGTTACAATTTAATTTTTGAGCGTTTTCTAAATCCAGAGCGTGTGACTATGCCAGATATTGATATTGACTTTTGTGTTGAGCGTAGACAAGAAGTGATTGATTATGTCAGTAAAAAATATGGAAAAGATCGCGTGGTACAAATTGTTACCTTTGGTACTCTAGCAGCAAGAGGGGTAATTAGAGATGTAGGAAGAGTTATGGATTTGCCTTACGCTTTTGTAGACAATATTGCAAAGCAGATTCCTGAAGAGCTTGGAATTACAATTGATAAAGCCTTAGATATGAATAGGGAATTGCATACTTTATATGAAAAGGATGAAAGTATAAAAAGATTAATTGATATGTCAAGGCGTTTAGAAGGATTGCCAAGACATACTTCTATGCATGCTGCAGGAGTGGTGATTAGTTCAAAAGAAGTAGATGAATTTGTTCCATTGTCAAGAGGAGCTGATGGTGCGATTATCACACAATTTACTATGACCACCTTAGAAGAATTAGGGCTTTTGAAAATGGACTTTTTAGGCTTGCGAAATTTGACTGTGTTGCAGAATGCAGTAAAACTTATTCAAAATAATAGAAAGCTACAACTAGATATTGACAATATTGATTTTAATGATAAAGTAGTTTTGGATTCTCTTGGAACTGGAAAGACAGATGGTGTTTTTCAGTTAGAAAGTGCTGGAATGAAAAACTTTATGAAAGAGTTAAAGCCTCAGAGTTTAGAGGATATTATTGCAGGAATTTCTTTGTATCGTCCTGGACCTATGGATTTTATTCCAGCTTATATTCAAGGAAAAAATAATCATGATACAGTAACTTATGATTGTCCTCAATTAGAACCAATTCTTGCACCTACTTATGGGTGTATTGTCTATCAAGAACAAGTAATGCAGATTGTAAGAGATTTAGCAGGATATACGTTGGGGCGTAGTGATTTGGTGCGGCGAGCCATGTCTAAGAAAAAAGCATCTGTAATGGAAAAAGAGCGAAAAAATTTTGTATATGGGAATCCCGAAGAAGGAGTTTTAGGGTGTGTAAACAATGGCATTGATGAAAAAATTGCAAATAAGATTTATGATGAGATGATTGATTTTGCAAAGTATGCTTTTAATAAATCTCATGCTGCTGCTTATGCAGTAGTAGCATATCAAACAGCATATTTAAAATATTATTATCCACTGGAATATATGGCTTCCTTAATGAGTTCTGTTATGGGAAATGTAGGAAAAATATCAGAGTATATTCTTTCTTGTAGGCAAATGGGACTTAAATTGCTCCCCCCTAGTGTCAATGAAGGAGAAAGTAATTTTTCTGTATCAGAAGGTGCTATCCGCTATGGTCTTTCAGCAATTAAAAGTGTTAGCCATACATTTATTAAAAATCTTTGTGAAGAGCGAAAGGAAAGAGGAAAATTTATTAATCTAACAGATTTTCTTACGCGTATGGCAGAGAAAGAAATCAATAAAAGAGTAGTAGAAAATCTGATTAAGTCAGGAGCTTTAGATAACCTTGGAGCCACCAGAAAACAAAGTATGATGGTATATGCAGAAATCATGGAAGGTATTACTCGAGAAAAGAAAAATACTATGATAGGTCAGATGACCTTATTTGATTTTGCACCAGAGGAGAAATCAAACTTTGATATAAAAATGCCAGAAGTGGGGGAATATTCCAAAGAGGAATATCTTGCATTTGAAAAAGAAGTGCTTGGAATTTATGTTAGTGGACATCCCTTAGAAGAGTATGAGGAAAAGTTGAGAAAGAACATTACAAGAGTCACAACAGATTTTCTTTTAGATGAAGAAACAGGACAGACAAAAGTAAAAGAAGGAGAAATGGCTATGGTCGGTGGGATGATTGTGAAAAAAACTATAAAATATACAAAACGCAATCAGATTATGGCTTTTATAACCTTAGAAGATTTAGTTGGTACTCTAGAAGTTGTTATTTTTCCAAAAGATTATGAAAAAAATGACAAACTTTTAAATGTAGATGAAAAAGTCTTTGTTCGGGGACATGTTTCTACAGAAGAAGAAAAAAATGGAAAGTTGATTTGTGAAAAAATGTATTCCTTTAAGGATGCTAAGAGAGAGCTTTGGTTGCAGTTTGACACGAGGGAGGAATATCAGAAAAAACAAAACAAGTTGATGGAGTTATTGGAAAAAAGTGGTGGAAGTGATGGAAATGACAATATTATTATCTATATTTCCATAGAAAAGCAAATAAAAAGGTTGCCTAAGAGTTGCAATATTTGTGTTACATCTGAAATGCTCCATAAACTATCTGATTTTTTGGGGGAAAAAAATGTAAAAGTTAAGGAAAAGAGCATTGAAAATCTTACAAAAAGATATTAAAATGTAATAGATTAAAGGAAATCATGCAAAATGTTATACCTTGTGACACGCCGCATGGCATAATGGGATGCCCCAGAGGGTATACCTTGTGACACGCCGCATGGCATAATGGGAGAGGGTATTACTTATGGGAATAAAGATAAATTTAGAATAAAAAATAGGAGGAACAGTTATGGCAAATGAAATTCAGACAATTGGTGTACTTACGAGTGGCGGGGATGCACCAGGAATGAATGCTGCAATTCGTGCAGTTGTGCGCGAAACGATTGCAAAAGGTAAGAAGGTAAAGGGAATTAAAAGAGGATATGCTGGACTGCTTCAAGAAGAAATTATTGATATGGAAGCAAAGAATGTTTCAAATACCATTCAACAAGGTGGTACTATTTTACAAACAGCAAGATGTATGGAATTTACAACACCAGAAGGTCAACAATTAGGTGCTGAAATTTGCAGGAAGCATGGAATTGATGGCATGATTGTAATTGGAGGAGATGGTTCTTTTAAAGGTGCACAAAAGTTAGCGGCTCTTGGAATTAATACAATTGGTATTCCTGGAACCATTGACTTGGATATTGCATGTACAGAGTATACCATTGGATTTGATACAGCAGTAAATACCGCAATGGAAGCAATTGATAAAGTGCGTGATACATCTACTTCTCATGAAAGATGTTCTATTATAGAAGTTATGGGACGTGGAGCAGGATATATTGCGCTGTGGTGCGGTATTGCCAATGGAGCAGAAGATATTTTGTTACCAGAAAAATATGATTATGATGAGCAAAAGTTGGTAAATAACATTATTGCAAATCGTAAACGTGGAAAAAAGCATCATATTATCATCAATGCAGAAGGTGTTGGACATTCTGAAAGCATGGCAAAACGTATTGAGGCTGCTACTGGTCTAGAAACACGTGCAACTATTTTAGGACACATGCAGCGTGGAGGAAGCCCCACTTGTAAAGACAGGGTATATGCTTCTATTATGGGAGCTTACGCTGTGGATTTGTTATGTCAAGGAAAGTCCAATCGTGTGGTAGGATATCGTCATGGAGATTTTGTTGATTTTGATATTGATGAAGCTTTGTCTATGAAGAAGGAAATTCCAGAATATCAATTCCAGATTTGCAAAAATTTAAGTGTTTAGAGGGATTATAATTATGATAACAAGTTCTGCAAATCAGCAGATGAAACGTGTCATGCAGTTAAATAGAAAAGCAAAGACCCGCTATGAACAGCGGGTTTTTGTGGTAGAAGGAATAAAAATGTGCATGGAAGCACCAAAAGAAGATATTGTAGCTATGTATGTTTCTGAATCTTTTTTATTAGAAGAACAGAATTGTCAAAGACTTCAGAGATATTCTTATGAAATTGTGGCAGATCATGTGTTTCAGATTATCAGTGATACAAAGACACCACAGGGAATTTTATGTTTAGTAAAAATGCCAGAATATACTATGGAAAATTTATGGGAGAATTTCTCAAATTCTCATTTATTGATATTAGAAAGTATTCAAGATCCTGGAAATCTAGGAACTATCATAAGAACAGGGGAAGGGGCAGGTATTACAGGCATTATTATGAATAAAACTACCGTAGATATTTTTCATCCCAAAACCATTCGTGCAACAATGGGATCTCTGTATCGAGTACCTTTTTATATTACGGCTGATTTGCCAGAAACAATTGAGTATTTAAAAGAGAAAGGTGTTTCAATGTATGCGGCACATTTGAAGGGAACTATATCTTATGAGCAGCCCAATTATAGAAAAGCGACTGGATTTCTAATTGGAAATGAAGGAAATGGACTGAGTCCTGAGATTTCTAAGTTGGCAGATACTTGGATTAAAATTCCTATGGAAGGAAGGGTGGAATCTTTAAATGCGGCAGTTGCCACTGCACTACTGATGTATGAAGTAAATCGGCAGAGAAGAATTTTCTAAGATAGTGTAAGAATCAATGAGAATTGTTCTTATACAGATGCCCAGAAGAATTTTATAATCAATATTTTGCAGGTACAACTCCAAATACTAATGAATATAAAAAGTATACCATTCTTCCAGAGAAATATGCTGCAAAACTGCTGGAATATTAATTATATTATTTTTTATCAGACATTTAAAATAAGAGAAAATAGATGTTGTGAAAAGCGTTAATTTTATGGCCTTAATCTATTTGTGTTTAAAAATGGATTAAGGTCATATTCTTTCAAAAAATATTTTATTCTTCTATCACTTGTATTTCTAGAAAATCAAAGTCAATCGTTTCAACAAAATTATCTTGATAAAAACGTGCTTTATTATGATATTTAAAATCTGTAATGGTAGTGTCTAGCCAGATTGGCTTACTTAAATCAAGTTCATAACAGGCTTGTTCTAAAGCAGAAAAAATTTTATGGGTGCGGCTATCGCTACTTTTATTTGTAATAACAGTATCTTTAAGAAGATGATTGTCTTTCCATATTTTAAACCAGATTCGCATGTGCTATTCCTTTCATAAGAGGTCTATTTGTATCTTTTTCAGAAAAGTATATCCTATTGTAGTTGACTTTTCAATATTTTTTACTAGACAAGTAGGAATGTAACCAAAGGAATATCAGTCACAAATATTTGGAGAATAAAAAATTCTTTAAGGAAAAGACCAGAAGTTCTGCAAAAGTAGAATCCTGGTCTAAAGAGAGTGGGCAAAATTATTATGTAATAATCTCTAAGAATATTTAGATTTTTATTATTTCAACAAGAAGTAAAAAATATTGTAAATATTATTTATATCCTTTTATTTATTCTCGCCTGTACAATTCATATCTGTAAAACTACAAGTAGTCTCTTCATCTGAACTAGTACAGTTCATATCTGTAAAGCTACAGGTAGATTCTTTGTTCTCCACACAGTTCATGTCATTTAAAGCACAAGTAGTATCGTCATCTGTACTAACACCATTCATATTTGTAATATTTAAATTTTCTTCCTTTTTCATAATGTTTCCTCCTATCCAATCTATATAGATTTTCAGTTAAGATCACATGCTATTTGTGTTTGTATTATAACGTTTCATAAAAATAATTGCAAGATAAAAAGTTAGAAATATTCAAATAAACAGGGAATTTTTGACATTTCATATAAAATGTATAAGAGTTTTATAGTTTTGTTTGTAATATTAAGTTGATTTTGTAATTTTCAAAAGTTATAATCAATTTAAGAACACCTTCTGTGTTCCTATGGTGAGGCATATACTAAGCAAAGTATTTTTTATCTATAACCCTTGCCATTTGTCAAAGCTATTTTATAAATAGATGATTCCAGATAATAGAAAGGAGTTTTGTATGGAAAATTTAATTAATAAACAGATAGAATCCTTTAAAGTATCTGCATTTTGTAAAGGAGAATTTGTGGAGATCACCCAAGAAGATTTAAAAGGACATTGGTCTGTTTTATTTTTTTATCCAGCTGATTTTACCTTTGTATGCCCTACAGAGTTGGGGGATTTAGCAGAACATTATGAACAGTTTAAAGAGGAAAATTGTGAAATTTATTCTGTGTCAGAAGATACTCATTTTGTGCACAAGGCATGGGCAGATGCTTCTGATACCATTAAGAAGATTTCCTATGTAATGTTGGCAGATCCAGCAGGTGTATTAGCAAAACAATTTGGAGTATTAGTGGAAGAAGAAGGACAAGCGTTACGTGGAACTTTTATTTTAAATCCAAAAGGACAAGTGAAAGCCTATGAAATTCATGATATGGGAATTGGAAGAAATGCCAAAGAGCTGCTTAGAAAAGTGCAAGCTGCAAAATTTGTAGAGGAACATGGAGATCAAGTATGTCCTGCAAAATGGCAACCTGGTGAGGAAACAATAAGTCCTAGTTTGGATTTAATAGGAATGTTGTAGGAGGATGTATGGTAGATATTGAAAAAATTTCTTCTCGAAGTGAGCTTATTACAAAGGAATTAGAAGAACAGTTGCATACAATATTAAAAAAATTAACCGATGAAGTATGTCTGGTGTGTGTAATAGATTTGGCTGACAAAGCCTCTATTGAGATGGCAGAACTGGTAAGACATATGGTAGGATTGTCTGAAACATTATCTTGTCATTTTTATGAAAAAGCAGAAGCAGAGATAAATTTTCCAGAATTGGATAGCTCTATGTTGCCAGTTACAGCTCTTTATAAAGAGGATAGCTATACAGGAATAGCATTTCATGGTGTAACTGGAGGGAAGGAAATGAATTCTTTTGTATTGGCTCTTTATAATGTTGCTGGTGCAGGACAGGAAATAGATAAGCATATTCAAAAAAAACTTCATAAACTATCTCATAAAATAGAAATGAAAATATTTGTTTCTCTTTCTTGCCATCATTGTGCGCAACAAGTAATTACCTGCCAGAAGATGGCAGCAGAATCAGAGATGATAGAAGCGAAAATGATAGATGCAAGACTTTATCCACATCTTGCAGAGGAGTATCATATTGAAAGAATACCTATGACAATTATTAATGAAAAGGAAGTACTTCTTGGAGTAAAAACAATAGATCAAATGTATCAAATAATAAAAGCTTATCCTAAATAAAGGCACATAAAATAGACAAAATTACCAAAAAATAATAGCAAAATTTGATGGTTTTAGATATAATTTTATTTTTTTTAAAGTTTGCTTGAAATTTTTTGTTAAAGATGCTAACATAAGTTTACCAGAAGAGAAAAAGAATATAGGTGCCTGGAGAACACAGAGTAAGGTTAGCTCAACAGAAATGTTGTTTATTAGCTTTACTCTTTTTTTATTCCATTAGGAAAGACCTTGTTATGTGAAAGCATATTTGATTAGGAGGTGAAATAAGAAAAGAATATAGAAACAGATGAAAGCTGGTGTGGGGATTATGGAACAAAAATTTTATGATGCAATGTTGGATTCTCCAATTATTGCGGCGGTAAAAAATTTTACAGGAATTGAACAGTGCCTGAAATCTGAGGTGAAAATTGTATTTGTATTGTTTGGGGATATGTGTAATATTGGCGGGATTATAGAGCAGATTAAACAGGCAAATAGGATAGCTTTGGTACATATTGATTTAATAGAGGGATTAAGTACACATGAAGTTGCTGTAGATTATATTAAGAAAAATACAAGAGCGGATGGTATTATTTCAACTAGAATGAATATGATTAATCGGGCGAAAGAGTTGTCCTTATATACTGTTTTTAGAATATTCGTGTTAGATTCTAGAGCTTATCAAAGTATAGAAAAACAGAAAAAGCAGATTAAAGCAGATGTAATTGAAATACTTCCGGGGGTTATGCCAAAGATTATAAGAAAGATTGATAAGTTGAGTTCCAAAGCTGTAATTGCTGGCGGTTTAATTAGTGATAAAGAAGATGTGATAGAGGCATTAAATGCAGGGGCAATTTCAGTTTCTACCACAAACCAGGAGGTATGGTTTATGTAAGGAGGAGAAAAGAGAATGGGTAATAATACAAAGAGAAAGATAGCAGATGGGTTACAAGAAATGCTACGAGTAAAACCACTGCGAAAGATTACAGTTCAAGATATTATGGATTGTAAAAATATGAAACGGCAAAGTTTTTATTATCATTTCCAAGATATCTATGGGGTAATTGAGTGGGTGTATGATGAAGACTTTGTGAAGCAAGTTGCATATGATGAAAGTGAAGAATTTGATACTTGGATTTGTAAGGTTGTGAAAATCATTAAAGAAAACCATGCTTTTTATCGAAAGGTTTTAGAACATATCAGTAGAGAACGAGTAATCAAAGAGTTATATCCAGTAGTAGATGAACAAATTAGAAATCGTTTTTGGTTAGGACAAAATGGAAATTATTTAGTGGAAAGTTTTATTATTAAATCAGTTTGTCATTTTATACTAGATTGTGTGGCAATGAAAAAAGGACCAGAAGAAGATGAGGTACTTGCAGCGGTAGAAAATATACGAGCGATGTTAAAGCTTCCATCTGGAAATATTTTAGTATTACCTTCCACACAAAGTACAATGACAGCATAGATATAAAACGTTACAATACAGTAAATAAAAACCTTAGTATAATAACACCAAATATAAATAAAAAAATAGTATCACAGATAACTAAAATCTTAATATCACTAACTATATAAAGAATTATACCTAGTGCAGATATTGAAAAAATAACAGAAATTAAAAAGAAATTAAAAAAATGGAAGAAATTGTACAAATAAGTATATGTGTCTAATGACAATAGCCATCTAAAAGGATATAATATTTTCATCAAGTATAAATTGGAGGAGGTTTTTACAAATGGCAAAATATGTTATGGCTTTGGACGCCGGTACAACAAGTAACAGATGTATTCTTTTCAATGAAAGAGGAGAAATGTGCAGCGTAGCTCAGAAAGAATTTACACAATATTTTCCAAAACCAGGTTGGGTAGAACATGATGCTAATGAAATTTGGTCCACACAGCTTGGAGTTGCAGTAGAAGCAATGCAGAAGATTGGGGCTTCTGCCGAAGATATTGCTGCAATTGGTATTACAAATCAGCGTGAAACTACAATTGTTTGGGATAAGAATACAGGAGAACCTGTATATCATGCAATTGTATGGCAGTGTCGTAGAACTTCTGAATATTGTGATTCCTTAAAGGAAAAAGGCTTAGAAGATACCTTCCGTCAGAAAACAGGATTGGTAATTGATGCATATTTCTCTGGAACCAAGTTAAAATGGATTCTAGATAATGTAGAAGGGGCAAGAGAAAGAGCGGAAAAAGGAGAATTACTTTTTGGTACAGTAGAAACATGGCTTATTTGGAAACTTACAAAGGGAGAAGCACATGTAACAGATTATTCTAATGCTGCACGTACCATGCTTTTCAATATCAATGAATTAAAATGGGATGAAGATATTCTGAAAGAGTTAAATATTCCAGCAAGTATGCTTCCAGAAGCAAAACCATCTAGTTGTGTCTATGGAACAGCAGATACATCTTTCTTTGGTGGACCAATTCCTGTAAGTGGAGCAGCTGGGGATCAGCAGGCAGCATTGTTTGGTCAGACTTGTTTTACAGAAGGAGAAGCAAAGAATACATATGGAACAGGATGTTTCTTATTAATGAATACTGGGGAAAAACCTGTATTTTCTAAGAATGGCTTAGTAACAACAATTGCATGGGGAATTGATGGAAAAGTTAATTATGCATTGGAAGGTTCCATTTTTGTTGCTGGTGCAGCTATTCAATGGCTTCGTGATGAATTAAGAATTATTGATAGTGCTCCTGATTCAGAGTACATGGCTAAGAAAGTAAAAGATACGAATGGATGTTATGTAGTACCTGCATTTACAGGACTTGGTGCTCCTCATTGGGATCAATATGCAAGAGGAACAATTGTAGGAATTACACGTGGGGTGAATAAATATCATATAATTCGTGCAACGTTAGAATCTTTGGCATATCAAGTGAATGATGTGTTACAGGCCATGAGAGCTGATTCAGGAATTGAATTGAATGCCTTAAAGGTTGATGGTGGGGCAAGTGCAAACGATTTCTTAATGCAGACACAGGCAGATATTATTGATGCTCCTGTAAATCGTCCTTGTTGTGTAGAAACAACTGCTATGGGTGCAGCTTATTTAGCAGGTCTTGCAGTTGGATATTGGGTTAACAAAGAAGAAGTTATTAAGAATTGGGCAATTGATCAAACTTTTAAACCACAGATTTCCAAAGAAGAAAGAGAAGAGAAGGTAAAAGGCTGGAATAAGGCTGTAAAATATTCCTATGGTTGGGCAAAAGAAGACTAGTAGATAGAAGCAAGCAGCAGACAGAAAGGGGGACTTGAAATGTTACCATATATAGCAGAATTTATTGGAACAATGATGTTGATTATTTTAGGAGATGGAGTAGTAGCCAATGTGACTTTAAATAAATCTGGTATGAAAGGTGCTGGTTCCATTCAAATTACAATTGCTTGGGGTCTTGCAGTTATGTTACCAGCCTTTATCTTTGGTGCAGCGTCAGGCGCACATTTTAATCCAGCATTAACTATTGCACTAGCAGCGGATGGAAGTTTAGCTTGGAGTATGGTACCAGGTTATCTGGTTGCACAGTTTGTAGGCGCATTTGTAGGCGCAGTTATTGTATGGATTTTATTTAAAGGTCAATTTGAAGCAACAGATGATCCTGGAACAAAATTAGGTGTATTCTCTTGTGGACCATCTATTCCAAATTTTGTTCTTAACATCTTAGCAGAAGTTGTTGCAACTTTTGTATTAGTATTTGCAATCAAAGGCATTCCTGCAGATGCTCCCGCTGGAGTAGGCAACTTGTTAGTATTTGGAATTATTGTTTCTATTGGTATGTCTTTGGGTGGATTGACAGGATATGCATTAAACCCAGCCCGTGACCTTGGTCCTCGTTTTGCACATGCAGTTCTTCCTATTGCTGGAAAAGGAAGTTCTAATTGGGGGTATGGAATTGTTACATTAGTTGGACCAATTATTGGAGCACTTTTGGCAGTTGGTTTATATGCAATTATTCCTTGGTAGAATCTATCATTTAGTGAAAAGCATAAAAGCTTTTTATAGTATGAATATGGCATTGCAGAGATAATGGAGAGGCAATGATTACATTCCCCAAAAGGGGAGTGTGATTGTTGCTTTTCCCCTATTATTGAAAAATATATATCAGATAACTTAAATTGTACAAGAGAAGTAAATATTGCTTCTTAATTATATTTAATGATAAAATAGTAATAGTTATTTACATTTTATTTAGAGGTAAATACAAAGATAAATACCTTCATAACAAGGGATTAGGTATTTGTCTATACTCCGCTTTGGTCTTTGTTAAACAAGTGCACTGACACTTAGCAACCTCGCAGTATTGGTTAAATATCCAGCAAATATGGCTATTCTCCTAAGTGTCTTATGGTGCATTACTAGCGGAAATAAAAAAAGTAAAAAAGGATGGGTGAATCATATGTATGATGTAGTAATTATTGGAGCAGGCGTATCAGGAAGTGCATCTGCAAGAGAGCTTTCCAGATATAAATTGAACGTCTGTGTAGTAGAAAAAGAAGAAGATGTATGTTGTGGAACATCAAAAGCTAATAGCGCGATTGTACATGCAGGTTTTGATGCAGAAAGTGGTTCCTTAATGGCAAAGTTAAATGTAGAAGGAAATCAGATGATGGAAGAACTTTCCAAAGAACTTGATTTTCATTTTAAGAAAAATGGTTCTTTAGTTGTATGTCTGCATGAAGAAGAAAAACCAAATTTGCAAGAGCTTTATGAAAGAGGTATCAAGAATGGAGTAAAAGATTTGCGCATTATTGACAGAGAAGAGCTTGTAAAGTTAGAGCCAAATATTTCAGATGAAGCAGTAGCAGCGTTGTATGCTCCTACAGGAGGAATAGTATGTCCATTTGGCATGAATATTGCATTTGCTGAAAATGCAGCGGTGAATGGTGTAGAATTTAAGTTTGATACAGAAGTGACAGGTTTAGAAAAAAAAGATGATACTTGGATTTTAAAGACAAATCAAGGAGAAATTGAAACAAAATATGTAGTAAATGCAGCAGGGGTTTATGCAGATAAGTTTCATAATATGGTAAGTGATAAGAAATTGCATATTACACCAAGACGTGGAGATTATTGTCTATTAGATCGTTCTACAGAAGGTTTTGTAACACACACTATTTTTCAACTTCCAAGTAAGTTTGGAAAAGGTGTGTTGGTGACACCTACGGTTCATGGAAATACATTAGTAGGACCAACAGCAATTGATATTGAGAATAAAGAAGGGATAAATACCACACAAGAGGGAATTGATGAATTAATTAATAAAGCTGGTAGCACAGTAAAAGGACTTCCCATCCGTCAGGTAATTACTTCTTTTGCTGGTTTGCGTGCGCATGAAGATGGACATGAATTTTATATTGGTGAATTAGAGGAAGCGAAAGGATTTATTGATTGTGCAGGAATTGAATCTCCTGGATTAACCAGTGCTCCTGCAATTGGAAAAATGGTTGCAAATATTCTGAAAGAATTGACAAATGCACAGGAAAATCCAGATTTTGTTGGAACTAGAAAAGGTATTTTAGATCCAAAGACTTTAAACAAGGAAGAATATGCAGCATTAATGAAAGAAAATCCAGCTTATGGCAATATTATTTGTAGATGTGAAATGATTACAGAAGGTGAAATTATGGATGCCATCCATAGACCATTGGGGGCAAAATCTTTAGATGGTGTGAAACGTCGTACAAGAGCTGGAATGGGACGCTGTCAGGCTGGTTTCTGTTCTCCAAGAACCATAGAAATCCTTGCAAGAGAACGTGGAGTAGATCCATCTGAGATAACGAAAGCAGGTGGAGAATCTAAGATTATTGTAGGAATTAATAAAGATAGAATATAGTCAGAAAGCGAGGAAAAAATATGTTGAATTATGATATTGTGATTGTAGGAGGCGGTCCAGCAGGACTTGCAGCAGCTGTGTCAGCCAAAAGAAATGGAGTAGAATCTATTTTAGTTTTAGAACGAGACAAAGAACTTGGGGGCATTTTAAATCAATGTATTCATAATGGATTTGGTCTTCATACGTTTAAAGAAGAATTAACTGGACCAGAATATGCAGAAAGATTTGTAAAGCAATTACAAGAAGAAAAAATTGAATATAAATTAAATACAATGGTTATGGATATTGCAGATAACAAAGTCATTACTGCAATGAGTCGTGAAGAGGGAATGTTTGAAATTCAGGCAAAAGCAGTTGTGCTTGCTATGGGATGCAGAGAACGTTCCAGAGGAGCTCTAAATATTCCAGGGTATCGTCCCGCAGGCATTTACTCCGCAGGTACAGCACAAAGACTTGTAAATATGGAAGGATATATGCCTGGACGTGAAGTTGTTATTCTTGGTTCTGGAGATATAGGTCTTATTATGGCAAGAAGAATGACTTTGGAAGGTGCAAAAGTAAAAGTTGTAGCTGAATTAATGCCATACTCTGGAGGATTAAAGAGAAATATTGTACAATGTTTAGATGATTATGGTATTCCACTCAAATTAAGTCATACTGTTGTGGATATCGAGGGAAAAGAAAGAGTAGAAGGAATTACAATTGCAGAAGTAGATGAAAATAGAAGACCTATTCCAGGAACAGAAGAACATTATACTTGTGATACTTTATTATTATCTTGTGGTTTAATTCCTGAAAATGAATTATCTAGAAGTCTTGGTGTAGAAATGAGTCCCGTTACTTCTGGACCTTTGGTAAATGAATGTTTGGAAACCAATGTAGAAGGAGTCTTTGCATGTGGCAATGTACTTCATGTACATGATTTAGTGGATTTTGTTTCTGAGGAAGCTGCTGCAGCAGGAAAGCATGCTGCTGAATATGTTTTGAATGGTGCAAAACATCAAGAAACAGAAGCAAAGGATATTCCAATTGCCGCTATAGAAGGTGCCCGCTATACGGTACCAAAGACGATTAATCCAGATAGAATGGATGAAAAGCATACCGTACGTTTTCGTGTAGGAGATGTATATAAAAATTGTTATGTGTCAGTATATCTAAATGATAAGCGTATTATTCATAAAAAGCGTCCAGTGGTAGCACCAGGAGAGATGGAGGAAGTGGTATTGAAAAAAGAAGAATTAACTGCATTTCCAAATCTATCTCAGATTACTGTAAAGATTGAGGAGGCATAAAATATGGAAACAAGAGAATTAATTTGTATTGGCTGTCCAATGGGCTGCCCATTAAAAGTTGAAATGAATGATAGTGAAGTAGTAAGTGTTACTGGAAATACTTGCAAACGTGGAGATGTGTATGCTAGAAAAGAAGTGACAAATCCAACTAGAATTGTAACCAGTTCTGTTATTGTAGAGGGAGGAAGTCTTGCAGCAGTGTCTGTGAAAACAAAAGAAGATATTCCCAAAGGAAAAATTTTTGATATTATGAAAGATTTAAAAGGGGTAAAAGTTCAGGCTCCTGTACATATTGGCGATGTAATTGTAAGTAATGTGGCAGATACTGGAGTAGATATTATTGCCACAAAAAATGTATTGTAATATATTGTAATATATTGTAAAAGTCAAAGATTATTATAACAAAAAATCTATGATAAAATTAAAAAGTATGATACTAAAAAATATATAGTAAAGAAAACTTGTGATAAACAAAAATCTATCATAGAACTTAATTTTTCACAAATATCCTCCTGTGGCATATATTATTAGACAATTGTAAAATATAGTCATTTTTTTAATTTTACAATATCTACATAATATAATAACAGGAGGATATTATGCGTTTATGTGAATTAAAAGAAAAAGAAGTAGTCAATATTTGTAATTGCAGATGTTTGGGATTTGTAGTGGATATTGATATTGATCCATGTGAAGGGTGTATTTTGGCTTTAATTATACCAGGATGTGGAAAAATATGGGGGATTTTTGGCAGAGGAAGTGAGATGGTGATACCTTGGGAACAGGTAGTTAAGGTTGGTCCAGATATTATTTTGGTGGATATTCCAGAGCCAAAGCCGAAATAATATTGACAATGAAAAAAAAGCGGGATATACTGAAAGAAAATTAGATCAGATGGGAGGGGGTTCCATGAAATGCCCGTTTTGCAACAGTGATAATACAAGAGTGATAGATTCTAGACCAGCCGATGATAATACTTCTATTCGTAGAAGAAGACTTTGTGATAATTGTGGGAAACGTTTTACTACCTATGAGAAAGTGGAAACAATTCCTTTAATAGTTATTAAAAAAGATAATACTAGGCAACAATATGAACGGGCAAAAGTGGAAGCTGGTATTTTACGAGCGTGTCATAAAAGACAGATATCTGTAGATATGATTAGCCATTTGATAGATACAATAGAAGTTGATATTTTCAACCTAGAAGAGAAGGAAGTTTCTAGTTCTGAAATTGGAGAAATTGTTATGAACAGACTTCTGGAATTAGATCCAGTAGCATATGTGAGATTTGCATCTGTCTATAGAGAATTTAAGGATGTAAATACATTTATGGATGAACTTAAGAAGATGGTAGATAATTAAGTACAAAGAATATTAAAATAATAGAAAACATGCTCTGCGAATTTTCTATTGTCATAAATTAAAAACGTTTATTTATGTGAAGACAAAGCAAGAGAGATTATTCACTTGCTTGTAAGAAATCCAAACGTGCCAACGAACTTGAGCCGTCTCGCAGAGCATAACGCTTGTAAGTTTCAAAAAGATATTCTTAAATTTAGGAGAATTGCAGATGTTAAAAAGGTTTTATCCGAATGAATATTTGGATTCCGCGTATCAGATAGATTTTGATTGTTTGTTTCAAGAAGGATATCGGGGAATTATTTTTGATGTAGACAATACATTAGTACCTCATGGAGCACCAGCAGATGATAGAGCCAAAAAATTATTTAATCATTTAAAAAAATTAGGCTATCAATGCTGTTTATTGTCCAATAATAAGGAACCTAGAGTGAAAATATTTAACGATGAAGTACAAGTCCAATATATTTTTAAAGCTAGAAAACCCAAGATTTCTGGATATGAGAGAGCAATGGAACTGATGGGAACAAATAAAGAGAATACTTTGTTTGTGGGAGATCAGATTTTTACAGATGTATATGGAGCCAATCGAGCGGGGATTCGTACAATTTTAACAAAGCCAATTCATCCCAAAGAAGAGATTCAAATTGTGCTAAAGAGATACCTAGAGAAGATTGTATTGTTTTTTTATTGTCGCAGGCAGTAAGGAAAAGATGGTGTACTAAAGTAATGATATCTTTTAATTTACAAGTAACACAAGGTGGGATTGTAAGGTTACTAAAAATAATGATATTTTTCAATGAAGTAAAAACATGAAAGTAAGAAAACAAGAAATATTGCATACTTCTATTGTAGATAATATAATAATTATAGAAGTATAACTACAAAAGAAAATAATTGTTAAAGAGGAGAAAAAAATGAGAAATTGTCCAAATTGTGATGAAATTTTAGGAAATAATGTAAAAGTTTGTTTTAGATGTGGATATGATTTTCAATTAAAAAAGATGCCTACACAAGAGGATTTAGATAATTTGGCCGAGGTAAGAGAAGAAGAAGAGAAAAAAAAGAGAGAAGAAGAGGAAAGAAGAAAAAGAGAATTAGAAGAGGAGAATATTAGAAGAAGAGAAGCGTTATCTAAAAATCCAATTTATGAGTATAGAACAGAATATCTTATGGATAATACAAGTGGAATTTTAAATAAAAGAGATTTAGATGAGGTTTTAACTAGATATGCAAATAATGGATGGAGATTACATACTATAGTGGTAAATGAAGCTGGAAAAAATTCAACAACAGTGGGTATAGGAGGAATATCCAGTGGCACAAATGCAACTATGGATGTAACAATACTAGTTTTTGAAAGATGTGTAAAAGTAGGAGAATTATAATGTTTATAAAGTTTAAAAATATTATAAGTAGTTTAGAAGATGCAAATAGGAAAAATTGTTAAATATTATTTGTCAAATTCCATTTGGTATGCCAAATGAATGAGAGAGAAATAACTTTAGTGTTGGTGATTGATGTATATTGGATTTTCTAATATATGTATTCAGAAATTAATTTCCATTTCATTAATAGGGGTAGCGTATGATAGATTGCAAAACAGGTAAAAAGAGATATTGTGATGAAAAGCTTTTGAATTTAGTCAATGTAGGAATTATATAGTAATTTGAGCTTTAAGTACATTAGAGATTTTTAAAAATAGAAATAAAATATATTAGGGATAGGAGAAATTATATGAAAATAGCAATTGGAAATGACCATACAGCAACTAATCTAAAAAAGGAAATTATGGAATATGTAAAAAGTTTAGGACATGAGGTAATTAACTTTGGAACAGATGAATATGAGAGTTGCCATTATCCTGAATATGGAAAAAAAGTAGGACAAGCAGTGGCAGCAGGCGAAGCAGATTGTGGTATTTTAATTTGTGGAACAGGTGTTGGAATTTCCTTAGCTGCTAATAAAGTGAAGGGCATTCGTTGTGGTGTTTGTTCTGATACTACCACTGCTCATTTAATTAAAGAACATAACAATGCCAATATTATTGCATTTGGTGCGCGAATTGTGGGAGTAGAGAAAGCGAAAGATATTGTAAAAGCCTATTTAGAGGCAGAATTTATGGGTGGAAGACATCAGGTTCGAGTAGATATGATATCAAAGATGGAAGAGTAAACATAGAGATACAAGAAAAAAAGGTTGAAAAATCTGTTATTATAGTATAGAATAGTAAAAAGTATAAGGGCGAGATGCGCCCAAATTTAATTTAAGGAGGAAATTTTGAATGATTTCAGCAGGAGACTTTAGAAATGGTATTACCATTGAATTAGATAATAATATTTATCAGATTATTGAATTTCAGCATGTAAAACCAGGAAAAGGTGCAGCTTTTGTTAGAACAAAATTAAAAAATATTAAAAATGGTGGTGTAGTAGAAAAGACATTCCGTCCCACAGAAAAATGTCCACAAGCACGTATCGATAGAGCGGACATGCAGTATCTGTATTCTGATGGAGATTTGTTCCATTTTATGGATGTAGAAACATATGAGCAGATTGCTTTGGATGCAGAAGCTATTGGGGATGCTTTGAAATTTGTAAAAGAAAATGAGATGGTGAAAATGTGTTCTCACAATGGAAGTGTATTTGCTGTAGAACCACCATTGTTTGTGGAATTGAAAATTACAGATACAGAACCAGGATTTAAAGGAGACACGGCAACCGGAGCTACAAAACCTGCTGTTGTAGAGACTGGAGCAACCGTATATGTACCATTATTTGTAGAACAAGAAGATGTGATTAAGATTGATACAAGAACTGGAGAGTATCTATCTAGAGTATAGTTTTTGGAACAATAGAAATGATAACCCCGAAACGCTGAGTTTTGGGGTTATTTTTTTATATAATAATATTCATAAACAATGAAAAGATGAATAACATACAGATCTGTATTTGTGCGATATTGTCAGACGTTAGGAAAAAGCCGAGAAAGGTGAAAGAGGAAAAATTGGTTTTACAGAAGATATTTCAGGCAATTAATAAGAAGATGCTAAGACGCTCTACTTCAATAGGGGGTTTTCTTTGTGTGGAAATATAGAGAAAATTGTGTTATTATAACCATTAAGATATTTAGAATAGAGGATGCTGATGATGAGCAATCAGAAATATATAAATGGAAATAATGCGATTAATCGAAAAATCAATATATGAAAAGTTATTTTAGAGGGGAATATAAGGAGGTTTGAAGATGGCAGCTAATGCTAAGCATAATATATTTAACGAAGCAACTCGTGTGCAAATGCCAGCGATGGTTCACCTGACACGGCTTGGGTATTCTTATTTTGGGAAGATAAGTGAAGATATGGCAGGTATGGTGTATGAACCAGACACAAACATTTTGCTACATGTTTTTAAGGAACAGTTTGCAAAACTTAATCCTAATTGCTCTGGAGAAGCGGAGCAAATTTTGAGAACCATTAGACAGGAGTTGGACAATGACGATATTGGACGCAGTTTTTATGAGCGTCTGATTATGATTTCACCAGTTAGATTAGTAGATTTTGAAAATCCCAAAAACAATACATATCATTTTACTGCTGAATTTACCTGTAAGCGTGACCAAGATGAGTTCAGACCAGATATTACGTTGTTTGTGAATGGACTTCCGCTTGTTTTTGTTGAGGTTAAAAAACCAAATAATCATGGTGGTATAGTTGCAGAAAGCAAGAGAATGAATGGGCAAAGATTTCCGAATAAAAAATTTAGGAGATTTTTGAATATTACGCAGTTGATGATTTTCTCCAACAATATGGAGTACGATACAATGGGTGGTATTGTGCCTATTCAGGGGGCATTTTATTGTACGACTGCTCGTAAGTTTGCCTCTTTTAACTGTTTCAGAGAAGAAAACTCGACTAATTTAGAAGTTGCTCCATATCATAGCGATTATCCATATAGAGAGATTGACCCAACCATTGAAAAAAGGATTTTGTCTGATTTTAACTGTCAGGTTATCCATACTTCTCCAGAATATCAGACTAATTTGAATTACAACACGCCTACCAATCGTGTGTTAACTTCAATGTGCAGTCAGGAGAGATTGTTGTTTATCTTAAAGTATGGAATAACTTATGTAAGGCTTCAAAAAGAAATAGATGGGAAAATAGAGTCAACCGACCAAAAACATATTATGCGTTATCAACAGATGTTTGCTGCCTTGACAGTAAGAAAAAAGATTGCTGAAGGAATTACATCAGGTATTATTTGGCACACACAAGGCAGTGGTAAGACAGCATTATCCTACAACCTTACCTATGTCCTCTCAGATTATTTCAGTAAGCAGAACAAAGTCGCTAAGTTTTATTTTATTGTTGATCGTCTTGATTTGTTAAAACAGGCTTCAGATGAATTTGAAGCTCGTGGATTGGTTGTGAAAACTGCGAACTCTCGTTCAGAGCTGATGGAGCAATTCCAAAATAATCAGGCTAGGGAGGGGAATACTGGAAAACCTGAAATAACAGTAGTGAATATTCAACGTTTTGAAGAAGATAGGGAGAAAGTCAACTTTTCTGTCTATGCGACTAATTTACAGAGAGTATTTATTATTGATGAAGCCCATAGAGGATATAAACCAGAAGGTTCATTTTTGGCAAATCTTCTTAATGCAGATAAAAATGCAATTAAGATTGCCTTGACAGGGACACCACTTTTGAGGGAGGAACGGGAATCATGGAGAATTTTTGGTAATTACATCCATACATATTATTATGATAAGTCTATCTTAGATGGGTACACACTGAAAATTATCCGCGAGGATATTGAAACTCAATATAAAGAACGACTTTCTAAGATATATGAAAAGCTTGAAAGGTTAGTTGAGAAAAAAGATGTAAAGAAAAATCAAATTGTTGAACATAATAACTATGTCAAGGAGTTGTTGAGATATATTATCTCTGATTTGAAAAAATTCAGACAAATTCAGGGAGATAATACGCTTGGTGGTATGGTTATCTGTGAAACAAGTGAGCAAGCAAGAAAGCTATTTGCTTATTTTGATGAGATTCAGGCAGAGCTTAATAAAAGTGCATCACTCAAGAGCAGTCTAAAGGCTGGACTTATCTTATATGATAGTGATGATAAGGAAACAAGAGATACTATTGTTAATAACTTTAAAAAGAATATGACAATAGATATTCTTATTGTGTTTAATATGCTGCTTACTGGATTTGATGCACCGAGGTTAAAACGCTTGTATTTTGGACGAAAATTGAAAGATCATAATCTGTTACAAGCAATTACGAGAGTTAATAGACCATATAAAGAAAATCGTTATGGATATGTTATTGACTTTGCAAACATTAAGAAAAATTTTGAGGAAACAAACGAAGCCTATTTGAAAGAGCTCAATCGTTTTCATGATCCAAATGAAGTCGGTGCAGGAAATGAAACTGATACATTTCAGCAGGTTATAGAAGATCCTGCTATGCTTATTCAGCAAATGCAGGAAGTGCAACAGATACTTTTTAATTATACAACAGATAATGCAGAAGAGTTCAGTTCTGAAATATCTGTGATTGAGGATAAGCAAGAGCTTCTTAAGCTCAAAAAAGTCCTTATGACTGCTCGTGATTGCTGTAATTTAGTAAGAACTTTTGGTAACAATCGATTGAAAGTCACCTTTGCAAAAATGGAATTGACAAGATTGCCTTCTCTTATTTCTGAGGTACAACATCATATTGATAATATAAACCAAAAGGCGCTATTTGCAAGTGATGATATAACCAAATTGCTTGTTAATGAAGCTATGGAAGATATTACTTTCAATTTTAGTAAGATTAGTGAAGAAGAATTGAAACTTATTGGTGGTATAGAAGCAGTTACAGAAAAATACAGAAAAACTGTTTATGCGTTCACTCAGAACATCGACCCTGATGACCCTGAATTTATTACATTACAGGAAGCATTTTTACTTCGTTTCAAAGAACACGGTTTTGAGCCAAAAAGTATATTTGAGATAGAGGAGCAAGGAAGAGAACTTGAAGAAATTTTAAAAAAGCTCAATCAATTGCAACAGAAAAATACCACATTGTTAAGGAAATACAATGGTGATTCAAAGTTTGCAAGGGTTCACAAGAGGATTAGAGAGGAAAATTTTGCCCGCAAAGCAGCAAACAGGCAGCCAATTGTATCTGACTATGATATGTCTATTATGAATGTTCTGCTTTCAATCAAATCAGACATCGACCAAAAGGTTTATGACCGAAATGATATATTGAAGAAAGATGCATATTTTGAGCAGACAGTTATGAGGCAGATAAAATTAGGTATGGATAAACTTGGTATTTCAAGTGCTCGTGAAGATAGACTTTTTATTCAGAGCCGAATTACAAAACAATATCTTGAACAGTATAACCAAACTTATTCAGTGGCATAAATTAGGTATGGATAAACTTGGTATTTCAAGTGCTCGTGAAGATAGACTTTTTATTCAGAGCCGAATTACAAAACAATATCTTGAACAGTATAACCAAACTTATTCAGTGGCATAAAGGAGGAAATTATGACAGAGAATAAGACAATAAAAAAGAAAACTATAGAACTGATAGATGCATTAAAGGCAACCTGTCAGACCTATGGCATGGGAAATGATGGCAATGAATATAAAATTATTATGCAGGTTTTTCTTTATAAATTCCTTAATGACAAATTTGGTTATGAGATAAAACAAGTGAGTCTGGTTCTTAAAAATGCAGAGAGATGGGAAATAGCCTATGCAGAAATGTCTGAAGACGATCGTTATGATATTTTTGACAGCTTATCTTCTGATATTCCCCGTTTGTATCCAGAACATCTGATTGCAAATCTCTGGAACCAGCAGGCTAAGGGCGATTTTGATTTGATTTTTGATAGTACAATGACTGATATTGCTGATAAAAATATGGCTATATTCTCTACTCAAACGACCCAAAACACGAAGATACCACTTTTTGAAAAGTTGACCCAGTATGTAACTGATGATGCTGCAAGAGCATCATTTGCCCGTGCATTGGTGGATAAGTTGGTAAACTTTTCTTTTGAGGAAGCCTTTGAGCAGCATTATGATTTCTTTGCAGATATTTTTGAGTATCTGATTAAAGACTATAATACAGCAGGTGGTGGCAAGTATGCTGAGTATTACACTCCTCATGCTATTGCAATGATTATGGCAAGATTGCTTGTTGGTAATGCTACTAACCTTCATAACATTGAGTGCTACGACCCTTCAGCCGGAACAGGAACACTTTTGATGGCACTTGCCCATCAGATTGGAGAAAATAAATGTACCATTTTTGCTCAGGATATTTCGCAACGAAGTAATAAGATGTTAAAACTGAACCTTATTCTTAACAGTTTGGTTTCTTCTCTTGACCATGCTATTCAGGGAGATACCCTTGTTGCTCCATACCATAAGAGTGATAACGGTCAAGAATTGAGAACTTTTGATTATGTGGTATCTAATCCACCTTTTAAAATGGATTTTTCAGATACAAGAGAACGTATTGCAGCTATGCCTGTTCGCTTTTGGGCTGGAGTTCCGAAAGTGCCTGCTAAAAAGAAAGAGAGTATGGCTATTTATACTCTTTTTATTCAACACGTTCTAAACTCCCTCAAAGCAAACGGAAAAGGCTCAATTGTTGTACCAACTGGATTTGTAACTGCAAAGTCTGGTGTTGAGAAGCAAATTTTGCAGCATATTGTAGACAAGCGTATCATCTATGGTTGTATTAGTATGCCATCAAATGTATTTGCCAATACGGGAACAAATGTATCTGTCCTTTTCTTTGATAATTCAAAACAGGCAGATAAAGTTGTTTTGATAGACGCTTCAAAGCTCGGAGAAGAATACAAAGATGGAAACAATCAAAAACGAAGACTTCGTGATTTTGAAATTGATAAAATCGTTGACACATTCTTAAATAAAGAAATCGTAGACGATTTTTCTGTTGTTGTTACCTATGATGAAATCAAAGAAAAGAAATATTCTCTTTCTGCTGGACAATATTTTGATGTAAAAATTGAGTATGTTGAGCTGTCGCAGGATGAATTCAATGCTCGTATGACTGCCTATACTACTAAGCTGCAAGAATATTTTATAGAGAGCGATAAATTGAAGGCGGAAATTATGGAGCAGTTAAAGAAGGTGAAGTATGAGTAAATTAGAATATAAAAGAATAGGAAGGTATATTGAATTATTAACAGATTACCATTCTAACGGCTCATATAAAACATTGAAAAACAATGTAGAACTACTTCCTCAAAAAAATTATGCAATTATGATAAGAACATTGAACTTTGAACGCAATGATTTTTCTGAAGATTTGATTTATGTTGATAAACATGCATATGAATATCTATCAAAAAGCAAAGTATTTCCAAATGATATACTTACAAATAAAATTGCTAATCCTGGAAGTATTTATATTATGCCAGATTTACATACGTTTGTTACTTGTGGAATGAATTTATTTTTGATTAGATTTTCAAAAGAAGTCAATCAGAGATATATGTACTATTGTATGAAGAATTCTGAAAAGAGCATTAAAGAACTAGCTCATGGTACTACTACAAAAACAATCACAAAAGATGATGTTCGTAGTATATCCTTGTTTATGCATACAGATATAAATGAGCAAAATAAAATTGAACAATTGTTGACAAGCATAGATAAAAAGATTGATAGGAATAATAAGATAAACGATAATTTAGAACAACAAGTCAAGTTGTTATATGACTATTGGTTTACCCAATTTGATTTTCCAGATGAAAGTGATAAACCATACTATTCATCTGGTGGGAAAATGGTATGGAACCATTCCTTAAAAAGAAATATCCCAGAAGGATGGGAAGTTCAATCAATTATTTCAAACCATTTATCATTTGTTATTAAACCAGGGGTAGAACATTTTGATACAAAAATCTATTTAGCAACTGCTGATGTCAAAGGAACTTCTATTTCTGCTGGAACACTTATTAGTTATGAAGGTAGAGAAAGTCGTGCCAATATGCAGCCAAGTGTAAATTCCGTCTGGTTTGCCAAGATGAAGAAGAGTATGAAACATCTTTGTCTGAATAAGGAAATGTTACCCATAATATCAAACTCTATTCTTTCAACAGGGTTTTGTGGATTGCAATGTGAAGAAATAAGTTTTGAGTATATAGCTTCATATATATCCAATTCATACTTTGAAACTCACAAGGATATGCTTGCTCATGGTGCTACTCAGGAAGCTGTAAATAATGACGACTTAGCAGGTGTATATATTGTTATTCCTAAAGATAGCGTGTTGCAGGCTTATCATAATATCACTCAACCCATATATGCTCAAATAAGTAAAAATATCTGTGAAAATCAGGAACTTACCAAACTGCATGATTGGTTACTCCCAATGCTGATGAACGGTCAAGCCACCATTAGCGATTGAAGTGCTAAATTATCGTTTATAAGAAGAGGGCGCAAAATAAAGGCTTGCTCTGAGAAAACCTTAACGTATTACAAATCTACAATACAATCAATGTTTGACAATATTGAGGAAAATATTAAGTACATTGTGACTGATGGTATTTATTGCTGTTTTACAGAATATTAAGCAGAAAAGAAGTCAAGCAAGGTCACTTATTCTGATGAAACTTTCAAATTGATGAGAAATAATTGCACAAAGTTTAGAGATTTGTAATAATTCATATGCTTGTTTTTACTGGTATGCAGGTTGGAGAAATGGTACTGCTGAAGTGTGAAAACATAGATTTTAATGAAAGAAAATGTGTTGTTTTTGGCAAAAGAGATAAAGAACGAATTGTGTAGTTTGACGCAACCCTGCGATATGTAATAGAACAATATAAAATTGGCTCATAGAAAATATATAGGATAGGAGCAACAAAATGGAAATTAGAAAGTTGATAGAATGTTGTGAATTTATCTCAGATGGTGACCATTTGCCACCACCAAAGAGTGTAGATGGAGTTCCGTTTATTACAATATCTAACATTACCAATGAAAATAAGATTTCATTTGGAGATACAATGTTTGTTCCAGAAAGTTATTATAGCAACTTAAATGAAACAAAGAAGGCTCATAATGGAGATATTTTGTACTCTGTTGTTGGCTCTTTTGGTAAACCTGTTTATATAGATTTTGAAGCACAAATGGTATTTCAAAGACATATTGCAATTTTAAGACCAAAAAGCAATATAAATGGAAGATTTCTCTATTATACAATGCTTAATCCACAGTTTTATAAGATGGTGGATAAATTAGCTATTGGCTGTTCTCAAAGAACAGTAACTTTGGAGACATTAAGAAATATAAAAGTCAATTTGCCAGACAGAGGTGTTCAAGATAAAATTGTTGAAGTGTTATCGTTGATTGATAATAAAATTGATAGAAATAATAAGATAAACGATAATTTAGAGGCTATGACTTATGATATCTATATGTACACTTTTTTTTCAAAAAAACCTACTGGAAAATTGAAAGATATTCTTGTAGAAGCTGGGAAATCATTAGTTCAAGTTGGGGAAGCCAAATCTTCAAATGGAGAATATCCTTTTTTCACAAGTGGTGCCACCATTTTGAAGTGGGATGTACCATTTACTGATGGAAGAAATTGCTTTTTGAATACTGGTGGCAATGCTGATGTCAAATTTTATGTTGGTAATGCTGCATATTCAACAGATACTTGGTGTGTTTCGGCAAATGGAAATATGTCCGATTATTTGTATTTGCTGCTATTCTCTATCAAGACAGAACTGGATAAAAAATTCTTTCAAGGAACAGGATTAAGGCATTTGCAAAAGCCATTATTAAAGGAAAGACCAATTTATATCCCTGAAAAATCAGAATTAGAGACCTTCAACAAGCAGGTAATGCCAATGCTCAATATCATTTCTGAAAATACAAGGGAAAATCAGCAATTAACCACCCTTAGAGATTGGTTACTCCCAATGCTGATGAACGGTCAAGCCACCATTAGCGATTGAAGTGCTAAATTATCGTTTAACAGAGTACCTTTTATTGGTTTATAGAGATTACTATTATGTTATTGGATATTCTAAAAGAATGAGAGTTGACGTTCAGGTTAAAAAAATAAATTTAGAAAAATGCACCAAAACATGACAAAACAAGGCGCTTACTACATCATTTTTAAAATCCCATGTCAAAAGGTAGTAGGTAGCAGGAAGAATGGACAATCATAAATTAACTGTTTACTATGGGCGTAGGGCTTTCAAAAAATTGCCACTATAAATTCTTTTATGGAGGAAAAGGTTGAACGGGCAAGATTTCCCACAGGGGATAAAATCATCATGAAATGTCAGCAGGGGCAGCTTATCATCATGAAGAACGAAATAAGGACAGATTTAAAAGAATAAAGGAATCAAGCAAAATGAAATTTTTATAAAGTCTATTCCAGCCAGAAAGTTATTGTGGTATTATAAAGCCATCAATAAATTGGGTTTTTTACATAAGGAGGAAAGATTTTTATGGAGTGGAAAAATAAAATAGAAGATGAATGTTGTGCAGATGAATTAGAAGAAATGATAATTGACTATATAAAAGCCGGTTTTTGGTCAAATGATAAAATTTTGAGGGAATGTGAGCAATACATAAAAGATTTGTATCCCAATGAATGTGATAATATAACGAAAGATGACTTGCTTGAAATAATTGAAGCACTTCGTAAAGAGTTTCAAAATACAGGTAATCAAGAAAATTTCTTAAAATTAGAGTTAGCTTTCAATTCTCTAATGAAACATGGGATTGTTGCTTTACATTATGCTGGATATACTCAATCAGATGGATTTGCGGATTGTAATGAAGTGGCTACATGGTTAGAGAATAAAGGAGAAAAGGTTGTTGGTTGTTGCTTTTATACAAAACAAGATTTAGAACATATTTTACACGAGGATAGCACTCTACTTTATTTCTCCTTTGGTAATTACTTTGAAAATCCAACCGCTGAAGAAGTTGGGCAGATAATTATTGGTGAGTTAAAGGCTATTGGATTTTGTGTTCAGTGGGACGGAAGTGCTGAAACAAAAATTGCAATTAAAAATTTCAAATGGGATAAATATTATATGGATAGCGAATAAATTATAGATATATTCCAGTTTACATATCTGAAAACTGAATCAGAACCACAAAATACCGTTGCTTAGGTTTTTATGTAAGTAATGGTATTTTCTTTTGATTTGAAAATGCATCCCCTGTCCAACTATGAAAAGACTACAAATGAGGAATGTGATTTGCTATGATTTGTCTCATTTTGCAAAAAGTGTAGTAAAACAGGGATGAATAAAACTAAAAAAATAAGGCACTTACTACACCATTACTACACTATTTTTGAAAGAGCCTTGAAATGACAATTTCGAATATAAAGTATATTTTGAAAAAAGATGATAAAGCAGCAGCTTTCTTTTATGAAAAGGACAGCTTCCATTTTTTAGCAAGATTATGTACTTTGTGCAAATGCTCATGTGTGGTAAAGAAGCAAGGAACCGAAAACAAGAGATAGACCACCAGCACCACACTATTCCGAATCAAAGAACCAAAGACCAAAAAACAAGTATTATGAAAATGTGCATAACAAGCTATAGAATCATAGATAGCATTATTTCATAAGATAGCTAGTTATACACATTACCAGCAATACTGAAAGCGACAGAATTCCTCACACCTACTTTTCTTTTTTAGTAAAAAGGCTTGTTGGCAAGGAAGTCAAAGAAAAACTTGCAATGAAACTCCAAAAGGAATACTGAAATTTAATTGACAAATGAGCTGAAATCAGATATACTAATTCAAGTGACCATGTGGTCACTTGAATTAAATACATAGATTGACCATGTGGTTATTTAAGGGGAGATTATAATGCCAACACCTTTATTTTTTACACTGAATACTGAAAAACGGCAAAATATTTTTACAGCAGGAATTTCCGAGTTTGCTGATTGTGGTTATGAAAACATTGCAGCGGAACTTATTTCCAGCTTAGAAGAAAAAATAAATACCCTTTCCCCCGATTTATTTCAACGAATAATAGAATACTCTGTTTTGGAGTTTTCGTGGTATATTTTGTATCCCGAAAAGTCCAAAATGATTGTCAGAGCATTCACTAAAAGCGATACCGATATTTACAGGAAAACCGTATTAAAATATGGCAATAGAGAACAAGATATATATTATTGGTTTTTACAGGGTATTGATACAGCTCAATTTCGGTGGGACAAGCAAAAAACGATTGATATAATAAAGTGGTTACTCAAAGGTTTTAATGATGATTTCTTGACAAGAATACAAAAACAAGCCTATTCAAATTTTAAAATGATAGAAAAAGAATATGTAAAAGATTTGTCAGAATATATAGAAATCCTAAAGGTAGGAATCATAAAATAAAGGAGGTTATTATGTTTTATCATGCCCATAATGGAAGTGTCTGTGTTGGAAATTCTGAAATGGATTACATATCTTTTGGAAATGGAAATAAAAATCTTATTATGCTGCCTGGATTGGGAGATGGACTATCTACGGTAAGGGGAATGGCTCTTGTTTTTTCGATAATGTATAGGATATATGCGAAAGAATTTACCGTGTATGTTTTCAGTCGGAAAAATCATTTGCAAGAGGGATATTCTACAAGGGAAATGGCAAAAGACCAT
>CAJUHG010000034.1 GCA_910586005.1 uncultured Lachnospiraceae bacterium | reverse complement strand
GTCACTAACCTTTGATTTGCCTCTCCGGCAAAATAACAAAAATCTGCAAGAACAATTCTTGCAGATTTGGGATTATCTTCGCTATCAACCCAAGCTTCCCCCATATATCCTTGTAGGCAAGACCATATAAGAGATTCCTCCCAACCTTCAAATAAAGGTTCTATCTTATGTACCATACTTGGACTTAATTTAAAAATATGCATAAATTCTTCTCCTTTTCATTTATGATAATAGAAAAAACACTTTATAATATCTTATACCCTCTGGGGCACTTATGCCATGCGGCGTGTTATAAGGGATACTCTCTGGGGCACTTATGCCATGTGGCGTATTATAAGGCATATCTTCTGGGTTATAATTTCTAATACATTGTATTGATATATGTAAGCATATCATCTGAAAATCTTCTGTCAGTTTCTATATACTGCAAGTTTTTATTTCTAATATGTTCTGATTGAAGTTCCTTAGGAGCAAGTGCAAAATCAGCCTCTTGAAACATTGGAACATCAAATTCACTGTCACCTGCCGCTATCACAATATCTGCAGTTACCTTCTTTTTAAATCGCTTCATTGCAGTACCTTTATTCAATTTTTTTGGTATTACATACACCTTTGCCCCATGAGACAATACATCTACCAATAAAAGATTTAAATTACTTTGTAGCTGAGCAGTTGTTTTTTCTGGTTGTAAACTTTTTGTAAATAGAAAAAGCTGTTCTATATTTCTAATTTCAAAATTTCTATTCTCATCTTTGGCCAGTATCTTTTGTGCTTTTTGTAATTCCCCTTTGCAGTCAGATACTAATAATTTAGATTCTTGGTACCAATTGAAATCTTTCACTCCATGTTCTAACAATATTCCACCATTACATACTAATGCATATTTTGGTACCCCTATTCCTAAATCAATTCTTTCATACTGTTCTATGCTTCTTGTGGTGGTAGGAACAAACAAAACTTTTTTTACAACTTTCTTTAACAACTGATAGGACTGACTTGTCATAAAAGATATTTCTCGCCCCTGATATATTTCCACACATTTCTTCTTAATTCCTATCTCATGTTTATAGGAATATATCAATGTATTATCTAAATCAGAATGGAATACAGTCATAATCTCCTCCAAAAACTACGAGCGTCACGCTCTGTGATACTGTTCTGGTTTACAGGTAAACTGAGATACTACACATAAGCACGACGATGTTCCTCATTTTGTCTTTATATAAATAATCAGACTGCCATATCACAACGTCTTCCATTTTAGAGATAGCAGTTGACATGACAGCCCTATTTCAAAGTAAATATTTTCTATTCACTTATCACTTATTTATCTTTCCATAACAGTTTTTCGAACTAAATCCACTGGTATCATAGTCACTGCAAGTAAAACAACTGTAATCCAGCCTATAATTCCAAATGGTTGACAACTAAACATTTCTCCAATCCAGCCTAAAAATGGTACCAATGCAGCATTTACAATTAATGCCTGTACTAAAATAATGATAAAGAAGACTTTTAGGAAGCCTGTATTTTCATTTAAACCTTTAAAAATTCCAAATTTGTCATCTCTTACATTAAATCCATTAAACAGCGCACTTACAATAAATAACACAAAATAGCCTGTTAAATGCTGCTCATCTGTTTCAAATAAATTGCGGAAAAATGGTAATTTCAAATAGAGAAAACTGATAAACGTAAGCCATGCACCCATAATTAAAATCTGTGTCATCATTTTCTTGCTTACAATACTTTCATCTCTTCTTCTAGGCTTCTCATCCATATATTTCTTTAATGCTGGTTCATTTCCAAGCATAATTGCCCCTAATCCATCCATAACTAGATTGACAAACAACAGATGAGTTACCTTCAAAGGCTCCTCTACACCAAAGAATGGAGCAATTGCACTTACAATTACTGCTGCAACATTAATGACTAACTGGAATTTACAGAATTTTAAAATATTGTGATAAATCGTTCTTCCATACCAAATAGCATCTTTGATCGATTTAAAATTATCATCCAAAATAACAATTTTTCCTGCCTCTTTGGCTGCTTCTGTTCCACTACCCATAGCAAAACCAACATCTGCTCTCTTTAAAGCTGGAGAATCGTTTACACCATCTCCTGTCATTCCCACTACTAGATTCATTTCTTGACATAAGCGTACCATTCTGGACTTATCAGTAGGCAATGCTCTTGCAATCACCCGAATATTAGGAATTATTCTCTTCACTTCTTCATCTGACATTTCATTTAATTGTGCAGAAGAAAGTGCTTTATCAGAAGCATTTTTTAATAATCCAGCATCTTTGGCAATTGCAACTGCTGTCTCAAGTCTATCCCCAGTAATCATAACTACTTGAATACCAGCCTTTTGTACCTCCTCAATCGCCTCTCTTGCCTCAGCTCTTACATCATCCCTGATTCCCACTAATCCAATAATTACAATATCTTCATTAATTTTATTTTCTACCAGTTCTTTTTCTGAGTAACCAAAAGCAAGTACACGCATCGCCTTAGAAGCAAGTTCATCAATTTTCTTATCCAAGACTGATTTATTAATCGGCTTAATTTCTCCATTTTCATCCATATATTTTTTTGCAGATGCTAACAATCTCTCAGGAGCCCCTTTATAAAAAGTCTTACCATAACTGTCAATTCTTGCCTGACTAAATTTATTTGTGGAATTAAAGCCTTGTGACTTTGATACCAAGCAGGTTTTATCTGCTTCTAATTGATGGAAAGTTTCTTCGCCGAGAAATTTCATCAAGGCTTGGTCTGTGGCATTACCACCAATCACTCTATGTTCTCCATCAAACATAGACTGCGTATTTTTTCCAATAGCCAAATTTAATAATTCCTTGACTTTTTTATGCTTGTCCAGAGCTGAAATTTCTATGGTATTACTATCTGCTGTAAAAAATTCTACAACTTCTAACATGCCCTTAGTAATGGTTCCTGTTTTATCACTAAATAAGATATTCAAGGAACCTGCTGTCTCAATACCTTCCGCTTTTCTTACTAATACATTGTGGTCAAGCATCTTACTTGTATTTTGCATTAGTACCAAGGATATCATAAGAGGAAGGCCTTCTGGTACCGCACATACAATAATTACAACCGCAAGAGAAACAGCATCTACAATATTCTTAATCACATCTTTCAGACCCATTGAGAAATATGCTGACACGCCACCTTCTGAAAAAATAGCATATCCCACATATAATACTGCTATCACAATAGCTCCAATATATCCAAAAGTGGAAATTTGTTTTGCAAGTTTTGCAAGTTTTACTTTTAATGGAGAATCTGGCTCTTCTTCTTGCATTTCCTCTGCCATCTTACCCATCATGGTTTTTAATCCTACTTTTCTTACATCTAGTACACCTTCCCCATCAAAAACCACTGCTCCACGAAATAGTGAATAGGAATCTACAAAAGTATCTCCTGTAATATCCTCTGCAAGTTGAACCTCTTCACTGACTTCCGTTTTTTTACATTCTTCTGCTTCTCCATTTAATGCAGAATTATCCACTCTCAATGAGCCTGAGATTAAAATACCATCTGCTGGAATTTTATCTCCTGATTGCAGAAGTACTTTGTCACTTACAACAACATCATCTACATCAATAACCTCAATGGCTCCATTTCGGTACACTTTACACTGGTCTTTTTTTGTATTGTCCTTTAGCTCTCTGTACTTTGTATCGCTTGCTACTCCCGTCTTGGCTGAAACAAAGGCTACAATCAGCACAGCTACGATTGTTCCTAGTGGTTCATAAATATCTGCATAACCAAAGAAAAACATCACAATCATAAGCGCTGCAATTACCAACAATATCTTAATCATTGGATCACTAAATGTTTCCTTAAATTCCTCCCAAAAAGTGGTTGGTTCTGAATCAGGAATTTTATTAGAGCCATGATTTTGCCTAGAAAGCTCCACTTCCTTATCAGTAAGTCCTTTAAACTTCATATCATTTTTCCTTTCCTAGTGTGCACAAAAGAAGAAGAAACAGGTCTTAACAACAGTTTCTTCTTCTTAAAGCATATTTGATCATAGTGACATACTATGAAAGTGCATAGCACGAAACAATCGACTTTCATAGACAATAATACCTGTTTATGCAGGCAGTAATATTTATTTCAAAGTTTCAAAGTCACATTCTTTTATGGGAATATAAAATATGCAACTTTTTCACTCTGTCATCATAACTGATACAAACTTATTACTCACCATTGATAGAGCACAGAAGTTCATGTTACATATATCTATTTGCCAAATCGCCTATTCCTGTATCATTTGTTCCCTGTCCAATTGCATTAAATTTCCATTCACCATTATGTCTGTACACTTCACCAAATATCATGGCTGTCATACCAGAATAATCCTCTGTCAAATTATATCTGCACATTTCATTATTATTTCTATCATCCACCAAACGAATAAATGCATTCTGAATCATACCAAAATGTTGTTTTCTCTGAATCGCTTGGTAGATATTTACTACAAGCACAATTCTATCATATTGGCTGGGAACATGAGATAAATCTACAATAATCTGTTCATCATCTCCTTCTCCAGCTCCTGTAAGGTTATCTCCCATATGCTGAATTGTTCCAGATGAGTGACGCAAATTTCCAAAATATACCACATCACTTTTATCTGCTAATTTCCCATTAGTCAATATAATTGCAGATGCATCACAGTCAATATCTTGAGGCTTTGGAGAAAAAAATCCTTTTTTCTTCTGTTGTACTTCATCCCAGCCTAATCCTATTACCACTTTAGAAAGACCAGCATTCTCTTTTGATAAATTAACCTTTTGACCTTTTTGTAAACTAACTGACATCTATTTTCCTCCTTATTTACGTCCGGCTTTCCATCTAAGACCCCAGTTAAATTTCTTGTCAAGAGCTTCATGCCCCGGAAAGAATTGAACAATCTTTTCTACACTAAAAGTTTCATCATTGATATTTTCCAACAATGCAAGCCCACACATAGCATTGGTAGAATTATAATCGTCCATTTTAATAATAAGATCTTCTGCTCCTGGATACTTAATTGTAACAGTAGCGTCTGCCTGCTGCCAATTTGCCACTCCCTCATAAATAAAAGTATACACTAATACTCTTTTTATATTCGCAATCTGGTTTCCATTGATACGCAAATTTTCTCCTGCTACGGCAGCTCCTGTTCTATCATCACCATCTAATGCAATATAAGGAGGTTGATTTAACATACCAAAAGCATTCCCTAATGCTTGAACTGTTCCCTTTTTCCCATCTTTTAATTCAAACAAACATCCTAAATCCAAGTCAATTCCTTGATTGCCACCAAATAAACTACCCAAGAACCCCTTTTTTACAGGTTTTGCATTCCAATTAAGATTTACTAATATTTCTCCCAAGCCACTAGAAGAACTTTTTTTCAAATTTACTTTCTGTCCCTTTTGTAAACTAATTGCCATAATATCTCCTATTCTACCTTTACACCACTATAATCAGCTAATATCTCTATTCTACTTCCACACCATAATTTGCACAAAGTGCTGCCAAGCCTCCTTGATATCCCTGTCCAATTGCATTGAACTTCCATTCACTTCCATTCTTATACAATTCTCCAAATACTGCTGCTGTTTCAATGGAAAAATCTTCTCCTAAATCATATCTAACAAGTTCTTCTCCTGTATCTTCCTTATAGATACGAATAAATGAATTATTTACTTGACCAAAGTTCTGGCGTCTTTGTTCTGCATCATATATAGTCACAGTAAAGGCAATCTTAGTAATTTCAGCAGGAACCATAGATAGATTTATTTTTATCTGTTCATCATCTCCATCCCCTGTTCCTGTTAAATTATCTCCCATATGTTGCGCACATCCAGAAGGATGCTGTAAATTACCAAAAAACACAAAATCCTCTGACCTTGAGACTTTTCCTGTATCTGTCAATAAAAATGCTGCTGTATCTAAATCGTAATCTCCTCCTGTGTCAAACTGATTGACATCCCATCCTAAGCCTACAACCACTTTAGACAAACCAGGATTATCTTTTGTAATGCTTACCTTCTGTCCTTTTTGTAAGTTTATTGGCATTTTTCTTCCTCCTTATGCAACTTCAATCCCATAATAACCACATAATGCTGCAAGACCACCTTGGAATCCATTTCCAATGGCATTAAATTTCCACTCTCCATTATGTCTATATAATTCCCCTACTACTACCGCAGTTTCAATGGAAAAATCCTCTCCTAAATCATATCTAATCAATTCCTGTCCATTGGATTCATCCACAATACGAATATAAGCATTGGATACTTGACCAAAATTCTGTCTTCTTACATCAGAATCATAGATAGTTACTGTAAATGCAACTTTTTCTATATTAGATGGAATTTTTGTTAGGTCAACTAGAATTTGCTCATCATCGCCTTCTCCCTCACCAGTTAAATTATCCCCCATATGTTGCAC
The DNA here is from genome assembly GCA_910586005.1 of uncultured Lachnospiraceae bacterium. Lineage (GTDB taxonomy): Bacteria > Bacillota > Clostridia > Lachnospirales > Lachnospiraceae > Petralouisia. The sequence continues at coordinate 24,131 of CAJUHG010000034.1, read as the reverse complement.
AGATCCACTACTATGTTCTAGATTGCTATAAAAAATAAATTCTTTTTCTGTTGGGCATTTTCCATTTTGGCCTAATAAAAACGCTGCTGCATCTAAGTCAAAATCTGCACCAGAATCAAATGCATTGACATCCCATCCTAGACCTACCATAATATTCTTTAATCCTGGATTTCCTTTTGTTAAATCAACTTTTTGTCCTTTTGATAAATTAATTGGCATAATACAAATACCTCCTTATATTATTAGTTTTTTTTGTTAGGCATATGATACATCCTGTTAAACTCTGTCTTGATATTTTCTAGTCTAGCTTGATCCTCTACACGTTGTTTTTTTGCATTTTCCTGAATCTGCTTCGTTTCATCAATACCATTTACAATTGTTCTCCAGGTTGTTTCCAAAGTTTCAATCTTAATTGAGCTACCAGAAGCCATACGTGCTGTCATCTTTGATTGTTCTACTGTATTTTGGGCATTTTTTATTAACATTTCATTTGTCTTTTCATCCAAGGCTGACATTGCCTCTGCCTGAATCTTTTGTCTTTTTAACATAATTGCCTGAGCCAATGCTTGTTTAAATACAGGCAGTGTAATAATAAAGGCTGAATTAATCTTTCTTACCAAATTCATATTACTAAATTCCATTGTTTTAATCATTGGAATGGATTGCATAGCCACATTTTCTGCTGTTCTCAAATCTTGTGTTCTCTGTTCTAACATCATTAAGGCTTGTTGTAAACTTTGTATCTCAAATTGAATGGAATTATCTCCTGTAGCAGACATATCTGCCTGTCTTTGAGCGATATATTCCTCTAATTCTCTACATCCTTGTTCCCCAGCTAGTATATATCTTACCAATTGATGATAATACCCTACATTTGCTTCAAACATCTGTTCTAACTTGCGGTTGGATTGTTTAATTTCTGATTCATACTGTTTCAATTGAACATAGATCTTATCTACTTCTTCTCCCATAGTATGATATTTTGCTAAAATCTTATCCAACTGTTTTCTCAAATTACCAAAAAGCTTCCCAAATAATCCTGGATTCTCTTTAATTTCATCAATGTCAAACTTTGACATAATCTTAGCCAACGTATTGAGCATCTCACTGGATTCATCTAACTGTGACATATTCATGCTATTAAGAACTACATCAGAAGCCTTTGAAATTTCCTCTGCCGCCTCTGCTCCAAAAGTCACAATCGTTTCAAGATTATTTACCTCTATTGTGCTGACAATAGCATCCACTTCTGCAGAATTTGTCAATTCAGCATCCATTTGCTGTCTATCAGCAACGATATCATACTGTTGTACTACTTCAATTTCATTTTTAGTTTCTGGAACGATTTGTTGTTGTTGTGTGGTTGTTTTACTAAAATCAAGTCCCATATTCTCTCAACTACCTCTCCTAAATATTTTTTCACGCCACGATTGACGCGTATTAGATGGAATTTTTCCCAAATTAGGCACCTGTAAATCATAGACATAATCCCCAATCTGGTGTTCTTCCATTAACTTTCTGTTAAAATACTTCTCAACGCTTTGATATCCTGTTGGTACAAAAAACAATACATCCAAACCAGCTAAATTTAAAAATGCAGACAAAATGGTATCTTCTAGAGAAATCATATTTTCTGTTGTGTTGATATAGATAAATTTAGGATTCTTTTTTGTAAAATCAAATCTTTGAAGCATCCTTACAATCTCTTTTTTTAAATTCAAAATGGTGGCGATAATTGTATATTCCACCCCACTTTCAAAGGTTCCCTTTATGGTTCGCTGTTCAATTAAAAGCTGTAATTTGTCCAAGATATGTTCTTGCATCTCCTCACGCAAAAATCCATATGGATAACTTTGATGTGCCTTAATCTTTGCACGCTGAAGTTTTCCATTTTTAAAAAATTCTGCTGCATATACCTTCATTGGATTTGCATCTGTAGGATTAATATAAGGCACATCCTTTACAATCACTGTATTATCTGTAATAAGTTTTTTAATTCCCTCCCAGTATTGTGGAACCAAACCATTTTTTACACCTGATATTTTTGCAAAAATAACTGGAAGGTTTACTGCAGTATCTGTAGTACTAAAATTTGGTCTATACTTTATCTCCTCATCCCAAAGTATCACAATTTCTTCATACATTGTCTGTAGAGAAACAGAAATTGCTTTTCCATACTGTTGGTTTCTGTACATACCAGAATCTTGATACATCAGCGTATCCAATTCTCTCTCAGCATGATAAGCAGCAGTTCCCATACGGATTTCTGAATTTTCTTTTGGAAATCTCTCTACTGTCAAAGAATTATTATAATTAATCTCATAGAGTGTGCTATCGTTCAAACAACACTTGCTGTTTAAATTAGGATTTAAAATAAGTACATCTATGGGAAGTTTTGCAAGAAATCGTACAAACATCGCTTCATTTTCTGTTTTACAACCGCCCAGATAGATAAAACAGCCAATCTCTGGTATTTTCCAATTATAAAACAATTCTGACTGATAACGCTTGAGCCAACATAGTAGATAAACACCTTTGTTCGTAAGCTTATTTAAATTCATTCCTTGTAGTTTGGCTTCTTCCAACATTACATCTAGAAATGCTTTATTCATCAACCTTTGCAATTCTATATTAGCAGTGTATTGGATATTTCTAGATAAATCCATTAACATCTGTTCCTGATTTGCATAATTTTTTCTATGAATAGAATTAATTTCTTCCATTGTTGGCTGTGGAATCACTTGCTCTAAAATCAATAATTTTCTTTTACTATTCTTGATTTCTAACTGAAATTGAAATAACTCATTCAAATAGGTCAATTTATCTTCCACACCATTGATTCTACAAAAACAATTATAAAAAAAATTTGGATCATTTCCTCTTGTTGCAAGATTGGTTTTAAAATCTTCTAATCCTTTGCCTTCTATCCAAGCATTAGTGCAATTGATAATCTTAGGTTTTGTACCATATAATCGCTCATTGTTTCTTTCTTGTTCTAATTCTTCCCGAATCCATTGAAGATTAAATCCCTCTGGAAAAGGTTCTTTATTTTGTATCTTAACATCACTAGAAATCTGTGAAGCTGCATCTAATTTTAAATAATTTGTATCCCCTTGATATTGTAACAAAACAATATCACAACCAGCTTTTGATAAGATGGTCAAAAGTTTTAACTCATAATTACTGATATCGCCTTGATATAATATCTTTGGAATATAATTTTCACCAAGTTGATTTACAATACGTTCAAATTTATAATATAACCAGCACATAAACTTTATATATGCATTTTTCAACATATTGTTATTTTTGCCTTCTTGCCGCATCTTATCTAGTGTATCATAAATTGCTGAAGATACATTTTTTCTTTGGTATTCATTCATTCTGGGAAGCCATTTTTTTAAACTAGCAGTAAAAAATCCTATGTCCATTTGAAAATCCATTCCCATAATTTCTCCATAATAAGCCAAATTCTTCTCATCTGGATTTGAAATTCTATTTTCTATTACAACACCTGATCTTCGAGCTGCTTCATAGTATTTTTGAATAAAACTTTTTATTTCCTTGTTATAACCATTAATCCGGCAAAAAAATACACTCTTCTCTTTTCTATTTCCCAGCTCCAAAAAATAATCATTTAAATTTTGCAGTTCTTTCTGTTCAAACATATGCTTTTACAGTCCCTTTAATATTTGTTCATTTTAAACTTATTCATCACATAGCCAAGGGCAGCACCAACGATACCACCTAAAATATGAGTTAAATTAGAAACATTATCTTGTATAAATAATCCATCATATACTTGTTGACCAATATAAATAATGGCCACAAGAATAAATGTAAGCGGAATTTCTCCCTCTTTCATACAAGTAAAGGAAGATAACAGAATTAATGCAAATACCACTCCACTTGCTCCTAATAGACGAATCCCAGGAAAAAACATAAAGTGAACTAGCCCAGTTGCAAAAGCTGTTGTCAATATTACAAACAAAATATTAGAAGAACCATATTTTTCTTCTAACAATGGACCAACTACTAAAATCAATGTAATATTTCCAAAAAAATGTTCCCAGCCAGCATGACCAATGACATGACCAAAAAATCTAATATAAGTAAATGGGCTAAGCAAAGAGGAATGGTACACACTAAAAAACATGTTATTGGAAAATCCTTTTGTAGCAAAATTCAATATCATTGCCACAAAGCACAAAATCGTAAAACTTAATATCACTGGTGAATTAAAGGATATTCTGAGTTTTTTGTTGTTATCTGCCATACTTGTAACCTCTCCATTTCTGCACATTATGCTATTTATTATATAATTTTTCTATCTTTTTTTCAACTAGTTTTGTCATTTTCTGACATTTTATAAGCAAATTAAGTTGTACAGCAGTATAAGTATGTTCTACAAATAGCTTGCGTTGAACTGTTACAATTTCAGGTTTTACACAGTGTCTGCTGGTACAAAGAAGCAAATCAATATATTATAATGAAATGATTCCTTTTATAAAAATCCTTGTACAAATGTTTGAATATATTCATATCCAACTGCTAAATTAATATTTTGTCCATCCTCAAAACCAGCCGTACTAATTCCAATTATTTCTCCATACATGTTCAATACAGCCCCACCAGAACTTCCATTTGAAATAGGAGCTGTAAATTGAATCATATCTACCCCTTCTATAACACGAAAACCTGAAATAATGCCATCTGACACAGAATTAAATAACCCCAAAGGGCTTCCAATTGCTACCACTTTTTGTCCTCTTACAAGCTTCTTGGCTCCTTTATAGATAGGGATAGGCTTCAAGGTTTTATGGATTCTTATTACTGCAAGATCTAATACAGAATTATATTTAATCATTTCATCTGTTCTATATATATGTTCATCTTCCTCAATTCTTACAGAATAAAAGTTCCCTCTACATGCCACATGATTATTAGTTAAAATATATCCCTTCTCACCAATCATAATTCCAGAACCTCCCCCAATAGGATTTCCAAAATTATCATGAATTAGAATCTGTACCACAGAAGAAGCCAATAATGCAAGTTCTTCATATTTTAACTCTTGTCTCTCTATTGCTGTTCTATTTGTATTAGACACTATTCTTTGATTTTCTTTTTGCCTTCTTGGGTCACTAATATGTACAATTGGACTTGTGTTAGTTCTTATTTTTTTATTTTCTTCTTGTCTTGTGGAACTGGAACTTAAATTTCTAGAATTTTCCATGTTCTGTAAAACTTCCTCTTGTTTTCTGGCTTTTGCAGAAAGCATCTCTTTCGTTCTTCTATCACGTTCTGGCACTCTTGTATTTACAATTGTATGTACTGCTTCTGTTGATGTTTTTTTCTCAACCACATACTTGTCATAATTTTTTTCAGAATTATTATTGATATATTTTAAAGGGATATATTCTGGAATGGAGAGCTGTGTAGGATTCTTTACTTCATGTTTCACTGAAAGACCTATAACTTCAAGTTCTCTATCAATATCTTTCCCTGCTTGCAGCAAAAGTACATCAAATCCCAACAAAGTCAACAGATAGCAAAACAAATATTCCTGCTTTTTACTGATTTCTGAAAAAACAATTTTCCTAGAAGTATCTGGCAACCATACATGCAAAGCCTTTGAAACCGTATGCTCTAACCAATATAACATCTTTACCACAAAATTTTTCTCTATGGAATTATTTAATTCAGATTTTTCCTGATGAAATAGATTCAATACCTTATCACAGGCATTTCCAAGAACATCTCTTATTATTTTATTATCTTCTATCGCTTTTATTGTTATCCCTTGTTTTCCACTTTTATTCCAATTTTCATAAGCCTTGGAATAATATTCTATATCTTGTAGGGCTGCTAATTTAGGCAGACCATTCACTCTACAATAAAATCCATTTCCCGCTTGCATTTTTTCTGTTAAAACTTGGTCCATAAGTTCTATTTCCCTAAGTATTTCTTTATTAATCCCTACGATTCTTAAAAAATAGACATCTTTACAATTATTTTTCACAGAGCCCTTTATATTCATAAATGATTCTATGGAAGATATATTCATAACATTATGCCTCGTCTTGAAAATTTCTGCCTCCATAATTCAAACCACCCAATTCCTTTCTAAATCTTCCAAGTGTTATTAATTATAACACACCCACAAAAAAATATCTATTTTTTCAAAATAATTAGTATCATGTGATTACAATCTCAATCTCTTTATACCATAGAGAAAAACTAACAGTTGTCACAAGATAATTTTTCTGTTACAATTTACTGTATATATTATAATAGCAACTAATAAACTATTTCATAAATTGCCAACTGCAATATTTTGCAGTTATCTATAAATCATTTTTATCAGAAAGGGGATTGCAAGAAACTGGAAATATCACATAGTTCCTCCACACATCCAAAAATATACCATTTTCTTGTTGATTTATTATGAATAATTTTCTTCTTGCCTATCGTGTGGGAGCTCTTTTATATTGTCCTGCAAATAATGATAGTATTGTAAATTCTCTCATAAATGAAAAGTTTGGAAAACAATTTTCTTTGGCATTATGCTTAGAGGATACCATAAGGGATGATTGTGTAGCAGATGCAGAAAATGTATTAATCTCCTCTATGCAAGCCCTATACAACTACAAAAAAAATAAGCCATTTTTTCTTCCTAATATATTTATCCGAGTTAGAAATCCTTTACAGATAAACTATTTATTAGATAAATTTGGTGATGCTCGAGAACTTATCACTGGTTTTAATATACCAAAATTTTCCCTAGAAAATGCAGATACATATCTTCAGATTATTACAGATGTAAATAAAAATTTAGAAACTCCATTTTATATTATGCCAATTTTTGAAAGTCCTACCTTAATTCATTTACAAGAAAGATATCATATCTTATATGAATTAAAACAGAAATTAGATAGTATTTCTAAATATGTATTAAATATAAGAGTGGGAGGTAATGATTTATGCCATATGTTCGGTTTTCGCAGGCATAGCAATGAATCCATACATAAAATCAAACCAGTTTCTAATATTTTTTCTGATATTATTACTGTATTTGGTATGGATTATGTTGTCTCTGGACCTGTTTGGGAATACTACAATGGAAAACATTGGGATATGGGACTAATGGAAGAATTAAAGGAAGACAAATTATGTGGTTTTATTGGTAAAACTGTGATTCATCCCAATCAAATCAAATTTGTGAATAATGCCTATAAAGTCCCGCTGAAAGATTACAATGATGCAAAAACAATTCTTGAATGGGACAATTCCTCACCTTCTTTGGTCTCTGGCAGCATTGTAAAAGAACGTATGAATGAATATAAAACACACTCGAACTGGGCACTAAGAACCCTTTTACTGGCAGAGGCATATGGTCTCATTTAAGTTATGCATCTGCCAATTTTTTTATAATTCCACAAGTTTTATAATGTTTTAATGAATAATATTCTATTGGCACAGCCTTTTCTTCTGCAAGTCTTAGAATATGTGTTAAAGCCTTATCATTTTTACAGTTATAAGATATCAGTACTTTCCAAGGAACTCGCCGCAGCAATACCCTTGTTGTTTCTCCAATTCCTGGTTTTATCAAATTTAAATCTAAAACGTTAAAATCCTGTGCTATTTTTTTTACTTCCTCTATACCACTCCCTTGATATAAATTAGAATTACACAGTTCAGAATTGCATCTATTCGAATTACTTTGCCCAAACTCTATCTTCTCTTTAAATTCTCTTTCAATAGTCTCAATAAAATGATAAGATAAATCAGAATCTTTCAATTCTCCATAATATACTGCACCATGAAAATCCTCTGCTCCAATTATATCTTTTCTTAAAAAAGTCCTACTTACTAAACCTGAAACTGTACAATTTAAACAAGAACTGGGAATTAAAATATCTTCATGTGTTCCACATAAATTTGTTACTTTTGCTGGATCTGCAAGAACAGCAATATCTGCAGAAACTCCTTGATACTTTGCAACTTCCTTCTTCAATTCCCCTAGTATGGCACCTTTTCCAATCCATCCATCTACAAACAACAGATTTTTTGCATGATATTTCTCCAACAAAAATTTCATGGCATTGTGATCAATCCCTCTTCCTCTTATAATGGATATAGAATAATGAGGGACATCTATATTATATTTTTTATAAATATACCGCTTTAATAAAATCCCAATGGGAGTACCTGCTCTTGCTAGAGAAACGAGAACTACCTGCTCTCCTTTTTTTCTAATAATTTTATCTGCCAAAATTCCAACTGCTAAGGCAGTTGGCTTTGCATAAATTTTTAAGGCTTCCTGATAGACCTCCATATATTTCTGGCTTGGTACATATTCTATAGGCAACATTTCACAATAATGTCTTCCCGCCTGTATCTGCTGTTCTCTTTCTTCTGTACTTTGTGGTTCCACTTCTCCTGTAATATCCTTCAATAGAAAAATAACATCCTTTTCCTTATAAGAACTTCTCATATCAGCACCACCTTATCAGATTAATATTTTTATTACCACAAGAGCTTATTGCATAATACAAAGAATATAATCCCTCTTTTTCTTTACAATCTGCATCTGTAATAATAAAAACACTATCATAAACAGATAAATTATAAATATATGTAGTACGGTCCTTTTCATAAAGACTTATTAACTCATATCTTTCCTGCAATGGATATGAGTCTTCCTTACTCACAACAATAGGACTTCGGGTTGTGGAATGACATTTCACATCTTTACCCATTTCTTGCATTTTATATGCTATATACAAAGCAGGATACATAAATTCCTCTGTACCAAGAACTAAAATCTTTTGACTTTTTTCAATAGAAATCTTTTGATTCAATTCTTTCCATACTTTTTCACAGGCTGCCTGATAGGCAGAACCTTGATGCAGTCTTCTTGCATTTATTCCAGCAAAAACTTGTATTTCCTCTATTTCAGCTTCTATAGGTTCTATCTTTTTTCGGTGATAGATTCCATCTCCTAAAAAATTCTGTGCAATCTCTGTATAAGAATTATGATTTGTTTTTACTAAATACAAGATATCAATATTTTTCTTATGATATAATTGCTGCGCTTCTATATTCATTCCATTTAACAGAGAAGCTACAGCAAACTTTACTTTATTCTTATAGGTATCTTGTATCAATCTAATAATATTTAAAATAGTATTTCCAGTTGTTACCTCATCTTCTATAAATACAATTCGCTCTATCTTGTCAATAATACAATCTAAATCATTTTTAACAAGTCTCTGTTCTGTTGCATGGCTATGAGATTCCAAAAAATACAGGTAATCAACCTTTGGAATATGCTCCCTAGTAGTCTGCATATAACTTACATTTAGTGTTGCAGCCAAAGACTCTCCAATTGCTGTTGCAGTTTCTGCAAAACCAATAAACAACAGTCTTTCTTTTTGATATTGTTCTTTTAATAATTTTGCCAAGTCTGCAAACATAGAAAAAGCATTCTGTGGCTCCACAGGAATATGCTTTCCCTGATATCTATTTATCACCAAATAATTTCTTTTAGTATTATTCTCTCTTTTTGCTATGCAAACTAGATTATCTTTATACATAATGTCCTCTATATCTATCTATAACTTTTCAACTAAAAGATTTACGCTTCCTATTTCTTTTTGCCCATAATAAGCCTTAGTACCATGCTTGCGGTAATAATGTTTCTGTTGCAATTCTTCAGGTGCAGGCTGAATGTGAGGATTAAGACTTTCTGCACGATATGCCATCTTTGCCACTTCTTCTAATACAACTGCATGATGTACCGCTTCCTTTGAATCTTTTCCCCAAGTAAAAGGTCCATGATTTTTACACAGAACTGCAGGCACTGCCATCACATCTTTTTCCATTTCCTGAAAAAAATCTACAATCAAATGTCCTGTATTTTCTTCATATCCACAATCAATTTCTTCTTTTGTCAAACAACGTACACAAGGAACTTCTCCATAGATATAATCTGCATGGGTAGTTCCATAACAAGGGATACTTCTTCCTGCTTGTGCCCAACTTGTTGCATAAGAAGAATGAGTATGTACAATTCCTCCAATTTCTGAAAATGCTTTGTATAATTCTACATGAGTTGCTGTATCAGAAGAAGGCTGGTAATTTCCTTCTATCTTATTTCCTTCTAAGTCCATTACTACCATATCCTCTGGTGATAAATTTTCATAGTCTATGCCACTTGGTTTAATTACAAACAATCCTTTTTCTCTGTCAATTCCACTGACATTTCCCCAAGTAAAAGTAACCAATCCATAATGCGGCAGATCCATATTTGCCTGATACACTTCTTTTTTCAGCTCTTCTAGCATCCTTCTCATTCCCTTTCTTTTTTTAATTACCTAAATCATTGTGAAGCCACTAGATTTATTGAAATTTCTTTCAAATTCAAAAGCATCCATTTTTAAGACTTTCATCCATTCACACAAGCAACGATTCTAAATATCAGTGGTACACATCTACTGCTGCTCGCTCAACAAGTAATCCCTCTGTATAACGCTTCATAAATATGTCAAACCCCTCTACATCTTTTATATCTGGCTGTATTGTGATACACTTCTGTCCTTTAAATACTTTTTCCTCTAAAAAATGAGATAAGCTTTCTTTTTCTTCCTTATTTATCATATAAGAAGCTAACAGTGCCATTCCCCACGCACCACCTTCACCTGCTGTCTCCATAATAGAAACAGGACAATTCACTGCTGCCGCCATAACTTTTTGCCCTACATCCTTCGTCTTGAACAGCCCACCATGTCCCATTAATTCCTCTAATGTTACATGTTCTTCCTTCAACAAAATATCAAGTCCCATTTTTAAGGCACCAAGAGCAGTAAATAAATGCACCCGCATAAAATTAGCAAGATTAAATTTACTATTTGGAGTACGCACAAATAATGGCCGCCCTTCTTCAAATCCAGTAATATGTTCTCCTGAAAAATAATTATATGCCAAAAGTCCACCACAATCAGAATCTCCCTCTAAGGCTTTATGGTATAATATAGAAAATAATTTTGTCTTATCTATTTCTATACCAAAACTCTCTGTAAACTCTTGAAAAATAGTAATCCATGCATTTAAATCAGAGGTACAATTATTACAATGAACCATTGCTACTAAACTTCCATCTGGTGTAGTCACCATATCTATCTCAGGATGCACATTTGTTAAATTTTTTTCCAAAACAGCCATTGCAAATACAGATGTTCCTGCTGAGACATTTCCAGTACGTTTTGCAACACTCTTTGTTGCTGTCATTCCTGTCCCTGCATCACCTTCTGGTGGACATACCAAAATATCAGATTGCAAATTACCCGTGATGTCTAAAAGTGCCGCTCCTTCTTTTGTTAAAGTGCCTGCAAGTTCTCCAGCCTTCAACACCTTTGGCATAATATCTTCTAATTTCCAAGGATAATTTTCCAAAGCAATTAAATCATTAAACTGCTCTATCATTCTTTTATCAAAATCCCCAATTTCAACATCAATAGGAAACATACCAGATGCTTCTCCTATCCCAAGTACCCGCTGCCCTGTTAATTTCCAATGAACATAACCTGCAAGTGTAGTAAAATAATCCACAAAACCTACATGTTCCTCTTTATTTAAAATTGCTTGGTAAAGATGAGCAATACTCCATCTTTGTGGTATATGATATTGAAAGATTTCTGTCAGTTTTTGGGAAGCCTCCTCTGTAATTGTATTTCTCCAAGTACGGAAAGGCACCAACAATTCTCCCTTCTTGTCAAATGCCATATATCCATGCATCATACCACTAAATCCAATGCTTCCAATGGTATTCAAAGTAATTCCATACTGATTTTTTACATTTTCAGCCATTGTTTGATAACAGTCTTGAAGTCCACTCCAAACCGCTTCTAAAGGATAGGTCCAAATTTGATTCACAAATTGATTTTCCCAATCATAAGCACCAGATGCAATAGGAGTATAATCACTTCCCACCAATATGGCTTTTATTCTAGTAGAACCAAATTCTATTCCAAGTGCAGTTTTTCCATTTTGAATATCTTCTATCACACATTTCTTTTCTAAATTATACTCTTTTTTCATACAACAATTCCCTTACTAAAAACTTATAAAAACTATATACAACAATAGTTTTCTTATATAATATATAGCTGCTTTGATAATAGATAATAGAAAAACGATTACTACTTACATTGACACAGCAATTGCAAAAAAGCATAACACGGAGCAATTGGCCTTCTTAGGTGATAGTGCCTAACGAAGTAAATAGAAAAATTTCCTAGGAAAGTTATATTTATCTGTTATCTTCCATTTAAAAATTCTTTTACACTCTTATAGATTCCTTTTCCATCAAACCCATACTTTTCTAATAATTGCAGTGCTGGACCAGATTCACCAAACACATCCTTGATTCCAATTTTGCATACAAGAGTAGGTGCCTTGTCACATAAACAGTCACATACTGCACTTCCAAGACCACCAATCACAGAATGTTCTTCTACTGTGACTACTTTACCTGTTTTTCTAGCAGAATTAACAACAATCTCTTCATCGAGAGGTTTAATGGTATGAATATTAATCACCTCTGCATGAATACCTTCTGCTTCTAGCTTTTCTGCTGCTTCTAAAGATGGTGCTACACATAAACCTGTTGCTATAATTGTAACATCTGTTCCTTCTTTTAATAATACACCTTTTCCAAGCTCAAATTTATAGTCTTCTCTATCATTGATAACTGGAACTGCAAGTCTCCCAAAACGCAGATAAACTGGACCATCTATCTCATAGGCCGCTCTCACTGCGGCTTTTGCTTCTATATCATCAGAGGGGTTAATAATTGTCATTCCTGGAATAGTTCTCATCAATGCAATATCTTCATTACACTGATGACTTGCTCCATCTTCTCCTACAGAAATTCCTGCATGAGAAGCTCCAATTTTTACATTTAAGTGAGGATATCCTATAGAATTTCTCACTTGTTCATAAGCTCTTCCCGCTGCAAACATTGCAAAAGAACTTATAAATGGAACTTTTCCTGTAGTAGCCATTCCTGCTGCAATTCCTGCCATATTAGCCTCTGCAATTCCACAATCAATATGTCTATCTGGAAATTCCTTTTGAAACAATTCTGTTTTGGTGGCTGCAGCAAGATCTGCATCTAATACCACCAGATTTTCATGTTCTCTTCCTAACTCCACCAAGGTTTTTCCATAACTTTCTCTGGTTGCTATTTTCTTTACTTCTGGCATAATGCTTCACCTGCTTTCTTTAAATCTTCCATTGCAATCAAATATTCTTCATCATTTGGTGCTTTTCCATGCCATCCTGGATGATGTTCCATAAAAGAAACTCCTTTTCCTTTTACTGTTTTCAATACAATTGCAGTAGGCATTCCTTTTATCTCTCTTGCTTCCTGAAAAGCTGCGCGCAATGCATCAAAATCATTTCCATCAGATACATTGATTACATGGAAATTAAAGGCTTTGAATTTTTCATCAATTGGATAAGGAGAACATATAGTTTCTATTTTACCATCAATCTGTAATCCATTGTTATCCACGATTACAACCAGATTATCAAGCTTTCGATGTCCTGCAAACATAGCTGCTTCCCAAACTTGTCCTTCTTGAATTTCTCCATCTCCCAAAAGAGTATATACACGATAATCCTTTTTACTTAATTTTGCTGATACTGCCATTCCTACCGCTGCAGAAATTCCTTGCCCCAAAGAACCGCTTGACATATCAACACCAGGAGTATATTGCAAACAGGGATGTCCCTGCAAATAAGAACCAATGTGACGCAGTGTTTTCAAATCTTCCACTGGAAAATATCCTCTATGTGCTAATGCAGAATATAAGCCTGGTGCAGTATGTCCTTTTGATAAAACAAAACGGTCACGATCTACCTTTTTTGGGTTTTTTGGATCTATATTCATTTCTTCAAAGTACAGATATGTGAACACATCTGCTGCAGACAAAGAACCGCCTGGATGACCTGCTTTTGCTGCATGAACAGAAGTAATAATTCCCTTGCGGACTTCATTGGCTATTTTCTGAAGTTCTAAATTTTCCATGTAAATATCTCCTTTTATATATATTTGCTTTATATATATTTTTTTACCTATATATCTTCTATATATAATTTGATTTTTATATATGTTTCTCTATCCAATTTCCAACTATGCCTCTGGTATTGTCAACTACCTATTCACCAAAAACTGCTCGATAATCTTTCTGGAATTTTTCAATTCCTTGTTCTGTCAAAGGATGTTTGGTCATTTGCTCAATCACACTATATGGTACAGTTGCAATATCTGCGCCAGCAAGCGCACAATCAGTTACATGAATTGGGTTACGTATACTTGCTGCAATAATTTCTGTCTCTATTCCATAGTTTCCAAAGATAGTTACAATATCCTCAATTAAATTTATCCCAGGTTGACTAATGTCATCCAAACGTCCCAAAAATGGAGATACATAAGTAGCGCCTGCTCTTGCTGCAAGCAATGCTTGATTTGCTGTAAATACTAACGTTACATTTGTTTTAATATTTTCTGCTGCAAGCACTTTTACTGCTTTTAATCCCTCTATGGTCATTGGTATCTTAACAATCATATTTGGATGAATAGAAGCAATCTCACGACCTTCTTTTATCATTCCTGCTGCATCTATTGTGGTAGCTTTTACTTCCCCACTAATTGGTCCATCTACAATACTTGTAATTTCCTTAATTACTTCTTTGAAATCTCTGCCTTCTTTTGCAATTAAAGATGGATTGGTGGTCACTCCACAAATTACTCCCATATCATTTGCTTTTCGAATATCCTCTACATTTGCTGTGTCAATAAACAATTTCATATTTTTTCCTCCTTAATTGAAAAACATTTTATATGATTACAAGGGCACAAAAAAATTTTATGTCAGCAGAGCTAACCCGCACCCAGCTACAAGAATAGCAAAAGCTTTCTTAAAATACAACATTTTTAAGTTGAAATTTTTCTTGAATTACTTAAATACAACATTTCCAAGCATCAAATCTTGCTTAAAATTGGGGATATTAGTATTATTATCAATAAATACAGCTTCAATTCCCATAGCTGCTGCCCAATCCCCCATCTGTTCTGCGGTAATATCATAAGAAAATGCTGTGTGATGAGCACCACCTGCCAAAATCCATGCCTCTGCACCTGTTGCAAAGTCAGGCTGTGGAGTCCAAAATGCGGTTGCTACTGGAAGCTTAGGCATAGGTTTTTCCACTTTCTTACATTCCACTGTATTCACTAACAAACGAAAACGATTTCCTAAATCAATGAGAGAGGTGGCAATCCCCATTCCCTCCTTTGAGGTAAATACCAAACGTGCAGGATCTTCTCTATTGCCCATAGAAAGAGGTTGACACTTAATACTAATAGGACCATCTGCAATAGAGGGACAAATTTCTAACATATGTGCCTGTAAAATTCCTTCTTTGCCTGCTACTAAGTTATAAGTATAGTCTTCTAACATGGAAGTTCCTTTCGCCTCTTTCATTCCCGCAGACATTAGTTTCATAATGCGGACCATTCCTGCAACTTTCCAATCACCTTCTGCACCAAAACCATATCCTTTTTCCATTAAACGTTGAATTGCCAATCCAGGAAGTTGCTTTAAAGCACCTAAATCTCCAAAGTGAGTCACAATGGCTTGATAATTCTTTTCTTCTAAAAACCGTTCAAAGCCCAGTTCAATCTGAGCTTGTACAGCAACATGTTTTCTAAATTCACTTTCTTCTCTGCCTTCTAGAAGAATTTCATATTTGTCATAATATTCCTCTACCAATACATTTGTATCAGATTCTGAAACTGCTGCAACAGCTTCTGCAATTTCATTGACAGGATAAGCATCTACTTCCCATCCAAATTTCAACTGTGCTTCTACTTTATCTCCCTCTGTAACAGCCACATTTCTCATATTATCTGCCACACGCATCACACGAACATGACTACTTTCCACAATGCCAATCGCAGTGCGCATCCAAGTTGCAATCTTCTTTTGCACAACTTGATTACTCCAATATCCAACGACAACTTTGCGCTCTATTCCCATACGTGTAACAATATGCCCCCATTCACGGTCTCCATGTGCAGATTGGTTCTCATTCATAAAATCCATATCAATCGTATCATAGGGAATTTCTTCATTAAACTGTGTATGTAAGTGAAGCAAAGGCTTACGGTACTCCTGTAATCCCAATATCCAAGATTTTGCTGGAGAAAAAGTATGACACCACACAATAACACCAGCACATGTTTCATCCATATTTGCTTCATTCAAAGTTTTCCGAATTACTTCATTGGTAATTAAAGTAGGTTTTAGCACAATTTCAAATGGAAATACACCCGATTGATTCCATTGTTCCACAATAATTCTAGAATGGTTTGCTACATTTTTCAAGCATTCTTCTCCATATAAGTCCTGTGAACCTGTACAAAACCAAAATTTGTATTTTTTTTGCAATTTCATATAATAGTTATACCTCCTGTAAGATTAAAAATAAGTTTTATTAAAACAAAAGAACCTTTATGTAAAAAATATAGGAATGCAGAAAATTTTACAATAGCAAAACTAGTCTGCATCCCATCATAAAATTTTAAAAAATTTTAATATTAAATTCTATTTTCTTTCATTCTACAAGAAACTTTAATTTCCTACAAGAAAAAGTTAAAAAAATACTACTTAAATATAGAAACGTTAAAATATTTTTTGTATTTCATGTTTTAATATCAGCAAAAAAGTCTCCCTGTTTGCACGTTGCATTTGCTCTTTCTCCTACCAGAATACTACTTTAAACAAAAAATGGAAAATTTTCAACTAATTTTTTATATTAGCTAATGAAATTCTCTGACTAAAATATCACTTTTTTCCAAAAATTCTTCAATTGTATGAAAACCCAATCGAGAAAGTAATTCTGGTACAAAAGGATTTTCTAGCGGTGTTTGATACTCTGCTTTATTTCCATAACGTTCTACATTTTTTCTTCCCTCTTCTTTGTCTATAATAATTTTAGGACCACCCACACAGCCTCCTCTACATCCCATCCCTTCAAAAAAATTTGCCTTTATCTCTCCCTCTTTTAATCGCTCTATCATATCCCTACATGCTGGTACCCCATCTGCTTGTTCTGCACGTACTTCTATTTTTCTATCTGGATTCAACTGTTTTACTGTAGCCTTTACTGCTTCACTGACTCCTCCTGTTCTTGCATAAATTCGTCCAGCCCTTGAAGAGTGCTCTTTATCATCTTCTCCTAATTGTTCTGGATGAATATCGGCTGCTTCAAACATATCTTGTACTTCTTGAAAAGTCAATACATAATCTATGGCATCTGCAATATCTGGTTCTCGTGCTTCTTTTTTCTTTGCCATACAGGGTCCTATAAATACGGTTATTGCCTCTGGATGTAACTTCTTCACAACTCTTCCTGCTGCAATCATAGGTGACACTGCTCCTGGTACATGAGGGATTAACTCATGATAAATATTTCTTATCATAGCAATCCATACAGGACAACAACAACTTGTAAGTTGATAATCCTGTTCCTTTTGAATATTTGCATCAAATTCCAATGCTTCTTTCAAAGTTAAAATATCAGCAAAAACTGCCACTTCAATCAATCCTTGAAATCCCATTGCTTTAAATGCAGCACGTAGCTTTCCAGTTGTAACTTCTGCTCCAAACTGCCCTAAAAAGGCTGGCGCAACCAGTGCATATACTTCCCTTTTTTTCTCTCGAATGGCTCTAAGTACAGGAACCACATCTTTATTTGCTGCTAATTTTTCTAACTTACAAGCATCTACACAAGCCCCACATCCAACACATTTTTCCTTATTAATATAAATTTTACCTTCTTTATCTTGTTCAAAGGCATCAAAAATACAACTACTCTCACAGGCTCTCTCATATGCACACTGTTCACATTCCTTTGCAAATATCACAGGCGCATGCTTTTCTGGATGTAACAGACAATCCATATGATATGGATTATATTCTTCCTCAAGCACACGCCCTTTTCCTGCTTCTTGTTCTAAAATATCCAAATATAGCTGATGAAATGTTTTCATGAAAATTCCCTCATTTCTGTTTTTTCTTATTTTTTAAGCACTAAAAAATAGTTTATATTCTTATCTTATATAACAGTTCAAACATACTTTATATATAAATTATATTTCCCAAAATAAGACATATATAAGGTATCTGTTATATAGCAAAAAAACATAATAAAATTGCCAAAACTGTTACTATTGTATCAATTGTATAAATATAGTATTTACAGAAATCTGGAAAAAAACACAAAAACTTTTATGTGTAATGATATTTCTTCCTTTTTGCCACAAAAAAACTTCCTGTAACGAACAATGCCAGTCCTTCTGCTGCAACAATTGCCAACCAAATACCATCTATTTCTAAAAATATAGGTAGAGCAATGACCATTGCTATTTGAAATACCAATGAACGTAAAAATGAAATTGTCGCTGAAACCCCTCCATTTCCTAAAGCAGTAAAAAATGCAGAGCCCCATACATTAATTCCCATAACAGAAAATGCAAGAGCATATAATCTAAATCCATGACAAGTCATAGTAAATAACTCAACATCATAATTAGCAAAAATCTTTACCAATGGTACTGTCAAAATTTCTGCTAAAATTGTTAAAAATATTCCTGCTCCTCCCATGAGAACTAAACTTTTTTGAAATAAATTTCTCAACTCTTTGTGGTTGCCTGCACCATAATGAAATGCAATCACAGGACCACTGCCGATCGCATAGCCAAAATAAATTGCCATAAAAATAAAATTAACATACATAATAATTCCATAGGCAGCAATTCCATTTTCCCCTGCTAATCGCATAAGCTGAAAATTATATAATATATTAACAAGAGAGGTGGAAAGATTTGTAACCATTTCAGAAGCACCATTTCCAAAGGTCTTTAACAATACTTGTCTATAAAATTTTGTTTTTACTAAATGTAAAAGACTATCATTTTTCCTTATAAAATAGATGATTGGAATAAAACCTCCTATCACTTGCCCAATTCCTGTTGCAATCGCTGCTCCTGCAACTCCCCATTGAAAGACAGCAATTAAAATTTTGCAATACAAAAGCTGTTAAAAAAAGAAATAAAATTCTACTATAAAGCACACAATCTTCTAATAATTCTCCCTCTGCACCTAAAGCAATCGAAACTGGGCGGGCAAATACAAAACCAATCACTGTGAGACAAATACTTAATATGATTGAAAAATACACAAGCAAAGAAAAATACTGATTCGCCTCATTTTTCTTTCCTTCTCCTAATGTTTTAGAGACAACTGCACTTCCTCCTGTTCCAATCATAATTCCTATTGTTCCAAATGCCATACAGACAGGCATAATTAAATTTACTGCTGCAAATGGTGTCTTACCAACATAATTAGATACAAAAAAACCATCTACAATTCCATATAAAGAGGTACAAATCATCATTAAAATAGGAGATATTACAAAACAAAGTAACCTCTTATAAGTAAAATGATCTGATAACTGTATTCTCATTTTTTCCTCCATTCTATCTCTTTTAGATACAAAAGTAATTTCACCTATAAAATCTTTTCTTGTATTTTCTTTTGAAATATTTTATTATATTTTTTTGTCAATCTTAATAACTCTTGACTTTCTTGTGGTGCCATCTCTAAGAAAGCTGCCTGTTCCATTTTCATAACTGGAATAATTTCTTTTTCTACTATCTGTTGCCCTAAATCTGTTAAATAGATATGTTTATCTCGCCCTTTTCCTTGCTCTAAAGAAAGATATCCTTTTGATTTTAAATTTTGAATAGATGAATTAATGGTCTGCTTGCAGATAGAATATCGCTCTGCAATTTCTTTCTGTAAACACCCATCTTCCATTTCTGCAATTGCATATAAAATATAAAAAGCACTATCTGACATTCCTGCATTTACTGCAAGTCCATGATATAGTTGATCCATCTCTCTGTAGAGACGATTAAATTCTTCCAAATGCTTTCCTTGTTTAAATCTCATTTTTTTCCTCCATTCTTTCTATTTTTCAGCACATTCCATTGTACCATTCAAGCATGTGATTGGCTTTATTATGTCCGAAATCGGATTATAATATTTTAATTTAAGTTCCATTCTTTGTCAATAGGAAGATTCGCTTTCCTGTTATTCTTTATAGAAAAAAATTACATCTTGTCATAAAACTGACAAGATGCAAAAATTCTCACAAACTTAGATTATGTTTATTTTTGTATTTGGAGATATGAAATTAAAAATCTCCTCGACCTGAATTTTAGTTAAACTATTTTTAAAACTATTCTCACAAAACACCACACGAGACGGTTGTTTTTTTGCAATTTCCTTGATTACATGTTCTGGAATATTTTCATAAAAGCAAGCCATGAAATCTCCATTATGATAATTATATACTATATAATTCATAATCTGTTCTGTGTTGTAGCAGAAAGATAAAGGAATCCCCCATTTTAAAAGGCAAGTAAATAGTAAATCAAGACCGATGTGGTCAGTTCCAATAGTTGTTTCCTCACATTTAAGCACTCGAAATCCATAATCAATGTTAGCATTGGTTTCATTTTTTATTTTTTGAGCTGCACGTCTAATCCTATCTTTTCCAATGTCTGTTATTTTTCTGTATCCAGTATCATATGCCATAGAAGTTTCTTTTATCTGCTCTGGAACTTGAACCATAATATATTTGCGCTGTCCACCATCCTCTGCATTTTGTTGCATTACAGCATGAGCCATAGTTGCTGAACCTGAAAAATAATCCAGAATAATATCCTCTTTCCCTGTAAAGCAAGCAATATGTTCCGCACAAATACTAACTATTTTCGGTGTATCAAATGGAATATTCATCTGAGATAACATCTCTATATCGCTTCCACCAAAAGATAATATAGATGGAATATTCTCATACATATTATCTTTTAGCAAATACTTCCTTCTTGGCTGTACCATCTCATCTTGACCAAAGATAATCAAATCCTTTTTTAGAAGTTCTTGCATCGTAGCACTTGGATTTCTCCATCCTCGTTCTGGTACTGGACAAGGTTTTTTAGTCACAGGATGAATCAATGGAATAAAATAATCTGCTGGCGCTTTTTTTTATTTGGCCAACTCATAGATACTGCTTGATATAAATCTCCATGTTGATCGATTCTATAGTAGGCTCTTTCTCCTCCACTCAAATCTGTTTGTTTTGAAAGCCACAACAAAAATTCTTTATTTGCATCTTCAAGTGTATAAGAAATATTTATTTTATGAAATAATTGTTTTGCTTTTTTTATCATAGCAGCAGCATTTTTCTTGGGACGTTGTATCTTACAATGTCTCATAAAAGCTACTTTATTTTTGGCATATGCCAAAATATATTCATGTTGAGAAGAAATTCCTTTTGCATCTCCTTTTGGATTTCTTTTATCCCATACAATTGTTCCAAGATTATTTTTTTCTCCAAACACTTCTGCACAAATATTTTGCAAATTTGTCACTTCATGTTCATCTATATTGATAAGAATTACTCCATCTTCCTTTAGGAGATTTCTTGAAAGAAGTAAGCGTGAATAAATCATAGAACACCAATTAGAATGATACTTTCCAGAATGAAAACGATTTTCTTGTACAAAATTCATTTCTTCATTTCCATTAAAATATCCTCTTGCATTTGCATATTCAGTATGCTTTGCAATAAATGAATCTGAATAAGTAAAATCATGTCCTGTATTGTAGGGAGGATCAATATAAATAAGCTTGATAGCCTTAAAATAACTCTTCTGCAACAATTTCAATACTTCTAGATTATCGCCTTCAATATAAAGATTCTCTGTCTTATCCCAATCAACACTTTCTTCTGGACATGGGCGCAATGTTTTATTAATGGATTTATTCGCCTCAACGATTGCTTCCTTTTTACCTACCCAGGTAAATTCATAAACCTCATCCCCTTCCACTACATCTTCTGAAAGCATCTGATGCAATAATTCAAAATTAATAGCTTTCTTTGGATGACCATTTTCTCCCAGAGTTTCTGTAATACAATTTGGAAACAGTGCACCAATTT
Source organism: uncultured Lachnospiraceae bacterium (assembly GCA_910586005.1). Lineage (GTDB taxonomy): Bacteria > Bacillota > Clostridia > Lachnospirales > Lachnospiraceae > Petralouisia. Next base: position 1,991 of record CAJUHG010000034.1, on the reverse strand, counting down.
TATCAATATTTTCAGCAATTATATTGACTGATTCCATTCTCATCTTATCCATTGAAACATTTCTCCTTATTGTATATTAGGTTTTATCTAGAATTTTAAAAAGTATTTTTATACGCTTCCCCCCACTGCTGCATAGCATTTAAAATTGGGCGCATAGATTCTCCCAATTCACTTAACGCATATTCTACATGAGGTGGTACTTCAGGATAAACCGTTCTTGTAATAATTCCATCTTCTTCCATAGAGCGTAAAGAGTCTGTTAGTACTTTTTGGCTGATTCCATCTAAGTTCCTTTTCAATTCATTAAAACGCCAAGAACGAACAAGAAGATTTCTTATAATTAATAATTTCCACTTACTTCCAATCATAGACACCGTAATAGCAACTGGACATTCTGGTAATTCCTCTTTCGCCTTCATAAAATCTCCCCTTTCAATAAATATTTTTTAATACTTATATTTTAATTATAGTTTGTTATATCAAAAAGAACAAGAATGAAAATTATAGTTACCTTTTTGTAACTATGTAATAAAAAAGTGCGTACTTTTTTTCTGTACTTATTCTTGTTAAGATATAACTGTCAAAAAGCAAAACTTAAAATCATAAGAAAAAAGGAGGATTGCATTAAGATAACAGAACAATGTGTTTGTTGTGGAACTTGTAAAAAACATTGTCCACAAAGCTGTATCAAAGAAGGACAGCCCTTTTATATAGAACAAGAACACTGTCTCCATTGTGGAAATTGCATGGAACATTGCCCCATACAAGCAATTAGAATAAGAAAAAATAATATCATATGCTGAAAAATATACAGAATGGAGGAGAAATATGTTATTATTGCAACCTAAAACAATTAGCTCAGATAAAATAGAACAACTCAAAAACATCTTAAGGCAGACAGAAACGGTTATTATTGGTGCAGGTGCAGGACTTTCCACTGCTGCCGGATTTACTTACAGTGGAAAACGCTTTCAGCTCTATTTTAAAGACTTTGCAGAAAAATATGATTTTAAAGATATGTACACAGGAGGCTTTTTTCCCTATGAAACATTCAAGGAGTATTGGGCATATTGGAGCAGATATATCTATATCAATCGTTACATGAATCCACCAAAACCTGTATATCAAAATCTCTATAAACTAGTAAAAGATAAAGATTATTTTGTAATCACAACAAATGTAGATCACTGTTTTCAAAAGGCAGGATTTGATAAAAGGAGAATATACTATACACAAGGAGACTATGGATTATTTCAATGTAGTGAACCTTGTCATAAAGAAACCTATGATAATGCAGAAACCATTTATAAAATGGTAAAAGCACAGGGCTACCAAATTGGAGCAGATAACAGCTTGTATTTACCAGAAGGCAGAAGTGCAAAAATGTCTGTACCTGAAGAATTAATCCCTTACTGTCCCAAATGCAAAAAACCTATCAGTATGAATTTAAGGGCAGATGACACTTTTGTACAAGATGAAGGCTGGTATCAAGCAGCCGAACAATATAAATTATTTCTAAAACAACACCAACATACAAATGTATTATTCTTAGAATTGGGGGTTGGATTTAATACGCCCTCTATTATTAAATATCCTTTTTGGAATCTAACAAACGATTGGCAACATGCTACTTATGCTTGCCTAAATAAGGGAGAGGCTTTTGTACCAGAAGAAATAAAACACAAATCGCTCTGTATTAATAAAGATATCTATATGGTTCTTCATCAGATAGTAACCATATAAGCTCATATTTAGCAAAGACTTCCATGATTTTTAAATTTTTTCCTTGATTTTTTATCTCTTTGGCAAAAAATCTTCATGATGTTAACATACACTTCTTAGCTTTTTAAGAATAACATATATATTTCAAATTTTTTAAATTATATATGAAATAAGCATAGTAATTCAATTTTGCAATCCTCTAAAATAAGCAAAGAAGCCTGCAAATAAAAAGTCAAGGCTAAATTGATGAACATTGAAAATTTTATACA
>CAJUHG010000033.1:23538-31055 GCA_910586005.1 uncultured Lachnospiraceae bacterium | reverse complement strand
CCTTATAGCAGTGTGAGTGATAAAATGAACCAGAAAGATTATATGATAGTCTCAAAATTAACAGCAATTCTAAAAATAGCCAATGCTATGGATAGAAGTCATAAGCAAAAATTTAAAAATATAAAAGCTGCATTGCGGGAACGAGAGTTGGTCATTACAGTAGAATCTGCTGAAAGTATTGTATTAGAGAAAGGCTTATTTTCTGCCTATGCAAATTCTTTTGAAGAAATTTTTAGTATCAAACCCAAAATAAAAGAAAAGAAAATATTATAGTAAGGAGGTTTTCGCATGGAGAAAGACAAGGATTTTCTAAAATCGGAATATTATGAAAATCGAGAATTAAGTTGGTTAAAGTTTAATCATAGAGTTTTAAATGAAGCAAGAGATAAAAATATTCCACTGTTAGAACGATTAAAATTTGTAAGTATTACATCTTCAAATCTAGATGAATTTTTTATGGTACGTGTAGCATCTTTAAAAGATATGGTACATGCAGGATACAAGAAAAAAGATATTGCTGGAATGACAGCTAAGGAACAATTAGAAGCCATCAATAAAGATACTAGAGCATTAGTGGAAATGCAATATTCTACCTATAACAGATCACTTGTACCCTTATTACATAATCATCATATTCAAATTATAGATGCATATGAAAATTTAACCCAAGAGCAAGAAGAGTATGTAGACCGTTACTTTGAGGAGACTGTATACCCAGTACTTACACCTATGGCAGTGGATGCATCTCGTCCTTTTCCTCTTATTCGCAATAAATCTTTAAATATTGCTGCACTTTTAACAAAAAAAGGAGATAAGAAGGAAGATAAGAAAGTAGAATTAGAATTTGCTACTGTTCAGGTTCCTTCTGTTTTGTCAAGAATTGTACAAATCCCCTCACAAGAAGAGGGAGATAAGACATTTATCTTATTAGAACAGATAATTGAGCGAAATATTCATCGATTGTTTTTAAATTATCATGTAGTGTGTGCATATCCTTATCGAATCATGAGAAATGCAGATCTTACAATTGATGAGGATGAAGCTGAGGATTTGTTACAAGAAATTCAGAAACAGTTAAAGAAACGTCAATGGGGAGAAGTTATCCGCTTAGAAGTGGAGGAAAAAATTGATAAACGTTTACTTTCTATTTTAAAGGAGGAACTTCATATTGCTCAGGAGGATATTTTTAAAATCAATGGTCCCTTAGATTTAACTTTCTTAATGAAAATGTATGGCATTGAAGGTGGAGAGGAATTGCGGTTGCAAGTATATCGGCCTCAGCGTGTACCACAAATTGAACCAGGAGAGGATATTTTTGAAATTATTCGCAAGGGAGATATTTTATTACATCATCCTTATCAGACTTTTGACCCTGTAGTAGATTTTATTCGGCAGGCTTCTACAGACCCAGAAGTGCTTGCTATTAAACAGACCTTATATCGAGTAAGCGGTAATTCACCAATTATTGCCTCTTTAGCACAGGCGGCAGAGAATGGAAAACAAGTATCTGTACTGGTAGAATTAAAAGCTCGATTTGATGAAGAAAATAATATTGTTTGGGCAAAGAAATTAGAAAAAGCTGGATGTCATGTTATCTATGGATTGGTGGGATTGAAAACACATAGTAAAATTGCATTAGTGGTTCGAAAAGAAGAGGATGGTATTCGCAGGTATGTGCATTTAGGAACAGGAAATTATAATGATTCTACTGCAAAATTATATACAGATTTAGGAATGTTTACTTGTTCTGAAGCAATCGGGGAAGATGCAACAGCAGTCTTTAATATGCTTTCTGGATATTCAGAACCACCTTCTTGGAATAAACTGATAGTTGCACCTATTTGGTTGCGCAAACGATTCTTAAAACTAATTAAACGAGAGATAAAACATGCACAGTCTGGAAAAGAAGCATTTATCAAAGCGAAAATGAATTCTCTTTGTGACCAAGAAATTATTGCAGCTTTATATGAGGCTTCAGCGGCAGGAGTAAAGATAGAATTAGTAGTTCGAGGAATTTGTTGTTTAAAAGTTGGCATTCCAGAAGTCAGTGAAAATATTGTTGTACATTCTATTGTGGGGAATTTTTTAGAACACAGTCGCATTTTTTGGTTTCATAATGATGGGCAAGAGGAAATTTATATGGGAAGCGCAGATTGGATGCCAAGAAATTTAGATCGTCGGGTAGAGATTATGTTCCCTGTGGAAAATGAAAAGTTGATGGATGAGGTGCGTCATGTGTTAGAAACTCAACTTGCAGATAATACAAAAGCACATATTTTACAACCAGATGGAAAATATGAAAAGGTAGATAAAAGAGGAAAAAAATTAGTTAATTCACAACAACAATTTTGTGAGGAAGCGAAAAAGGCTATTCCTAAAAAAGTGAATGTTTACCAAGATAGAGTATTTATCCCAGCAGAACCTATGTAGTATTTTAAATGAATAACAAGAACGACAAGAAGGTAAGGTATTTCAGCAAAAACGATAGAGTGTTTTTAGAAATTGGAGGAAACTATGGATCATAAGATATTATTTACAGATTTAGATGAAACTTTATTAAATCATAACAAAAGTATTTCAAAAGAAAATAGAAACGCTATCACAAAATTATTGGAACAAGGACATGACATTGTACTTATGACAGGACGTCCTATTACAACTGGAAGAGCAGTAATCAAAGAATTAGGATTGATTATGCCTGGTTGTTATATGGTAGCTTTTAATGGAGCAGTTGTTTACGATTGTGCAGCAGATAGAATTCTTGCAGAGCGAACTCTTCCAATGGAAGTTGCAAAGGAAATTATTGATGAAGCACACAAAGCAGGAATTTATGTGCAAACTTACCAGCAAGATACGATTTTAACAGAGCGTCATGGCAAAGAATTAGATTTTTATTTAAATAATGCCAAAATGAGATATCGGTTAGTGAATGATATTTACAGTAATTTAGAGAAAGAACCTAATAAAGTTCTTTTAATTAATGTGGATAATCAAGAAATATTACAAGAATTTCAAAATCAACATCCAAAATTACTAGAAAAGAGCAATAGTTTTTTCTCTTGTAATCAATATTTAGAATATTGTCCCAAAAATACAGATAAAGGTAGTGGATTAAAGTATATCAGTAAATTTTTAAATGTTCCGTTGGAAAATACAGTGGCAGTAGGAGATGAACGAAATGATATTCCTATGATGAAAGCTGCACATATAGGTGTTGCAGTAAAAAATGCACATGAAGATGCAAGACAAGCAGCAGATTATATCACAGAACAAGACAATGAGCATGGTGCTATTGCAGAAGTAATAGAAAAATTTATATTAAATTAAAAATATAAATTTGTTATTATATAGAAAGATACCATATTTATCAAATTTTCCATTGTTATAAACAATAGAAAATTTGCTTAGCGAACTTTCTATTGTTTATGATAATAGAAAGTTCGCCTAGCATGTTTTCTATTATTTACAGATTCTTTCTTATCGTTTTCTCTTAATTTCTTCCAAAATATAATAAGGGATTTGAAGATTGTCTCTCCCACTTCCCAATTTAATATCTGGTTTGTTATTTCCATGAAAATCTGAACCACCACTGATAAGAAGATTAAATTCTTCTGCAAGTTTTCGGAAATGTTGTTCATCTTCTAATGTGTTAATAGAATATATTGCTTCTATTCCAGCTAGACCAGCATTCTTTAAATTTTGAATCAATGAATGAAGATGATTTTGTTCTAAATGATATAGAACTGGATGGGCAAGAAAAGCAAGTCCACCTCCAAGTTGAATAAGTTGAATTGCCTCAAAGGGTGTGATTTTTTGGCGGCCTACATAACATTTACATCCATCGCCAAGATATTCCTGAAATACAGTTTTACGGTCTTTGATAAATCCATGTTCTACTAGAAAACGAGCAAAATGTGCCCGAGTAATCACACTATCAGGATTTTCTTGATAGAGATTTTCCATTGTTATATCAAAGCCTTCTTGTTGAAGTAAAGCAACCATTTTTTCATTTCTTTTCTCTCTACTATCAACAAATTCTTGTAACTTTGTAATAAATTCAGGATGGTCTTCTTGAATATAATAACCAAGAATATGTATTTCTGTATTTTGGTAATCAGTAGAAAGTTCAATTCCAGGAACTAATTCTAATTCAAGTTTTTCGGCTATTGAACGGGCTTTTTTAATTCCACTGATTGTATCATGATCAGTAAGTGCAACTGCTTTTAATCCAATTTCTTTTGCATGTATCATAAGTTCCTCAGGTGTAAATGTTCCATCAGAATCCGTGGAATGTGTGTGAAGGTCAATTCTATTTTCTAATAAATCTGTCATAATACTTCCTTTCTTTCTTTCTGTTGAAATAAAATAATATCTATGCTACGATAGTAACAGATTTATAAAAATTTGGAAAGGGTGGATGTTTATGAAAAAGAAAGGATATCTGAAAGCGGTAAGTTTACTTTTAGCTTTCAGCTTGGTATTATCAGGATTTATAGGAATTCAGACAGAAGCAAAAACTTCTATACCAAGTATTTGTAAAAAGGAAGAATGGGAAGTATTGAAACTTGTAAATAAGGAGAGAAGTAAAATAGGATTATCTCCATTAAGTGTTACTAAGAAACTACAATCTGCAAGTCATACAAGAGCTTCAGAGATTTCTACACTTTTTTCTCATACAAGACCAGACAATACACAATGTTTTACTGCTTTAGATGATGTAGGAGAAGTTTATTATACTGCTGGAGAAAATATTGCGGCTGGTCAAGTTTCTCCAAAGATGGTAATGAATAGCTGGATGAATAGTGCAGGACATAAGGCAAATATTTTAACATCAGCGTTTACACATATGGGAATTGGATATTATTATACCAATGGTGGATATAGAAATTATTGGGTTCAAATGTTTATTGGTTCCTGTAACCCTAATTCTATTTCTGTACAGAATGGTTCAAAAATTAGTTCTTATAAAAGAGGCACTTCTATAGAAGATATGAATCGTGTACTTGTAGTAAAATGTCAACATGGAACAAGTTATCTTCCACTAACTTCAAAGTTATGTTCTAAAATTAACAAAAGTACAACAGGAACAAAAACAATTAAAGTGAATTATCGAGGGAAGAAAACCAGTTTTAAAATTAAGATTACTGGGATTAACATTGGCAAGGCAAAAGTTACTAATATTAAGAAAAAAACTTATAATGGAAAAGCACAGACACAGAATCCAAATGTAGTATTAAATGGAAAAAAACTTATCAAAAATAAGGATTATACACTTTCTTATAAGAATAATAAAAAAGTTGGAACAGCTACAGTAATTATTACTGGAAAAGGTCAATATAGTGGTACAATAAAAAAGAATTTCAAAATAGTTAGGAAAAAATAATTGACAAAGTAGATAAAATATGATAGATTGATAGAGTTGTAAGAAAATAAAGTAGAGTATCCACTCTCACCTTAGCACAATTGAGTGACTAATGGTTTATATTAAAAAAGTCAGTTATGCGGGGAAAGTATAATTGTTGTATTTTAAATATAAGTGGATAGTCTGTCTATCCACTATTTTTATTCATAACAATAGAAAGTACACTCTGCGAACTTTCTATTGTTTAAGCGAAGGCAAAGTTAGGATAATTGTTGCACTTGATCATAAGAGATTCAAGTACGCCAGCAACCCCCAAACAGCTTCGTAGAGTATGACGCTTCTGGAAGATGTTCTATATGAATATCTGGTGCGTCAAAGTGTGCACGCGCGCAAGAGGAAATATGTCGCTAAAACGACTGCGTTCAGCACAACAAACCATCCAAATCTCTTGGGAATGAGGGATTTCGGGAGCCCCAGCGGACTTGTCCGCTTTGTTCTTAAATTAATTTTTGGAGGTGCACGACCATTAGTGAGTTAATGATTAATGAACAAATCAAAGATAAGGAAGTTCGTCTAATTGGCGAAAGTGGAGAACAGCTTGGCATTATGTCAGCAAAAGAAGCATTAAAGGTTGCACAGCAAGCTGAATTGGATCTTGTAAAGATTGCTCCTACTGCAAAACCACCTGTATGTAAAATTATTGATTATGGCAAGTATAAGTACGAACTTGTAAGAAAAGAAAAAGAAGCTAAGAAAAAACAAAAAATTGTGGAGATTAAAGAAATCCGCTTATCACCAAATATTGAAAGTAATGATTTAAATACAAAAATTAATGCAGCAAAAAAATTTATATCAAAAGGTAATAAAGTAAAAATCACCTTGCGTTTTCGTGGTAGAGAAATGGCACATATGCACAATAGTAAACATATTTTAGATGATTTTGCAGAACATTTGGCCGATATTGCCACAATAGAAAAAGCTCCAAAATTAGAAGGACGCAGCATTAGCATGGTGTTAACTGAAAAGAAATAATTGGATTTTAAGGAGGAACTAGATATGCCAAAAATGAAAACAAGCAGCTCAGCAGCAAAACGCTTCAAGAAAACAGGTACTGGAAAGTTGAAAAGAAATAAAGCATATAAGAGTCATATCTTAACAAAGAAATCTACAAAAAGAAAGAGAAATCTGAGAAAATCAACGATAGCAGATGCTACCAATGTTAAGAATATGAAGAAAATTTTACCATATTTGTAAAATAGGTTGTCTTGATGTAACAACAGGTAAAATGGAAATAGGCCCTTATCAGTTGATATAATCTGATACAATAAAAATATAGGAATTTGTGAATCAATTGGTTAATGGGAGCTCCCAAAAACAAGGGCAGGTAAAGCAATTATTAATAAAAAATTAGGAAAGGAGAGCTACCAAGATGAAACGCCTATCGTTCACGAGTGAAAAAGAATTTATAGGTAGGTACTAATGAAAGTTACGATTGTAGCGAATCATCTAGCATATACATGTTTGTATATGTTTTTAGTAGCAGGAATAAATTATGGCAAGAATTAAAGGCGGATTAAATGCTAGAAAAAAACATAATAGAGTATTAAAATTGGCAAAAGGATATAGAGGAGCACGCTCTAAACAGTATCGTGTGGCAAAACAGTCTGTTATGAGAGCATTAGCAAGTTCCTATAAAGGAAGAAAAGAAAGAAAGAGACAGTTCCGTCAACTGTGGATTGCACGTATCAACGCTGCTGCAAGAAGTAATGGTATTTCTTATAGTAAATTTATGTATGGATTGAAATTAGCTGGTATAGATGTAAACCGTAAAATGTTAGCTGAGATGGCTGTGAATGATGCAGAAGGTTTTACCACTTTAGCAGAATTAGCAAAAAGTAAAGTAGCATAAATTTAAAAGCTAAAAGAATCATCTCTAAATTATATAAGTTAGAAGTTATAAGCCTCGAATCCTATTATTTTCGAGGCTCGTTTTTATCTTTTTACTTGATATGTCATTATATTTTATAATAAATTCTGAAAAAAGATGAATTTTTCAAGAAATATTTTATATTATTTTAGAAAATTCTAAAAAGACTAACAATATTTTTTAAAAAAAGACTTGATTTTTTTGTGTACAACATATATAATGTATATG
>CAJUHG010000033.1:14277-23528 GCA_910586005.1 uncultured Lachnospiraceae bacterium | reverse complement strand
TAAGACGCCGCCCTCTCACGGCGGAAACAGGGGTTCGATTCCCCTACGAGCTGTCAGCTATAATGTAATAGCCCAACCCCTAAAGCGTTAGAATTACCATATTTCTGGGATTCTAGCGCTTTCTCTTTTCTAATGTATATGTTTTTATGATAAATGATAATGATAAATATTTTAATAGAAAGTTCGCAAAGCAAAGTATGCTTTCCATTATGTCATTCTTCGTTTCATAAGTATTATTTTTATAAAATCTTTCTTTTATTTGCAAGGATTTTATATGCCAAATCGTATTATATATAAAACAAACATTTTAAACAAGAGAAGGAGGAATTTTAAATGAATTTTTTAAAGAGGTGGAAGAAGGTAGCGATAGTAATGATGGCAGCAATTGTTTTATCAATTGGATTTGCTGCACCTGTTATGGCTCATGGACACCACAATAACAATCATCACAACACGAACAATTGGAATAATCACCATAACACAAACAATGGAAATAATCATCACAGTAGTATGCATCACAATAGTACTTATAGTGGAAGAAGTCATCATGACACTACTAATTGCATCAATCGTACAGGAACTTATTGTGCTTATCATGAACAGATACATACAAATAAAAGTAGCTGTTCAAAATATTGTAGAGAACATAATACAACTCATAGAAATGGGAAAAGACATCATTAATTTTAATTGATTTTAAGAACTTTATACAAAAAGGCAATGTATGAAATGGAAACAAATTTTCATCATTGTCTTTTTTATTTGTGACAATAGAATAAAAATATAAGAAAGTTTTTTGAAATTCCTATATTGGAAAAATATACATTCACTATAAAATGATTTTTTGCTTGAGTGATATTTTTAGAGATAAATTGACAGGAAATGGAAAAGAGTATTATTGTTTTTTTTGATTTATCCGATATGATTAATATCAAAAATGAACATAGGAATTGTAGTATAAAAATCCATTTATTTCAGGGAGGAAATGAATATGACTAATGGAATAGGAACAGCTTATGCACAAGCAGCAGTACAAGCAGCATCTACAGCGAAACCAAAAGAAACTGGAAAAACTAATAAAACAAATGGGCAAAAAGAAGTAGGAAATCCTAAATTAAGTGAAAAAGCACAAAAGTACTATGACCAATTAAAGAAAAAATTTTCAAATATGGATTTTATTCTAGTCAGTGCAGACAAAAAAGAAGAAGCTCAGGCAAATCTTAATAAATTTGCTAATAATAAAAGCCTAGTAGTTTTGATTGATGATGAAAAAATTGAGAGAATGGCAGAAGATCCAGCGTATCGAGAAAAATATGAAAAAGTTCTTCGTGGTGCTACCACACAATTTGCTCAAATGAAGAGTGAATTAGGAAGCAGTGTAAATAGTGTAAAAACTTTTGGTATGAAGGTCAATGATGATGGAACATCTTCTTTCTTTGCTGTTATTGATAAATCTTTGGCAGCACAGAAAAAGCGAATTGAGGAAAAGGCAGTTCAGAGAAAAGAAGAGAAGAAGAAAGCAGATAGACAAGAACAGAAAGATCGTGTGGAAGAAAAACAAGCAGAAAGTCTTAAAAATAAGCAGGATTCAGATACAATTACAGTAACTGCATCTTCTTGGGATGAATTACTTAAGAAAATTAAAGATACTATATCAACGATATCAAATGATACTGTACGAACGAAGGAAGAAACTTGGGTAGGACAGAAATTTGACTATACAATTTAGTAAAATTTGTTTCTCCCAATAGCTCCAAATATAAATTATAAATATTTTGGGTTAAGAACTTTTCATATGACATAGAGTATTTCTAATATTTAAGAAATACTCTATGTTATATTTTTAGTAGAGAACTTTGTTGGATTCACAACAATAAAAAATATATTCTAAAATTTTTTATTGTTTATGAAATCTGATCCTTTTTTTCTTGATTTTTTGTATTTAACATATCAATTTCCACAGAATTTGGTTGGGTAAATGCACATTGTGGTAGAAAGTTGTAAACGTCTAGATAGGAATCGAGCTCTGCACTAGTTTGTGGTGGTCTAGGAACTACTCCAGTGCAATCTGTTACAGAGCTTGCTTTTAAATAATCATAACTATCAGTTAAATCGGGCACCGGATGGGTGTCTTTTTTTGTATCTTTTTCGCTCATAAAATCCCTCTCTTTTCTTATCTTAGTTGTAAAGTAGGTTTATAGATTATAAAGTGAACACTATCAGTATTGCTAAAATCATATATTTTTATACTATTGCTTGTTTGACTTTTACAAGTTGAATCATTATAATGGTAAAAAATGAAAATGGAGAGATTATTATGAAAATATCAGAATTGTTAAGAGAAAAAGAGGTTACTATAAGTTGTGAATTGTTTCCTCCAAAAAAAGGTTCAGAATTACAAAAAGCACATGATGTAGTACGCGAGATGGCACAATTAAAACCAGCATATATTAGTGTAACTTATGGAGCAAGTGGTGGAATTAGTGAACATACAGTGGATTTAGCAAATGAAGTGCAGAATGTAAATGATGTGATTGCACTTGCTCATTTGACATGTGCTTCTTCTGGAAGAGACAAAATACAGGAGGTATTAGGTGAATTACAGGAAAAGAAAATTGAAAATATTTTAGCTTTACGTGGTGATATTCCTGCAGACTTAGATTTTCCACTGCCTAATCAATATCATCATGCCAGTGAATTAATACAAGAAATTAAAGCTTTTGGAGATTTTTGTATTGGTGGAGCTTGTTATCCAGAAGGTCATCCAGAGGCAGAATCTATAGAAGCGGATATTGACAATTTAAAAAGAAAAGTTGCAGTAGGATGTGAATTTTTAACTACTCAGATGTTTTTTGATAATAATATTCTTTACAATTTTTTATATAGAATTTTAAAAAAGGGAATTGAGATACCAGTGATTGCAGGAATTATGCCTGTAACAAATATCAATCAAATTAATCGAATTACCTCTTTATCAGGAACAATTCTTCCACAACGTTTTCGAGCTATTGTGGAGCGATTTGCAGAGAATCCAGCCGCTCTAAAGCAGGCTGGAATTGCTTATGCTACAGAGCAAATTATTGATTTAATTGCAAATGGTGTAAATAATATTCATATTTATACTATGAACAAGCCAGATGTAGCAGGGGCAATATTAGCAAATCTTTCAGAAATTTATAAGGCAGAGTAGTATTTATGATAAATAGAAAAGAAACGTTAAGATATTTAGGATATTTGGGACAAAAGATAGATGAGCAAACCCAGAAATTCATAGAAGAAGTAGAAGTAGAACTAGAAAATAGTAGTTCGCCTAAGAGTATTTATAGAGAATACAATTGTGACATAAATGGAGATACTATATTAATTGATGGACTTGTGATAAACAGTGCAAATCTTGCCAAGAATCTAAAAGAATGTAAACATGTTGTATTACTAGCAGCTACCATTGGGCGAGCAGCAGATATGATGATAAAAAAGTACGCTGTAACAAATCTTGCTAAATCGGTTATTGTGCAAGCAGCAGGAGCAGCTTATATTGAAAGTTATGTAGATGAAATAGAAGAGACGATACGAAAGTATGCAAAAGAACAAGAATTATATTTACGTCCAAGATTTAGTCCTGGATATGGTGATTTTTCTTTGGAATATCAAAAAGATATCTTTGCAATGTTAGAGTGTAGTAGGAGGATTGGGATTACTTTGACAGAAGGAAATCTTATGATACCCACAAAATCAGTAACAGCAGTAATTGGACTTACTACAAAGGAGAGAGCATCCTGCCAAAAAGAAACTTGTAGTCAATGTGAAAAGCAAGATTGTGAATTTCGACAAAGGGAAATCATAATGCCATGCGGCGTGTTATAAGGTATACCCTCTGGGGCATCCCATAATGCCATGCGGCGTGTTATAAGGTATAGATTTGGACAGGAATTAGAATAGAAGGTGATATATTATGAATTTTATAGATCGTTTAGGAACAGAGTTATTATTTTTTGATGGAGCAATGGGCACAATGCTCCAAGAACAAGGATTACAATCTGGGGAATTGCCTGAAATTTGGAATGATACAAAAGAAGAAGTAATTTTAAATATTCATAAGCGTTATTTAGAAGCAGGATGTAATATTGTGAAAGCCAATACGTTTGGAATAAATTCTTTTAAATTGAAAGATAGTGGTTATAGTTGTGAGGAATTAACAGAAAAAGGAATTAAATTAGTAAAACGAGCAATTGCAGAATCAAAAAAAGAGGCTTATACTGCCTTAGATATTGGCTCTTTGGGAAAATTGCTAGAGCCTTTAGGAGAATTGTCTTTTGAAGAGGCTTATACATCTTTTCAACAAGTATGTATTGCAGGAGAGCAAGCAGGAGCAGACCTTTGTCTTATTGAAACAATGAATGATACTTATGAAATGAAGGCAGCTATCCTTGCAGCAAAAGAAAACACAAAACTTCCGATTGTGGTTACTATGGTATTGGATGAGAATGGAAAACTTCTGACGGGTGCTGATATGGAGGCAGCAGTCGCTATGTTAGAGGGACTTAGAGTAGATGCTTTGGGATTAAATTGTGGATTTGGTCCTGATGTTATGAAAAATTTCCTTCCACAACTTCGGGAAGTATGTTCTTTGCCGCTTGTTGTAAATCCAAATGCTGGGCTTCCTGTGGTAGTGAATGGAAAAACTTGTTATCATGTGGGACCAGAAGAATTTGCCAAGATTATGAGAAAAATTGCTTTGGAGGGCGTTTCTATACTGGGTGGCTGCTGTGGAACTACGCCTGCTCATATTCAGGCGTTAGTGCAAGCCTGCAAAGATATCAAACCTTTAGAAATAACAGAAAAAAACCGTTCTGTAGTTTCTTCTTATACACATGCAGTTTTGTTTGAACAGAAACCTAAAATTATTGGAGAGCGTATTAACCCAACTGGAAAATCACGTTTTAAACAAGCATTGCGGGAAAAAGATTTAGAATATATTTATAAGGAAGCCCTAATGCAGCAGGAAAAGGGAGCACATATTTTGGATGTGAATGTGGGACTTCCTGAGATTGATGAAGTAGAAATGATGAAAGAAGTTGTGGTTGGATTACAAGGAATCACAGATTTACCTTTGCAAATTGATACTTCAGATGCAATAGCAATGGAAATGGCAATGCGCCTTTATAATGGAAAACCTCTATTAAATTCTGTAAATGGAAAACAGGAATCTATGGATACTGTTTTTCCTTTAGTTGCAAAATATGGTGGCATGATTGTATGCCTGACTTTAGATGAAAATGGAATTCCAGAGACTGCCAAAGGTCGTATTGAAATTGCAGAGAAAATAATAAAAGAAGCAGCGAAATATGGCATTAAGAAAAAAGATTTACTAATAGATACTTTAACTATGACAATTAGTACAGGGCAGGAAAATGCCCAAATTACATTAGAAGCATTACATTATGTACGTGAGGTGTTAGAAGTACACACTACGTTAGGGGTATCAAATATTTCTTTTGGATTGCCACAACGCGAAAAAGTGAATACAGCATTTTTTACAATAGCATTATCACAAGGATTAAGTGCTGGAATTATCAATCCTAACAGTGAAGCTATGATGTCAGCATATTATGCATACTGTGCCTTAAATGGAAGTGATAGCCAATGTACAAATTATATTAATTTATATTCTGAGGCAAAGCAACCAAACGTGATGTCTTCTAATAATAATGAGATTACACTATTTGATGCAGTGGTAAAAGGTTTGGTGGAAAGTGCTAGACAAGCGGCTAAGAAAGAATTAAAAACGAGACCACCTTTAGCAGTGATTGATGAAGAATTAATTCCTGCTTTAGACCAAGTAGGACAAGGATTTGAGAAAAAAACAGTATTTTTACCACAACTTTTAATGAGTGCAGAGGCAGCAAAAGCAGGTTTTGATGCAATCAAAGAACATTTAAAAGTACAAGGGGATACTTCTGCTTCCAAGGGAACCATTGTGATTGCAACGGTAAAAGGTGATATTCATGACATTGGAAAAAATATTGTAAAAGTACTTTTAGAAAACTATGGATTTCAAGTGATTGATCTTGGAAAAGATGTTGAGCCAGAAATTGTGGTGGAAGCTGCCAAGACAAATCATGTAAAATTAGTGGGTTTAAGTGCTTTAATGACTACAACTGTTGCCAATATGGAACTTACGATTCAACAATTAAAAAAAGAATTACCAGAATGTAAAATTATGGTAGGAGGTGCAGTATTAACACAGACTTATGCAGATATGATAGGTGCAGATTTTTATTCTAAAGATGCTATGGGCTCTGTACGTTATGCAAATGACCTTTTTGATATAAATAATTAAAAATATTCTAATCTGAGTAGTCTTGTAGAGCATAATGCTTATGATTTTAGAAACAAGAACTCTCCAATCTTTTCTGAATATATTAGTAAAAAAGAAAGGATTTGGAGAGTTTTGAATATTAATTGGTTAGGTTGGATTATTTTTATAGTACTCGTATTACTACTGTGTATATGGATTTATTGCAGATTTCGGCGTCATAAAAAAGCAAAATGTAAAGTGAAAGAGCACTCTGAAAAAGAAAAGGTTACAGAAATCAATGCTGCGTTAGAACCATTTGGATTTGCTTACAGTCTTTCTAAAGATATTTTTTATTCATTAGAAGATGCATGGCAAAAAAATTTTGGATATGGAAAAATATATGATGAAGTAGCTCCCGTTATGAATATGTTCATAGATTGTGAGCCTATTTATTTTGAATATGACAATAGAAGATGGATGATTGAGCTTTGGAAAGGACAATATGGAATTACTACAGGAGCAGAAGTAGGAATTTATGTGGAGAAAAAACGGGGACACCAGAAAAACCCAGAAGATGTATTTTATGAATGTGTGTCAAAAGAAGAACAACTTCCCATGCGAATGGCACTTTATAAAAATGGAAAGTTATTATTCCAGAGAAATGAAAGTCACTGGTGGCTTACAGGATTTGTATTAGGAGAATTTTCTTATCCAAGAGAATTACTGTTAAAAGTTTCTATTACTTTTCAAGATCATGAAATGTTAGAAGCTTTTTTAAAAGGATGCTATCAAGCTGGATATCAACCAGAAGATTTACATGTTTGGTATCATCAGATTTCTCTTTGCTTATATCAACCTAAAATGCCTCAACCTTCTTACTATGGCAGAATTTTTTGTAAGTATATTCAGTGGCAAAATCATTTGAATTGTAAATTATATCTTTGGATAACAAGAGATTTTTCAAAGACGGCTGATAAATTATACTACTTGATGCAGGCATATCCAAGGATATTTGGAATAATTATAAAAACAGGAAGAATTGCCTGGGAGAAAAAGAAAAAATGAGTCACACAGATAAAAAATTAGAAAAAGCATATGAAAATGCATTATGTATTCCTATTCATATGGGAAGCCGTATTGTGCTAATGAGTGATTGTCATCGTGGGGTTGGAAATTGGGGAGATAATTTTCAGGCAAATCAAAATTTATTTTTTGCGGCGTTACAATATTACAATCGAAGAAATTTTATTTATATTGAATTGGGAGATGGAGATGAGTTATGGGAAAATCGTGATTTGCGTGAAATTATAAGAATACACAGTAATCAGTTTTGGATGATGAGTGAATTTTATCGAGATTGTCGTTTTTATATGCTATATGGAAACCATGATAGAAAAAAGGCAAAAGAAAAATATTTTAAATTGAAATGTAATTCTTACTATTGTGAAGCAGAAGAAGATGAGAAAAATTTGTTTCCAGATATGAAAGTACAAGAAGCAATTCGCTTACAAGAAACATGTAGCGGATTAGAATTATTTCTGGTACATGGACATCAGGGAGATTTTTGGAATGACACTTTATGGAAGATTACTCGTTTTTTAGTAAGATATCTTTGGCGTCCTTTGGAATTAGCTGGTTGTAATGACCCTACCAGTGCAGCAAAAAATTATCGAAAAAAAGAAAAAATAGAACTTAGATTGGCAGAATGGGCAAAAAAGCATAAAACTTTATTAGTAGCTGGTCACACTCACAGACCAGTTTTT
The DNA here is from genome assembly GCA_910586005.1 of uncultured Lachnospiraceae bacterium. Taxonomy (GTDB): domain Bacteria; phylum Bacillota; class Clostridia; order Lachnospirales; family Lachnospiraceae; genus Petralouisia. The sequence continues at coordinate 15,467 of CAJUHG010000033.1, read as the reverse complement.
TCAAAACCTGGAGAAGGTTATTATTTTAATGATGGAAGTTGTGTACATCCTAGATGTATTACTGCTTTGGAATTAGAACGTGGAACAATTTCTTTAGTAAAATGGAGTATGAAAGTACGTGAAGACAATACTGTTTATATAGGAAGAGATTTGTTAGAAGGACCAGCATCTTTGATGGAATATGGGAAATTAAAGTAAATTATTTATGAAAGTCGATTGCTCTATGTTGCGCATTTTCACAATCATTAGATGTAGAAGCAAATAGACCAATTGGTCTACTGCTCCTATACATCAGGTTTTCTAATATTCAGACACTTGCACCTGCAAGCAGTTGCTGTGTCTGAATATAGAAAATATTTTCATAGTAAAAATAATATGCAACATTTTGCCTTTCTTTTGCATCTAATATTATAAGTAATAAATTATAATTAATGATATAAGAATGCCTAAGGTGTTCTTTCCAAGATAGTACTTTTGACATATGACAAGCATGATAGAAAAGTAGTTTTTAGGAAATAACTCTAAAATCTAAGAAAATATTAAGAATTAAAGGAAGAAATAATAAAAAGTATTATGATAAGCTTTATATTAAATGAGAGAGGATTTTCATTTTTATCATGATAAGTAACAAAATGATACATAAAATTATGGCTAGAAGGTGAAAGGGCAGGTGTTTTTTATGAGGATCGGAAGAGAAAACTTTGTAGTACAATTACAGCTTCATAATCAAAAGGCACTAGAATTTTTGATAATGGAACATGCAGAACGTTTGATATCTATTATCAAAAAGCATCTGTTCACGTTACCACATTTACAGCAGGAATGTTTAACAGATACAATTACAGCAATTTGGAATCATATAGACAGCTTTGATGATAATAATGAGTTTGAAAATTGGATAGGTTCTGTAGCTAGATACCATTGTCTTGAATTTTTAAGGATTCATCAAGAAGAAGCGACTATAGCATGGTTAATTGAAAAGGAAATTGCTGAAGAAAAGGAAATGATGGTAAGTTGTTTAAATGAACAGGAGCAAGAATTGTTTTATCGTTTTTATGTTGGGGAAAAGTTTGAAAATATTGCAAAGAAGGATGCCAAAAGATTGTCATATTATAATATGTATGATTTGTTAAATAAAATTGATACAGATATTTTTGAATATGAAAAAGAACACATGACTTTAGAAGAAA
>CAJUHG010000033.1:0-14267 GCA_910586005.1 uncultured Lachnospiraceae bacterium | reverse complement strand
AAGAGAAAGTGTCTTCTATCAATTAAAAGAAAAACTCGGTGAAAAAAAGAATAAGTTTTCATTAAAAAAGTATTTTATAAATTCTCTTCATAAGATAGCCCCTATGAGTTGTTAAGAGAGTTCTATCTTTGACATTCCACACGATTAAAGTCGTGGGATTCTTGCTTCAACCACTACTGCATTTTTACAAGTTACCTTGTTGGATTGTCTTACACAGTGTCCACAAGCGTAAATTTCCGTATGCCCTATGGTACTGATATATTTTAGGATACAGATAGCCCTTTATTTAAGATATTTATGTTTGCATTAATACCTTGGTCATGTTTCTTATGACAGTTGGGACATTCCCAACTTCGCACAGCAAGACCTTTGTTGTAGATTAGCCTACAACATTAAGGTCTGACTTATGAAGTTTTGCTGTTCTTTGTTAGGATATGCCCGAAACTTAATACCTTTTTGTATAGTAACACCTATGATCTTGTTTTTTGTATAGCAACATAATGATATAGCACCTTTCATCTGCTATAGGAAACACGCTTGCCAATATAGGAACGTGGTCTATATGGCCAGATTTTGAATAAGCAGTTCTTTTAAAGTGTCTGTGCATCAGAAATATCTTGATTATCTGGAAATATTTGTCCATTTGGGAGCTCTTGATTATCAGGAGGCATTTGTCCACTTGGGAGCTCTTGATTATCAGGAGGCATTTGTCCATTTGGAGGTTGTTTATCTTTATGTTTTCTAAAACCGCCACCCGTTTCATTTCCAGAACCATAAATTAATGTTTCCATGCTAACTTCTATATTTTTATCTCCATAATATATGGTATAGCTATTTCCTTGTATAATATCAGGATGGCTAAATACAATGCTATCATATTGTTTGATAGGTGTATAAGAAATCAATGTATTTCCAGTGTTATCTTTTAAACTAACTTCCGTTTTGGCCGTTTGAGTTTCAAAATTTACTAATATAGAACCTTGTGTAGAAGCATTACCAAAATTTTGTGCCATACTAGAAAATCCTGCTGCTGCAACCATTCCTCCAGTAATTTTAGCTTCTCCATCATAATCTAGTGCACTGTTTCCACCGGTTTCTGAACCTGAAACAAAAATTTCTCCTCCTTCAATATAGAGATTGCCATTTGAATCAATGCCATCTCCATAAGCATCAATAGAAAGTGTTCCACCTGAAATATGGATATAAATAGAAGAATCTATTTCAGAATTACTAGGAGGAAAATTATTAGATTTCATATCAGAACCACTACCATCTGAAGCATTTACCCCATCGTCAGAGGCTGTGATAGTAACAGTACCTCCTTCCATAATAATACTTTTTCCTTCTAAGCCTTCATAGCTTTTACTTACTGTTATTGTTCCAGCAAGAATTGTAAGGTCTGCATCTGTATGGATACCATCATCTTCAGCCGTAATATCAAAAGTACCTCCTGCAATATATACAAAACCTAGACTTGCATCATCCTTATTTGCTCCATGAATGCCATCTTTTCCAGCATTAATGGTAAAGGTTCCATCTGAAATACAAATACTATCTTTACCGCTTAATGCATGCTTTGCGGTAGTAATAATATAAGTGCCACTAGTTATAATAAGTTCATCTTTGGAAACAATACCATGTCCATAATTACTTTCAAGTGTTAATGTACCAGTTCCATTTAGAGTTAAATCGTCCTTTGAAAAAATTACTCCATCAATATTGTTATCATCAATGGCTGTAAATTCTTCAGAAGTGGTCAAAGTATTATAACTGTCATCAGCTAAAGTAATAAATACTTTATCTGCTTTTTTTACATAAATAGGAGCACTGGTGTCACATTGAATAGATACATTATTAAGTACAAGCCGAATTTTATCTGTATTTTCAGCATCTATAATAATCATTCCAGATTTTAAAGAACCAGAGAGAAGATAGGTTCCTTCGTCTGAAATAGTGATAGTACTGCCCGAAATAGTAACTGCATTGGAATTACAGGTAGCAGATTCTTGATTTAATGTTATGGAAATGGCTGTTTCTTTCTCATAAGTACTATCTTTGTCTCGTTTACTAAATAATTCTTCTGAAGTGCGTAGGTTAGTATTTGTCTCTTGTATAGTGCTAGAATTGTTACTAGTACTTGAAAGAGAATCCAGTGCATAATTGTCTTTCTTGGCACATCCTGTCAATGTAATTATTATAACTACAAGAAGAATAGAGAATAATTGTTTCATATAATTCCTTCTTTCCTAAAAATCTTTTTTATAACTCATAAGCAGTTGTCTCTTGATGTGAAAGTGATATTTCCAAATTTCCATTTCTGCAGCGAAGTTCATCAATAAATTTCTTTTCTTCTGCCAAATCTTTTAATGTTATCTGATATGTTAATTTGAATAGACTTCCCATGTTGGTGGTTTTTACATTGAGTACATTACATTTTGAGGTGTATGTATTTAATATTTCATCAAATACATGTGTATAATCTAAATCTTCTGGAATAGTAATATGCAATGTTTTATGGAAAGCAGCTTTTTTAGATACTCCAAATCCAATCTGCGTATAAAGCAAATTTCCTAAAGCTAGTATAAGTGAAAATAAAATGGCATAGCCTAGATATCCCATACCTGCAGTTAGTCCAGCTCCCATAGCTAAAAAAATAGCACAAATTTCTTTGGCGGAACCTGCTACAGAGCGAAAACGTACTAAATTAAATGCTCCAGCTACTGCCACACCAGCACCAATATTTCCATTTACCAGTAAAATAACTACACAGACGATGGCTGGAATGAGTGCAAGAGTAATTACAAAACTTTGTGTATAATTGTTTTTGTAAGTGTAGACAACAGCTAGAAAAATACCAATAAAAAGTGATATTATAAGACATAATAAAAATTGTCCCACTTGAATGGCAGGTGTGGCACTGGTCTCAAATATTCCTTTAAAAACTTCATTAAGCATAACATAATCCTCCTGTATGATGTAAACGTGCTTGTAAAATAGCCTCATAGGCTTTTCCATATTTAGAAAAAGATGTCTTATAAATGTGATGTTCAGAAAGTATTTTTGTTAGCCATAAAGGCATAGCACCTGCTGTTTTAATTTCCATTAGTGTTGTACCTGGTGGCAAAATAGCTGTTCCATAAATACCCGTGCACAAGGATAGTTGTTCTTGGCGCCATAAAATATTTTCATCAAAAGTAATGCGCAAATCTTCTTCATAAATACCAGAAAATGCTTCTCGTTGGTAGGAGAGAAATACGGCTGGTTGGAGATTTTGATAAAAATCACAAAAATAATCAATTTCACGCGTAATCTGTGAAGAATGTTTTAGTGAATAACCTTTACACAAATAATGTTCTGCTTGGGATTGTGTCATAGAAGTACGTCGCTTATATACCACAGACTTATATTTCTTTTTTAATTCCACAAATATGGTACTATCTGGCTTAGAAATGCCATAACTGCGCATGCGTAATTTTTCTTTATAGAGTGGTTTTTCTAAAGAACGCCGAATTAAAAGAAAATCTGGTGTATCAAAATAAATATTACAGATAGTACTATTTTGATATTGGTCACCTTGCATATAATTTTGCATACCAGAAAAAATAGCATCTTTCTGTTTAGGTGTAAGTAGATATTTAAGTTCATAACGTTCAAAAATATTTTTATAGTTCATAGAATTTTCCTCCTTGTTGTTAGAAGCAAGTATAACTGTCATACTATAAATGAACTTAAAAATATTAAGAGAATTAAGTGAAAAATTTGTGTACACAAAAGATTTTTTATATAGATAAAGAAAAAATTATGAAAAATCCTTTTCATTTTAAAGAAACTTATGAAGAAAAAGTGGCTGACAAACAAATACATATTATCATTCACCAGCCCAAAATATTATAAAAGTATAGCAATTCGCAAGGAATGTCCATCACTGGTATCAGCAGTAATTTTTCCTTTGTGTGCTTCTACAATTGCTCTAGCAATAGAAAGACCAATCCCATATCCTCCCGTTTCAGAATTTCTAGATGCATCTGTTCGATAAAAACGCTCAAACAAACGAGAGATATTTTCATTTGTGATATGTTCAACTGTATTGTAAACAAAAAGTTGTATATTTTTTCCTTTTTTTTGCAATACAACATCAATACAACCATGTTCTGTAGAATATTTAAGGGCATTGTCCAGTAAAATAAAAATAAGTTGTTGAATGGAAGCTTCATCTCCATAGTAGGAGAGCAGAGGAGTGATATTGGTAGTAAATGATTTTTCTTGTGTAGTTGCTAATACCTGAAAAGATTGTATGGTTTCTTCTAAAAGATCTGAAATAGAAAAATCGATTTTTTGAAGTTGATTTTTAGGCTCTTCCATACGAGAAAGATAAATAAGGTCCTTTGTCAAGCTAGATAAACGAATAGTTTGTTTGCGAATTCCTTGAATCCATTCATTTTCTCCATATTCCATTTCTAGAATTTCTGTATTTGCATTGATAATTGTAAGTGGTGTTTTAATTTCATGTCCTGCATCAGTAATAAAACAACGTTGTTTTTCATAACTCTCAGAAATAGGCTTCATAGCGATTTTTGAAAAAATAATAACTAAAATTAAAACAGAAATAAGTCCAAGAACAGAAACAAAGATACTACTAAATAAAAAAGAACGAAAAGTAGAGAGACTTCTTCCACAATCCAGAAAAATAAAATATGTATTTTCTTCCATTTTTTGCTGCAAATAACGATAATTAGATAGAAAACCAGAAGTTTTTCCAGATTTCCATACTTGTATTGCATAGTTAGATGCGGTATTAGTATCAATAGCTGCAACTTTTGAAGTATCTGTAGAATGTATATTTCCTTCTTTGTCTAAAATCACAATAAAATAGCGGGATTCATATGGCATTTCAGGAGAGATATTTCTATGAAATAAATCTTTGGGTTTTGGTGGAGGTTGTAAGTTATTTTCTTTTTCATGTGAAGGCTTCATTTTTGGAAAACTACCATTATTTTCAGACAAAATATAAAGTATATTTTTTGCATCTTGTATGACTTTCTGGTAATTTAAAATATTGATGATACCAATAATAATAGTAAGCACTAATAACATAGAAAATGTAGAAACAGCAATAAACTTTCTTTGTAATTTTTTTATCATAATTGTTCCTCCAAGAAGTATCCTGAATTTCTAGCTGCCTTTATTTGTAAATTGGCATTTAAAGCAGATAACTTTTTCCTTAAGTAAGAAATATAAACCCAAACTACATTGACTTCAGCATCACTATTATATCCCCAGATTCTTTCCATAAAACGTTCTGTAGAAATTAATTGTTTAGGATTGCCCATTAACATTTCCATCATTTGAAATTCTTTATTTGTCAAACGAAAACTTCCAGAGGGGGAGGAGAGCTCAAAAGAAGCTAAATCCAAGGTGATATTTCCAGCATGTAACGTAGCATTGACAGCACTGTTTTGTCCTCGAGTCATGACGCGTATTCTTGCTACTAATTCTTTAGCAGCAAAAGGTTTTGTTAGATAGTCGTTTGCTCCAGAATCTAAGCCTGATACCTTGTCATCCACTTCTGATTTTGCAGTTAAAAGAAGAATGGGTATGGTATTTCCTTGTGCTCGGATGGTTTTAAGCACAGTAATACCATCCATTTTGGGCATCATAATATCAAGAATTAATGCATCATAATTATTACTTTCTAAATATTCCAATGCTTCTTTTCCATCATAGACTGCATCAACAGAGTAATTGTTTCGTTCTAATATAATAACTAACGCTTTTGAAAGTTCTTTTTCGTCTTCTGCAAGTAATAATCTCATGAAATATACCACCTTTCTGATTAAACTGTTAAAATACTTTCAGATTTTTTATAGAAAAATTTACTTAATAATAAAAATTTTAAACCATTCAAAAGTATTCTTAGACTTTTTATAGAAAAATTTTTCTTATTATATCAGAAAATCCTAAAATAAAGTTAAAAAGTTCTTCTGACAATTTTTCAAATAAGAAATTAATTTGTGGAATTATTTCTTAATTTGAAGAAACTATCAAAAGAACTTTGAAAAAAGTAAAATATTAAGTAATGTTTCTAAAAATTATGTTATTATTTATATGCATGGATTCTTTCTTGAATATAGTATTCAAGTACATCAACGGTTCCTGTTACACCTAATGAGCTACTATTGATACATAAATCATAATATCTAGAATCTCCCCATTTGTAATCAGAATGTCTATTATGGTATAGTTTACGCTTTTTATCATGTCTTGCCATTTTTAAAAGAGCATCTGTTTCATTTAAATGATATTTTTCTTTGACACGTTCTAATTTATGTTGCTTATTTCCATTGACAAATATGGAAATCAGGCAGTCATAATCCTTTAAAACAGTTTCTGCACAACGTCCTACAATTACAAAGGATTCTCCAGATGTAGCTTTATCCTTAATAAAATCAAATTGGATTTCTGAAAGAATTTCTGCCATAGAATTGGTATGTGAGCCAACTCGCCTTGTCAGAAGAAAATTTCTGGGTGCTTCATCATATTTTTCAAGAACTTCTACTTTTACATTCATGTTATTTGCTATTTCATCTAACATACTTCGATCATAGAATTTTAATCCCAAGTCTTTGGCTATTTTTTCGGCGATTTCATGTCCGCCGCTGCCAAATTCACGACTGATAGAAATAAGTGTCTGTTTTGCCATGAATTTTCCTCCATATCTATTGTTGCACTACCTAGAAATGTAGTGGTGCTTTATTCCCGCGAACAATGAACCAAGTGGCTGCAGTTTTACAAATCTACCCTGTTGCTTGTGGCGGGGTATTGACTAGCAGTAACGAATAAAAATAAATACCATTGATACTAATATTACAATAATAGTAGCAGGAGCAGCCGATTTACAATATTTTCCCCAGCCAATGATATAGCCATTTTTTGTGGCGACAGATGTACCTACTACATTGGCAGAAGCACCAATTGGAGTTGCACTACCACCGATATCTGTCCCCATAGAAAGTGCCCATGCAAGAGTAGAAAGGTCCACCCCTTGCGTAGCAGAAAGACTTTTGATGACTGGAATCATAGTAGCAGCAAAAGGAATGTTGTCCACAAACGCACTAGCAATTGCAGATACCCAAATAATAATGGCAACCATAAGTCTTAAGTTACCATTGCTAACGGTTCCAATATATCCAGCAATTATTTCTAGAATGCCTGTTTGCTCTAGTCCTCCAACTACCATAAAAAGACCAATAAAGAAAAGTAATGTTTTATAATCTACTTGTTTTAACAATTTTAAAGCATAACTGCCAGAAGTTATTAGTGTAATAATTGCAATAACAGCTCCAATAAAAGCTACTGTAAGACCTGTTTGCGCATGGGTTACAAGCAGAACAACTGCACAGAAAAATATAACACAACTTATCACAAAATCTCGTTTATTTGTAATTGCTTCTTTGGGTTCAGGCATAGCATCAACATCTGCTTGAGATAATTTTTCTCCAGCAAGTTCTTTGCGGAATACTACAAAATAATAAATTACTACAAGAATTAAACTAATTCCTGCCATAATACCTGTGTTTGTAATAAAATCCCCAAAGGAGTAACCAAGAGATGTACCAATTATAATATTAGGCGGATCTCCGCACATAGTAGCAGAACCTCCTAAATTTGCGCAAAAAATTTCTGATAATATCATAGGAATAGGATCAAATTTCAGAAGTTTTGCTAGTTCAATGGTTACTGCTGCCAAAAATAGAATTACTGTAATGCTATCAATAAACATTGCCAAGAATGCAGACATAAGCATAAAGGTTATAAATAGTGGAATAGGTTTGTAATGAACCATTTTTGCAAGCTTCATACATAGCCAGCGGAAAAATCCCGCTTTTGCCATACCTTCAACCATAACCATCATACCTGCAATAAAAATAATAGTAGCCCAGTTAATTCCTGAAGTACTTTCCTCTGCATTACCAGCAGTATACCAGAAACCTAGTGTAAAAATACTTTTTATATTTAGTGTTTCAGTGATTGCTTCCATACTTTTCATGGCAATGCCAAAAACGCCAATAATTGTTAAAATTCCACAGCCCAATGTTACATAATGTCTTTCAATTTTGTCCATAACGATAAGTATGAACATGGCAACAAACAAAATAATTGCTAAAATTTGTTCAATATTCATTTTTCTTACCTCTTTTTATGTTTTTTCTAATTGTCTGTTCAATATTCATAGCTTATATTAAATCATAAAACAACCTCCTTCATAAAAATACTTCCACCCCAATATTTCTCTTCCTACTTATTTATTAATCCTATGGAATTATAACGCTGCGATTAAAAAAAAACAAGGTAAAAAATTAATAGAAGTAGCTAACAAAAATGGATATTTTTGGGACTAATGTTCAACGTGTTTTTCGATTAATAAATTCTGTTTTATATTTGGAATACACAATTTTTTGACTATGATACAAGCCATAGTAGCCAGATAACATATAACCTAGAGCAACAGATAGTAAAAAGTAAGGCATACCATCAAAACCAAAGAGTTCAAAACAAATAAAAAGAGAAGTGATAGGACAATTTGTAACTCCGCAGAATACAGCTCCCATACCAGCAGCAGTACAAAGTGCAGGGGAAAATCCAATTAGATTGCCAAATAGACAACCAAAAGATGCTCCAATAAAAAAAGAAGGAACAATTTCGCCACCTTTATATCCAGCACCTAATGTAACAGCAGTAAACAAGATTTTTAGTAAAAATGCATAAGGTACATACTGATTTTCAAAACATTGTGCAATCAAAGGCATTCCTGAACCACAGTAGTCTTGATTTCCTACTAAAATTGTAAGTAGTATAATTAGTGTACCTCCCACAAAGATTCTTAGGTAAGGATTAGGAAGATATTTTTTGTATAAATTTTCACTTGTGTGAAGTATAATACAAAAAAATATGCTTACTCCAGCGCAAAGTATAGCAAGAATAGCAATTGTTATTCCAGAAGTAATCGTAAACTTTGGAATAGAAGTCAGTGGAAATTGTTCTGGTGTAATTTGAAAATAGACAGCAATTCCCTGTGCCACCAATGAAGAAATAGCGCAAGGAACCAAAGCGGCATAATGCATAATACCTACACTGACTACTTCCATAGAAAAAATAGCAGCTGCTAAAGGAGTACCAAAAAGTACAGAAAAAGCTGCACTCATACCACACATAATCATAATATGTTGGTCTTTTTCATCAAATTTAAAAAAACGTCCTAAAGAATTTCCAATACTGCCACCAAGTTGTAAAGCAGCACCTTCTCTTCCGGCAGACCCTCCAAATAAATGTGTCATAACTGTTGAGATAAAAATTAAAGGTGCCATTTTTAATGGAATGTGCTGTCCAGAATGAATGGCAGAAAGCACTAAATTTGTTCCAGTATCTTTTTCATCATGCATGATATAATAGGCACCCACAATAAAAAGACCTGCTATTGGCAGTAAATAGAGCATCCAAGGGTATTTCTCTCTTATTATAACAGCATAAGTAATACAATAGTGAAAGATTGCACCAGCACTTCCTACTAGAATGCCAGACAATATGGAAAAAACTAGCCATTTAAGAAAAATTAGAAATCTCTTAGAAAAATGTTTTATATCATGTGTAATTTGTTCTTTCATCATAAATAAACTCCCTTTAAAATCTTTTGTTTTCTTCCATTATTTACTTTGTAGGTATTCCTGTATTTTTTACATTGTACAAAAATGTTGTTTATTTTCTGAAACATTAATTTTTAGTAAAACGGTCAAAAATGATAATGTATGCTCTATATACAAGATTATATATTTTTTTATATGCAAAATTCAAGTACAAAGAAAAGTGGTTTTTCTTTTTTCGTTTCATAAAACTTGTGTTGTAAGCTATGTAGATTCATCTGCATCACTTTAGTTATTGTTGAACAAATGCCATTTACACTTAATTTATCATAAATAATAATAAGATAAAAGGCAACTGTAAGGTTATTGTAAGAAAAAAGTATTTTTCTGTTAAGATGCAATGTATATAATAAAAATAGAAAAAATAGTAAATAGATGAAAAATTTAAACTAATTTTTCATTATTTGTGGAACATATATAAAGGAGGATAAGGGTATGTGGTCAAGAAGAGAACTAAAAGAAATTTCTAAGAAGAGAGTTAGCCTAAATTATTGGAAAGCAGTATTAGCAGCATTCGTGCTGGTAGTGTTATGTGGTGGGGGAAGCGGTCCAATTGGAGCGTTTCTTATGGGAATTAATGATAATAATGAATCTGAATATAACTATAAGCAGGAAGTTATAGAAGATAAAAATGTTTATGAAACAGAGGATATAATTATTAAAGATGGTATAACTGTATTTTTCTTTATTGTAATCGTATTGATTACAGTTGTTTTTCTGGTCTTTCTTCTAGTTATTTTACCCTTGAATATTTTGGTAATGAAACCACTTCAAGTAGGAATTAGGCGTTTTTTTACTAAAAATTTAAAAGAGCAAGCACAAATCAAAGAATTATGTTATGGTTTTGATCATGGATATAAAAATATTGTGAAAATACAGTTTTTCCGGTCATTTTATATTTTTTTATGGACATTATTACTAATAGTTCCAGGAATTATAAAACGTTATGAATATCAAATGGTACCATATATTTTGGGGGAACATCCTGAAATGGAAATAAAAGAAGTCTTTGCTTTTAGTAGTTCTATGATGTATGGAAATAAGTGGAACGCCTTTGTTCTGGACTTATCTTTCTTTGGATGGTATATTTTAAATGGAATTACACTTGGGATTGTTGGGATTTTTTATCTAAATCCTTATATACAGCAAACAGAAGCAGTACTTTATAAGAGATTAAAAGATGCTTTTGTAGAAAAAGGAGACAGTTATGAACTATACAATTTTAGTAGCAGATGATGAAGCTGAAATTCGGGACTTGTTGCGTTTATATCTGGAGAAAGATGGATATTGTGTTTTAGAAGCAGCAGATGGGCGTTTGGCTATTTCTATCCTAGAAAAAGAAGAGATAGATATGGCATTGTTAGATATTATGATGCCGGGATTAGATGGATATAAGGTTTTGAAAAAAATCCGAGAAACTAGTAATATTCCAGTTATGATTCTCTCGGCAAAAGATCAGGATACAGATAAAATATTAGGATTAGATTTGGGGGCAGATGATTATTTAGCAAAGCCCTTTAATCCTATGGAAGTAATGGCAAGAATTAATTCTAATATTCGCAGATTTTATTCTTTGGGGGCAAAAAGTAAAGATTTAAAACAACTTAAAGTAAAAGATTTAAGATTAGATACAGAAGCTTGTATTGTATATAAGGCAGAAGTTCCCATTGAATTGACATCTGTAGAATATAAATTATTGCGACTTTTTATGGAACATCCAGGGAAAGTATATACAAAACAACAAGTGTATGAAAACGTTTGGGGAGAAGAATATGCAATTGCAGATAATAATATTATGGTTTGTATTAGTCGCCTACGCGCAAAACTTTCAGAAGATAATGGTACCTATATTAAAACAATTCGTGGATTAGGATATCGTATGGAGAAAGATTAGAAATGAAACATACAGCATGGAAATGGTTTTTGGTTCAGCGTTTTTTCATAATAATGATATTTGTTGCTTTTAGCGAAAAATTATTGAATATACTCTATGATAAAGTGGTGTATCCTTGGATGGAACATACATTACACATCAATTTTTTTATGATGGATTTAGAAAGTGAACAGACAATTACATTGCTGTTAAGAGGCGTTATTTACCTAGCTATTATGGGGATTTGTAGTTATTTTCCAGATATTGTAGGAATTGGAATTCAAAGAATATCAGAGCAATTAGCAGGGAATGGTCTTTCTGGACAAATTATGAATCAAACACAGTATATGTCTAGAAGAGAAATGAGATTTTATTTATTGGGAATGGTAGCTCTTACCATTTTAATTATTATTACTTTAATACTTCCCTATATAATAGCTGCTATAGCATTTAGCAGAATGATAGAGATACAAATTAGAAAGTTAGAAGAACAAGAGCAGGAACAAAGAGAAGAATATAATAGAAGGAGAAATCTGCTACTGTCTGATGTGGCCCATGATTTAAAAACACCAATGACTGCAGTAGCAGGATATGCAAAAGCACTTTTAGAAGAAATGGAAACAATTCCAGAACCTAAAAATAATAAAACAGAGAAAATAGAAACGGTAAAAGAAGTTAAAAATCATGAAATAGAGATGATACAAGAATCTAATAATTATAAAATAGAAACTAGAAAAGAAGTTAGAAATCATGAAATAGAAATTTTAAAAAGATCTGACAATCATGTGGAACAGGAGATAAAAGGTAGCATTACAGAGCGTCAAAAAGAATATTTAGAAACTATATATAGAAAATCTATGCAAATTAGTGATTTACTCAATTTACTTTTTGAATATGTAAAGCTAGATAGTGAGGGGTTCCAATTAAAAAAAACAAAGGAAGATGTATGGGAATTATTGCGAGAATGCATTGCAAATTTATATATGGATTTTGAAGAAAATGGAATGGAAATTTTTCCTGAAATTCCAGAGGAAGAAATTTGGATGCAAATAGATAAAGTCCAATTTCAGCGCGTAATTTCAAATCTTTTAAATAATGTGATTCGGCATAATCCAACAGGAACCAAAGTGTTAGTAAAAGCAGAACAAGAAGATGAAATAATTATGATTAGAATTTGTGACAATGGTACATTAATTCCAAAAGAAACAGCGAAATATATCTTTGACCCTTTTGTTATGGGAGATGAATCAAGAAGTAGTAAAAAGGGAAGTGGATTAGGTTTAAGTATTGCGCAAAAGGTAATTTCTATGCATGGTGGTAGTTTGTTGCTAGAGCAAGAGGAAATTGGAATTTATACAAAGGCATTTGTAATACGGCTAGATATATGATTGTTTGTATTCTTGTAAGGGGAGTTGATGTGGATTTGCCCACTTTGTTTTAGGTGAAATTTTATTATACTAAAGTGTGTAAGTCTTATCAGTGAGAAGATAAAAATTCTATTCTAAATAGAACAAATCACCTATTGTATTAAAAAGTTTTAAGGTATATACTAAAAAAAGAATAAAATGTTTCAATGGTTGTGAGTAAGTAGTGAAGTGGATATTATACCCTGCGGGTACATCGTGTCCTGTAATATTGTGAATATCTGCTTTGACAAATATAAGAAAGAGGTAGTTTGATATGGCGTATTATACTATTGGCGAGTTAATTCGTGATGCCAGAGAGCGCCAAAAATATTCCCAAGAAGAATTGTGTTATGGAATTTGTACTGCATCCACTTTATCTAGAATAGAAAATGGATTACAAATACCTGGAAAGAAGATAATAGAAGGAATTATGCAACGCTTGGGAATGGATGATAGAATTTATAATATATATTTAAGTCAGGAAGAACAAAATTGGTATGAAACAGAACAGAAATTAACTCGTTGTTTAGCAAAGGGAGATTTTGAACAAGCAGAGAAACTAATCAATTGTATGGAAAGGGAAATGGAAAATGCTTCTAATAAAAATTATCAAATGAAAATAGAAGAACAATATTTAAGATTTTCCAAAATACTGATTCAAAAACATAAGGGAGAAAATACAGAGTTAATATTAGGGGAACTTTTAGATACTATTTATATGACAATTCCAGATTTTGATGGAATACACATTAAAACTAGACTTTTAACCTTTCATGAAATTACAATATTAAATAACATTGGTTGTACATATCATAGTCTTGGAAAATTGTGGAATGGATTACAATTGATGTTTGAATTAAAAGAATATATAGAAAAACATACTCTAAATGGAGATGAAATGGCTGTAAAATATCCAATGATATTACAAAATCTATCTTCTTGGCTAGAACAGGAAGGAAAATATAAAGATGCCCTGACACTCTGCCAATTAGGAATTGATTATTGTATTGAATATGGGAAATTACATACTTTTCCCATGCTTCTTTGTAATAAAGCCTGTGCATTGGCAGAGTTAGGACAATATGAGTTGTCAAAAGAATGTTTTTTTCAGAGTATTGCTCTATTTCGAGCAATCAATCAGCGCGATCGCGCTGAAAAGATAAGAAAATATGCCATGAACCATTATGGCATGAAACTATTATATGGATAATTAGCTATTTTTTTCATTCATACCTTCTAGGGCATCCCATTATGCCATGCGGCGTATCATAAGGTATACCCTCTAGGGCA
>CAJUHG010000032.1 GCA_910586005.1 uncultured Lachnospiraceae bacterium | reverse complement strand
CATATCACAATATTTCGGTCTTTAGGGCAACTTCCTTACGGAACACCATCCAAATGGGTGGTTTTTATTTTTGTATTTTTATCCCTATTTTTATACAGGCAATTTCTCTTTTACAGGAATTTTTCAGCTTATTCATCAAAGATAATCTCTTTGTGATACAGAGAACGTTCATCTAGCAGTTGTTTAAAGTTTTTTTCTTTTGCCAGTTCCTCATAATCCTCTGACCACAGATATGCCTTTAGTTCATCCATGTATTCTATATAATCACAAATATAAACATCTATCTTTGAGGTATCATGACCATTGGCAGCTACTGTACATGTATAACCTGTGAAGCCACCTTCCTCCATCTCATTTCCATCCGCATCAAGAATAGTTACAAAATAATCCGCATTTTGTTCTACTTCAACGGTAATCTCCATTGGAGTTTTTGTAACAGAAATTAGTCCAAGACCATTTTCATCTACATCATTAATATCCTTACGAATTACATCCTCATTGTTCTTTGTTACATCAAATTCAAACTCCCAAGGACCATCCATTAACCAATCTCGATATTTGTTAATAAGCTGCGTTGTTTCAGGATACATTTCATGATAAGCATTCCACATCTCAGAAAAGAGCTGATGTTCTATATTTTTTTGTTCTTCTGTAAACTGCTCATAATCTTCTTCTGTTAGTCCAAGACCATTCTCTTTCATGCCTGTTTCATATTGCGCTCTTAATTCCTGTGGCATTTCAGGACTCATATCTTCTACTCTTGATCCTGCAATTTGAGAAACAGATAGTTTTACCTGAAAATTATCTGGTACCTCTATATCCTTATTTGAAAAATACTGCCGCATATCATATCGGAGCACTCCAGCAAAAGTATTCTCATCTATCATCTTACCATCTATATATGGATCTCCACCAATTGCCCAATCAATACTTTCCTCTTCATCAAAGTCAAAATCTACCAGATTCTTCATATAGATAATGGGCTTACCATCCTGATCTAACTGAGTCTCTGGAATTTTTTCCTCAGAATGAATCATAAGGCTTAAATAGAGTGCAGTTTCATTACAATATACTTCTGAAAGAGTGATTGTATTTCCATTGACTGTTATACTTTCAATTTCTGTTCCAGCTTTTTGCACTGGTTCTGCTAAATTTGCATAATCCCCTGCAAATCTCAGAGAACCCTCAAGTTCTTCAAATATATTTCCTACAATGGGAATGGGTGCGGCAAATGCTGGATTTGCTGGATTTGCAATATAAATACAGCAAAAAGTTGCAACTGCTACTCCTACTCCTATAAAGCCTTTAAAAAGTGCCTTTATACTCTTCTTATCACTTTTTCGGCTCTTTCTCTCCTTTGTCAGAGTACTTGTATCATTTTGTTTCTCTTTCTCTGTCGCCATGACACGAACTTTTTCAAAGGCTTCTTTTTTAGCACTTTCCACCTTTTCTGGAAGAGGAAACGTAGAATCTAGTATTTTTTTAATATTATCATCCAATCGTATATCATCAGATTGTGAAAATTTATTTTGTTCTTTCATCTGAAACCCTCCCTAATTATTTTTTGTTGTTACCTTTTACATCTGTGACTGCTATTCTTTTAAATATAAAACACGAATCTTTTCTCTTGCTCTTGCAAGTCTTGTCTTTACTGTATTTTCATTTATTTCCAAAAGCTCTGCGATTTCTGGAATTTTAAATCCCTCCAAATAATAACAAACCAAAACTACACGGTATTTCTCATCTATCAGATTTAACATTTCTTTAAATTCAAATTCTGCAAGCGACTGATCTTGTTTTATTGTTTCTGGTATTTCACCTAGAAGATTTTCCTTCCGATAATGTCGCAAAATACCATTACACTCATTAATTAAAATGCGGATCAACCATGTTTTGAAATATTCTTGTTTCTTCAAAGTATGCAATTTTTCAAAGCAACTTAGAATCGTATTTTGAATAGCGTCTGCCACATCATTATCATTATTTAATATTGCACGTGCCACTTTATACATTGCTAGAGAATTTCTGTCCATCAATTCCAAAAATGCCTCTACATCCCCTTGAACAGCTTTCTCAATAAGCATCTGCATATGTTTCTCCTTTCCATAACTTTACAGCTATTTTATCATTCGAATGATTATTTGTTTTTTACACTTATTAGATACACGTACAGGGAAAAAGGTTTCAAAATTATTTTAGTAATTGTCTATAAAAGTTTTTCTTAGTTCTCTTAAATGATTGCCATAATATGATCTATGTTGATATTCTTTGAAAATTATGGAATATTAAAAAAGAAAAAACCCCCAAAAATAATAAACTTTCGGGAGTTTTTAAGGCTCTTTGAAATTGAAATACAATTATCTCTTTGAGAACTGTGGAGCACGACGTGCAGCTTTGAGACCATATTTCTTTCTTTCTTTCATTCTTGGGTCACGTGTTAAATAACCAGCCTTTTTCAATACTTTTCTATAATCAACATCTGCCTGTAATAATGCTCTAGCAATACCATGTCTGATGGCACCAGCCTGTCCTGTATACCCGCCACCTTTTACATTTACACGAACATCAAACTTATCAAGAGTATCTGTTGCCACTAATGGCTGGCGAACAATAACCTTCAAAGTTTCCATTCCTAAATAATCATCTATATCTCTTTTATTAATAGTAACTTTACCAGTTCCTGGCACCAAATATACCCTGGCAATAGATTTCTTTCTTCTTCCTGTTCCATAGTATCTTGCATCAGCCATCTCTTTTTACCTCCTGATTAAAATGATAAAGCTTCTGGTTTCTGAGCTTCATGCTTGTGTTCTGGTCCTGCATATACAAATAATTTCTTATACATTTGTCTTCCTAAAGGTCCCTTAGGAAGCATTCCCTTTACTGCAAGCTCAACTACTCGTTCTGGTTTATTTGCTAACATCTCTTTTAATGTAGTTTCTTTCATTCCACCTACATATTCAGAGTGATGATAATAAATCTTCTGAGCTAATTTCTTACCAGTTACTTTTACTTTATCTGCATTGACAACGATTACATAGTCACCAGTATCAATATGTGGAGTATAAATTGGCTTATTTTTTCCTCTTAATACTTTTGCTATTTCTGATGCTAAACGTCCTAAAGTCTTTCCCTGAGCATCAACTACATACCATTTTCTCTCAATTGTTGCCGGACTGGCCATAAAAGTTTTCATCAAATGTTACCTCCTTGAATTTTACAATGTTACTCTGATATTTAGATGCCGTCCAAATTTACTATAAAATAGCACTGATAAAAATGGATGTCCTATATGACTTTTCATATCTTCTGACCATTTTTCCATATAAAATAGCACTGATAAAAATAAGTGTCTTATATGACTTTCCATAATAAAAGAATCCATCCAATCTATCATTTTCACACCATTTACATTTTTCTTTGTACATCAAAGTAAAAACGCTTCGCCGGAGCAAGGCTCGCATTTCTAACTCGCCATACTCGCCCATTATATTACAAAGTTCAAAAGATGTCAATTACTTATTCTTTCATTTTCCAAGAAATCATAACTTATTCTATGATATTTTATCTTTAAATTTTCTACTCTAATTTTTCCTATTCTAAAATTTTCCTACTTTAAATTGACGGATCATTCCTCTTAGAGATTCCGCTTGTTCTGTCATTTCTTGACTAGAATTAGCACATTCCTCTGAAGTAGAAGTATTTGTCTGTATCACAGAATTAATTTGATCTACACCATTATTAATTTGTATCACTGCATTTGCTTGCTCTTTACATGCCTCTGCAATCAGATTTACTTTGTTTGTAATTTCTTTAGATCCATTTACTACATTTACTAATTGTTCTGCAGTCTCATTGGCAATCACTGTTCCACTTTTCACAGCACGTACAGATTCCTCAATTAAAGAGGTGGATTCTGTTGCTGCTTCTGCACTTTGGGCTGCAAGAAGAGATACCTGATCTGCAACCACTGCAAATCCCCTACCTGCTTCTCCTGCACGTGCCGCCTCAATAGAAGCATTCAATGCTAGTAAATTTGTCTGTGTTGCAATTTCATTAATAGTGGCAATAATTTTACTGATTTGATTGGATGATTCACTAATATGATTCATAGATTCTACCATCTCTTGCATCTTTCTATTACTATAGTCAATTTCCACGCCTACCTTTTGTACTTCCTCACTGATATCTATAGCTTCCCTTGCATTTTGTTCAATCTGTTCAGAAATATTTTCAATCATAGCAAAAAGTTCTTGTGTAACACCTGCCTGCTCAGCAGCTCCTTCTGCAAGTTCTGTAGAATTTCCTGCAATTCGCTCAGATGCTTTTGTTACTTGGTTTGCTACAGACTGCACACTTTTTACCATCTCTGACATATTTTTTTCAAAATTTCTAAATGACTTTTCAATTCCAACAAAATCTCCCTGATATTCTACATTGGTTCCCACATCAAAATTCCCCTGTGAAAATTCCTTCATAGTTCTATCTATATCCTCTACATAAGACCAAAGTGTCTCTATAGAACTTCTTAAGGCATAAGATAATTTTCCAATTTCATCTTCATTTTCATATGTAATTTCTGTATGAAGGTTTCCTTGTGACAATTCAACTGCTGCTTCTTCAATTTCTCTTAAAGGCATTACAATACTGTCAACAATTCTTCTTCCAACCTTTACAGCAGTATAAATGGCAAGACCTAATATCACAATCATAAGAACAATTACAAAAATAATTGTTTGAATTGCTACTTTGCTGGCCATATCCTTCAATAAATTTGTTGCTTCGTCGATTTCCTTTGAAATTCCAACAGCTTCTTGTAATGTTGGAGCACATTTCTCTAAAATTAATTTGGTTCCTTCTTTCTTATCTCCAGCTTCCAATTCCTCAACAATACTATTTCCAATATTCATCCAATTATAAAGTGCATCTTCATATCGTTGATTCAATTCTGAATGTATCACATCAGCATTTTTCAAATCTTTTAGTGCTGTTTCAATAGATGCCATGCTCGTCTGAACAATCTGTTTATATTCTGAATACATATTCTTATCATCATTTAAAGCCATCTCTCTAATATTTCTTGCAGCAATGTTACATTCAATTCTACATACTTTTACTGCAGAATTAGCTGCTTGTGCTCCTTTAATATAAGAATTCATTTTTCCCTGTACAAGAATTAATCCTATTATCGCACAGATTGTAATTACAACCATTAAACCAATTACTAAACTATATCCATATTGAAGTTTATCCTTTATTTTCATTGTACTTATTTTTTTTAACATTTATAATTCTCCTTTCTCTGTAGCATAAATTCTTAGGTAAAGCAAAACTACTGTTTTATCTTCTCACTTGTAATCAATTGTTACAATTATCTAAACTACAATATTCTGTACTCCAATTTTTATTCTTTATATGTTATTCCTATCATAGTCAAACCCTTTGCAGGTGCTGTAGCTCCTGCTGCACTTCGTTCTCTTCTTTTTAAAATTTCAGGTATAGAATCTGGTTCAAGTTCTCCTACTCCCACCGAAATTAATGTCCCTGCAATAATTCTTACCATATTATATAAAAAGCCTGTTCCAGTTATTCTTATTGTAATAATATCTTCCATAGATTTTGTAACTGTACAAGATAAAACTTCTCGCACAGTATCTTCAACACTAGTTTTAACAGAACAAAAACTTTTGAAATCATGCCTTCCTACTATATATTCTGCTGCTTTTTGCATTTTTTTGATATCTAAATTTCTATAATAAAAATAAGTATATCTACACAAAGTTGGCATTGGCATTTTTCGGTTTAATATTTTATATTCATAAGTTTTTTCACTGTAACAATGGCGGGGATGAAAATCTTGTGATACTTCACAAGAACTTTGCACCACAATATCTTCTGGGAGTTTTTGATTGAGTGCATAACAAATTTTATCAGGTGGAATTCTAGTATTTGTATCAAATACTGCTACATTTCCCAATGAATGCACACCAGAATCTGTTCGACTAGCCCCTATCACTCGTATCTTTTCACCAAGAATTTTTGTCAATGCATGATTTAATACCTCCTCTATGGTAATTCCACTAGGTTGTATTTGCCACCCACAATAATTTGTCCCATCATAAGCTACTACAAGTTTTATTCTTTTCAATGAACCCTCCCAATTCTTTTTTTCACTTCAGTTCTTTTTAAATTTCCTATAAATTCCTAACACTTATATCCTTCCCAATGCAATAATTCCTATAAAATATCCTGCAATTACTACATAAGTAATAGCATCTCTTTTTTTATATTTTAAAGGTTTCATTTTTGTTCTTCCCTCACCACCTTTATAACATCTAGCTTCCATTGCAAGAGCAAGATCATTAGCACGTCGAAATGCAGAAATAAATAAAGGAACCAAAAGAGGAATCATAGCTTTTGCTTTTTTTATTAAGTTTCCACTTTCAAAATCTGCACCTCGAGCAATCTGTGCTTTCATGATTTTATCTGTCTCTTCCACTAAAATAGGAATAAATCTAAGAGCTATTGACATTATCATAGAAATTTCATGTACAGGAACATGAATTTTATTTAATGGTCGCAATGCCTTTTCCATACCATCCGTTAGCTGATTTGGTGTTGTAGTTAATGTCAATATAGAACTGCCTAAAATTAAATATGTTAAACGTACTGTCATAAAACCTGCATTTTTTAAGCCTTCTTGTGTTATTTTAAATATCCAAAACTCCACAAGAGGTTTTCCTGGTGTTAAAAACAAATTAAAAATTGCAGTAATGATTAAAATTATTAAAATTGCTTTTAATCCTCTGATTATATAACCAAAAGGCACCTTGGATAGTTTAATCATCGCAAATAGAACTATTGTAATTACCACAAAACTTGCTAGATTACGAAAAATAAACAATGACAAGATATATACCAAGGTTGTCATCAACTTTACTCTTGGGTCGAGCTGATGCACAATAGAATTTGAAGGATAATATTGTCCAATTGTAATATCTCTCAACATAACATTTCCTACTTTACTCACTTTTTTTCCTTAATATCAATATAGTAAACACTTTCTTTTGTATGATATGTGTCTTACTGCAAGAATACTGCACATATTCTTGTATGATTAATTCGCAAATACTTTTTTTCTTCCTAGTTATTCTCTATTTGCAAATACTTGTAGGATAGAAGCTTTTGCTTCTTCCAAAGTAGAAGCCTTTCTATCTACAGGTATTCCCATACCAAAAAGCTCTTGCATCAAATAAGTAACTTGAGGAGCTGCTAACCCTACTGCCTCTAATTCTTGATAATGTTGAAATACTTCTTTGGGTGTTCCCTCCAACATAATGCTCCCTTGATTCATCACAATAATTCTATTTACATATTTTGCCACATCTTCCATACTGTGAGATACCAAAATAATAGTCATATTCAATTTCTGATGCATTTGTGCTATCTGCTCTAGAATTTCATCTCTACCTTTGGGATCTAACCCAGCAGTAGGTTCATCTAACACTAATACTTCTGGTTTCATAGCAAGAACACCTGCAATAGCAACACGTCGTTTCTGTCCGCCAGACAATTCAAAAGGTGATTGGTACCAATATTCCTCTGATAATCCTACACTGCGCAATGCACTAAATGCACGCAACTCTGCTTCTTTTTTAGAAAGTCCTTGATTTCGCGGTCCAAAACATACATCTGCAAAAATCGTTGTCTCAAACAATTGGTGTTCTGGATATTGAAAGACTAATCCCACCTTACTGCGCAGCTCTTTTTTATTATAATCCTCATCATAGATATCTTGTCCATTATAATAAATACTGCCTGAGGTTGGTTGCAACAATCCATTTAAATGCTGAATTAAAGTAGATTTTCCAGAACCAGTATGCCCAATAATTCCTATAAATTCACCATCTTCAATTTTTAAACTAACTTGTTGTAGAGCTTGTCTTTCATATGCAGTTTTCTCACTATAAATATAGTTAATTTTATCTAATATAATTGACATAATGCCTCCGCTAACTCTTGCCTTGTAAGAATCCCCTTTGGTATATTTAAACCAGCTTTCCCTAATTCATATGCTAAAAGAGTAATTTGAGGCACATCCAAGCGATAAGATTTTAAAGTTTCCACTTGAGAAAATATTTCACGAGGGGTTCCTTGCATCACTACTTTTCCATGATCCATTACATATACCTTATGTGCATGGACAACTTCCTCCATATAATGTGTAATTAAAATAACTGTTACCCCTTTTTTCTGATTTAGTTGCTCTATAGCACTTAATACTTCCTTTCTTCCATTTGGATCTAACATAGCAGTAGGTTCATCTAACACAATACATTTTGGCTCCATAGCCATTACTCCAGCAATAGCAACACGCTGTTTTTGTCCCCCTGAAAGTTTATTAGGTGAATGTGCTCTATATTGTAACATTCCTACAGATTGTAGACTTTTCTCTACCCGTTTCCAAATTTCATCTGTTGGAACTCCAATATTCTCTGGACCAAAGGCCACATCTTCTTCTACCACACTAGCAATAATTTGATTATCTGGATTTTGAAAAACCATTCCCGAATTTTGACGAATATCCCATAAATTGCTTTCATCTAAAGTATCTTTTCCATCTACCCACAAAGTCCCTTCACTTGCTCGTAATAATACATTTAGATGTTTTGCAAGTGTAGATTTTCCAGAACCATTATGCCCTAAAATTGCTATAAATTCTCCCTGTTTCACCTCCAAATCTACAGCATCTAACGCAGTTAGAATCCCCTCCACATTCCCCTCTTCATCACGCCTAATATATTCATACACCAATTTTTTGGCATCAATAAAATTCATATTACTCCTCCCAGTTTAATCGATGAAGTTGTCCTTCTAACTTCATATGATCAAATTGATTCTGTCTCAATGCCTCATATAAAACAATGGCAACAGAATTAGAAAGATTTAGAGAACGTGTTTCCCCTATCATAGGAATTCTCACACAATTTTCTGGATACTCTTTTAAAATTTCTTCTGGAATTCCTGCGCTTTCCTTTCCAAACATAATATAACAATCTGCCTCATAATGAACTTCTGTATATACTTTACGACCTTTTGTAGTTGCCATATAGATACTAGCTTTTGGGTTCTTTTTTAAAAAATCGTTCCAATCCATATAGCGCGATACCTCCAAATTTTTCCAATAGTCCATTCCTGCACGTTTAATTGCCTTTTCATTGAGCTGAAAACCCAAAGGCTCAATTAAATGCAGCTTTGTCCCAGTTGCCACACAGGTTCGCCCAATATTTCCTGTATTGGCTGGAATTTCTGGTTCATAAAGTACAATGTTCAAGTTTGCCATTTTGCATTCCTCTATTCTACTTAAAATCTAATTTCCAAATTAATGGTTCTATTGTGCTTCATCTATTTAAAATCTAATTTCTGAATAAATCGTTCCATTCTATCTAAAGCCTCCTTTAAACTTTCTAGAGAATATGCATAGGAAATCCGCAAAAATCCCTCTCCACATGTTCCAAATGCTGTTCCAGGAACCACTACCACTTTTTCTTCTTGGAGCATTTTAGTGGCAAATTCATCGGAAGTCATGTTAAATTTTTGAATACTTGGAAATGTATAAAAAGCACCAAAAGGTTCAAAACATTGCAACCCCATTTCCTGATAACGATGCATCATATAGCGGCGGCGGCGATTATATTCTTCTCTCATTTCTATCACATCTTTATCTCCATTGCGCACTGCTTCTACAGCTGCATATTGACTAGTAGTAGGAGCACACATAATGGCATATTGATGAATTTTTAACATTTGCTCTAAAATTATTTTGGGAGCACAGGCATACCCCAGACGCCATCCTGTCATAGCATACGCTTTAGAAAATCCATTGATCAAAATTGTGCGTTCCCGCATTCCTGGAAGGGAGGCAATTGTCACATGCTCTTGCCCCTCTAGATATGTAAGTTCTGCATAAATCTCATCACTTAATACAAAAATATCATATTTCTTAACTATTTCTGCAATTGCTTCTAAATCTTTTTTCTCCATAATAGCACCTGTAGGATTATTAGGAAAAGGCAATACTAAGAGCTTTGTCTTTGGAGTGATAGCTTCTTCTAATTCTTGTGCTGTCAAACGAAATTCATTTTCTTCTTT
Organism: uncultured Lachnospiraceae bacterium; assembly: GCA_910586005.1. Taxonomy (GTDB): domain Bacteria; phylum Bacillota; class Clostridia; order Lachnospirales; family Lachnospiraceae; genus Petralouisia. Next base: position 21,085 of record CAJUHG010000032.1, on the reverse strand, counting down.
TAAATTGATAATAACAGGTATTCCATTTGCCAAAACGGCACATGGTTCATAAGAAACATAACTTGGCTGTGGGATCAAAACTTCATCCCCTGGGTCAAGCATAGCGCGCATTGCAATATCAATTGCTTCACTTCCGCCAACAGTAATCATCATTTCTGTATCATAATTATAAAATACTTGAAACTTTCGCTCTAGGTATTTTGCAATTTCCATTTTCAATTCTTTTAATCCAGCATTGGAAGTATAAGCAGTCCTTCCTTTTTCCAAAGAATAAATTCCCTCATCACGAACATGCCAAGGGGTATCAAAATCTGGTTCTCCTACACCAAGAGAAATTACATCTGTCATCTCGGCTGCAATGTCAAAAAATTTTCTTATACCAGAAAAAGGAATATTTACAATACGATTTGATAATGGATTTCTCATAAGCTCACCAACATCCTTTCATCTTCTAAGGGTTTTGCAATGATTGTTCCATGATCTTTGTATTTCTTTAAAATAAAGTTTGTCTTGGTACTTAAAACAGAATCCAACGTTGATAATCTATCAGAAACAAACTGTGCCACTTCACGTAATGTCTTTCCTTCCAATGTGACTAACAAATCATAACCACCAGAAATTAAATATACTGCATTTACTTCTGGATAGTTATATACACGCTCTGCCACACTGTCAAATCCTCTTCCTCTCTGTGGAGTAACTCGAACCTCAATCAATGCATTTACTTTTTCAATACTTGTCTTTTCCCAATCAATCAATGTATGATAACCACAAATAATTCTCTCTTCTTCCATAGCTGCCATTTCATTTGCCACAGCTATTTCTTCTACTCCTAACATAATTGCTAATTCTTTTAAATCTACTCTGCTATTCTTTTCTATAAATGCTAAAATTTTTTCTCTCATTTTATTCTCCTATCTGATATCTGGCCTATAATACTTGATATAATTCATCTGTCTTAGGTGGCTCTAAAAATCTCTTCTCCTCTTCATTTAATAAGATTCGATCCTTTCCTTTTAATGCCTTACCAATCACAACTGCATGGATTCCTACTTTTTCTAACTCACGTACCAACAGGTTTCCATCTGAGGATGCCATAAGCATACAACCACTAGAAATCAATTCATATGGATTAATATTAAAGTATTCACAAATTTCAATTGTTTCCTGTTTTACAGGTATTTTTTTCAAATCTATTTCCAGTCCGACACCAGAGCTTTCTGCTAATTCCCAAAGTGCACCAAAAATCCCTCCCTCTGTCACATCATGCATTGCACTAACGCCGGACTTCACGGCGATAGCAGCCTCTGGCAGTACAGATAAATATCTGTCAAATTTCTGGGCCTCCTTGATAAGCTCACTAGGATAACGCAATAACAATTCTTGCTCTTTTTCTTTTGCAATAATAGAGGTTCCCTCTAGGCCAATCCATTTACTTACTAAGATATCATCTTTTGGTTGTGCTCCAGCAGTTGATATCAACTTTCCCCTTTTCACTTTTCCAACGCCACACACATTAATCAAGGGTTGATTTACTGCTCTGGTAACTTCTGTATGACCTCCCATAATCTGAACTTTTACCTGAGCACAGGCAGTTTCCATCTGCTCCATAATTTTTTTTAAATCAGTTTCTTTCGTTTCCACTGGAAGCAAAATTGTCAACATAACACCTATAGGCTCTGCTCCTGACGAAGCTAAATCATTCATAGTTATGTGTATGGCAAGATTTCCTATATCAGTTGCAGTTCCAGTAATAGGATCTGTAGAAATTACAAATATTTCATCTTCCGCTAATTTTACTGCTGCACAATCTTCTCCAACATTTGCACCAAGTAAAACTTCCTCTCGCTTAGTATGAATCTGTTTTAATATAGAACGTTTCAATATATTTTCTGGAACTTTTCCTATCTTCATTTTCTACACTCCTTTTCCTAGCATCTTATCAATAAATTACTAGGTCTATTTATTTTATGTATATATTTTTTATTTAACAACCTTTTGTAAATCTCCCATTTCATAGGCTGTATGTCTTTCCTATTCAACAACACAAGGCTGTCTCACTACTGAAACAGCCTTCCCTAATGTTAATCTTAAATTTGGTTCCCCATAAACAAATGCAACCCCTCAGCCATCTTCTGCTGAATCTTTATTATTCCCATTATCGTCTGCATTGTCATCATTGTTATCTTTATTCCCATCTTCTTGGTCGCCATTATCTTTACCAGCATCATCATTACCGCCATTATCTTTATCAGTAGTATCTTCTCCATTGGCTTCTGGATTACCATCATTTCCAGGTTCTGATTCTTGTGGTGGTTGTTGTGGCTGTTCTGGTGGCTGCTGTGGTTGTTGAGCCGCTGCAGCATCTGCTGCTGCCTGAGCCGCTGCTGCTGCCTCCGCCTCTGCTTGGGCCCGTGCTGCAATTGCTGCATCATTCCACTGAGCAATAGCGGCATGAATAGCTCCCTCATCCTGACTACCTACCGCTGCATTGATAGCATTCACAGCATCTGGATTACCAGAAGCTGTCCCAACCACAACAATTCTTGGAGATGCTTTATAGGAACTTTTATTAAATATCTCTCTACTTTCCTCTACACCATCTACAGTCACTACCTTCCATAACTGAGCTGTATAACCAGTGTGTGAAGATTGGGTCTGTGACATATAACCAATAGAATGGCTTGAAGATGCTGAATATTGAACTCCTGGATTAGTTGTAGATAATGTCTCGCTAACAAAGCTAACTTCACGGTTATCTGGTCTTGTCTCTTGTCCAAATATGTTAAAATAAATAGATCTTCCTGATGTATAACCTTCAATATAAATTGGAGCTTTTGTATTATTAACAAATTTTAAATCCTTATAAGTTCCTGCAATTGCCGCATCTGCAGATTTATCCACATAACCTACAATCATAGAATGATTAAAACGTTCTGTAACTTCCAATTCTGCACGAATTACTGCATTATACAAAGTAGTAGATACTTGACAGATACCTCCACCATAAGTCTCTACTGTAGTTCCATTTTCATAAGAACCAGCAAGCTCATAACCATTTTCAGGCTCAAAAGGACTTACTGCTTCATAAACAGAAAAACCTTCTCCTGGATAGACCACAGAACCATTAATTTTTGCAGCTCCATTTTCTACATTTTTAGAACGCCCTGAACCAGAACTTGCATAGGAAGTATTAAAACTTCCCAATAAATCTTTTACTTTTCCAAGTTCTTCTTCTGAACCTTTTGGCTCTACAACATCTGCTACAATTTGTACAGTTCCAGCATTTCCTTCCCATTCCTGAGAAAAATACTTTTCTAAAACTTTAACAGATTCTTCCACATTAACAGAAACTCCTTGACTTCCTGGAACAACGGTAAATCCCCCATTCTCTCTTGTCAATCCTCCATCTACTGCCTCTGTATTTAAAGTCTCTGCATGCTCCTCTAACACCTTTGCAATTTTCTGGCTATCCACTTTATATGCAAGTTCATATACTTTGTCTTCATTTTCTAAATCTTTCATTGCCTTGTATCGAGCAATCAAATTGCCACTTTTTCCAAGTCCAGCCGCTTCTGTAAGGATCTCAGTATTGCTCCAAGAAACTCCCAACTGAGATACAGGTACTTGAACAGAATTTTTACCAGCTTGAATGGTAAGATTCTGATTCTGTAATCCCTTTATATGTTCCTCAACAGTTGCCTTTGCTTCTTCCTGTGTCATTCCTCCAACAGATATATCACCAAAATATACACGTTGAGGAATCTTATCTGACTCACTTGTCTCTGCATTCACTGGAACTACAACGATAGCAGCCACTGCTAATACTGCAACTATACCTGCAACCGAAAGATATTTTTTCCAATTTTTCTTCATAGTATCTATTCTCCTACTATTATGCTTTGTTTATTCTGTGTCTACCTAGATTCTATCATAAAAATACAAATTTTCAAGATACGAAACCACGAATTTCATTGACATAATTGGCCTCTTTCTGTATATTATGAACAGGGAATGAGATTACCTATGCAAATGCAGAAAGAAATAAAGATACTACCATAGATACTACTAAAATCAAAGCAATTACTGCTGCAAAGGTTTTTTTGGTTTTAGGATTATTAAAATTTATCATAAGATTCACCTCCAAATTTATTGTGTTTTTCATTTTAACCTTATTTTTAGCTATATAATTAGAAAGTTTTTACTTCCTACTATAACAATAAGATTATATATAAGTGATAAAATAATTTATAACTATCTACTTCAACTAAACTATAAAGAAAGGACTCTGATGTTTTATGAAATTTCCTTTTTTTCTTGGATGTACATTAATTTTCTTAGCTGTTGTCTCTTATAAACGCATGAGAGCAGAAAAAAATCACAAAGATACAGAACGAATTTTTTGGGAACGTGAGAATGCTGCAAACGCTACTAGAAAGAAAGATATCTCCAATTTAAATTATGTGGATTTTACTGGTGTTACCTTGCCCTTTGCCTTATTTTCTGATGACTTTCTAAAACAATGTGAAGAACAGGTTTTAAAATTAAAAGAAGAAAAAATTTTAAATTTAACTGGCATCAGCAACACGGACTTAAAGTTAAGTTATGGAGCTGCGAATCTTCCACTTCTTACCCAATATGATCAGAACTTTACCCTTCTTGTACGAACCTTAAATTCTTGGGGACAAAGATTAGCAGAACTCTCTCATCCCAAAGAGGCTATTATGGTGCTTGCTTTTTCTGTTTCTATAGGAAGTGATATCAAAGCCACCTACAAACTTCTTGTTGACTTATATCAGCAAGAAGGAGAAATTGACAAAATTCAACCCTTAAAATCTAGCGCCTCCCAACTAAACTCTCTTATGAAAGAACCTATTCTCAATATGTTAGAAAACCTATAAGAAAAAGTCTATCCTACTGGTTATGGAAGGTGTGGAACAGCTTGACTGACAAAACCAAATCTGCACCTCGGTCATTTACTTTAGACACCTATTTTCTAAAGTAAATGATTGAATCGCTCTTCTTATATGCAAATCCATTATTTCAAAATTTTCTCAATGTATTATCTGTTATTCTACATTTTATTTTTTTAATATAAACCCATTATCTTGGCATTTTTCCATATTTTCCTAAGATATTATCTGTTATTCTAGATGCCTCATTCTTTGTCAGGCTACCTGTATCAATTTTCAACTCTATTTTATGATAATCAGCAAGTTCCTTCAAGTACTTTTTTTGTCTAATGGATGCTGGTCCTTGTTTTTTTGCCTTATATTGCAAAGGTTTAGGGTAAAATGCACTGGGTTCTTGCAATTCAAATTTTCCTTTAAGATATTGAAATAATCTATTAGTAGCTTCCGCATCTTCTAAGGCTCGGTGGTTCTGTTTTCGCTGTATTTGGAAATAATTGCACAAGTAGTCTAATGTTTTTTTTTCTAATTCTGGTAGAAATTTTCTGGCTAATTTTAGTGTATCTACCCCTTCCTTTTCAACTACAATTTCATGATTTATGGCATATTGCTTGATAAAACTATAGTCAAATATCAGATTATGTCCAATCAGAGGAAGAGCAGCAGAGAATTCTAAAAATCCTTCTACTGCTTGTCCTGAATCACAACCCTTTTGCACCATTTCATTTGTAATGCCCGTCAATTCTATAACTTTTGGGGGAATATCCATTTTTGGATTTACTAGTTTATGAAAACGCTCAACTATATAGTTATTTTTTACCTTTACAGCTCCTATCTCTAAAATTCTATCTGTTTTTGCCCTCAATCCTGTCATTTCCAAATCCACTACCACATAAGAACTCAGCATTTCATTTCCCTCTCCATTTACAAATATATATGATCACTGCAAGAATAACAAGGCATGATTTCTAGAACTCTTACTTTTTACAATCCGCCTTACATAAATCACTTAAAAAACATTCCCTACACTTAGGATTTCTAGCAGTACAAATACTTCTTCCTAATGTAATAATTTGAATATTATACAAAATCCAATGATCTTTGGGTAAAACTTTCATCAAATCAAATTCAATTTTTTTTGGATCTTCTTCTTTTGTTAAGCCAAGACGTTTTGATATTCGCTTTACATGGGTATCTACCACTACACTTGGTTCATTATAAATATTTCCTCTTATTACATTTGCTGTTTTTCTTCCTACTCCTGGAAGTAAAATTAATTCTTCTAATTTTCTAGGTACCTCACCATTAAATTCTTCTAACAATTTTCTTGCACAAGAAATAATATTTTTCGCTTTGTTATGATAAAAACCAATGGAATGGATATCTTGTTCTAATTCTTCAATCTTTGCTTCTGCAAATTTTTCTAGAGTATCATATTTTTGAAATAAATCCTTAGTTACAATATTCACTCTTGCATCTGTGCATTGTGCACTCATAATCACTGCAATCAAAAGCTGCCATGCATTAGCATGGTTTAAATAACAGCGATATTCTTTTCCATAAGCTTCATCTAATCTGGCCAAAATCTCTTTTGTTCTCTTTTTCATCTTCTTTCCTTTTCTAACTTTTCAACTTTTGCTTGTTTTGTCAAAGGATTTTTCTCTTCATAAGAAAACTTCCAAAACTGCCTTTCTCGTTCTTTTTCTGGATAAGCCACTAGTGTTTTTTCCTTCTCTATAGCTTTCATATTATACCAAAATGGTTCTACATGAGACATTCTTCCATTTTTACAATACCTTCTCGTTATTTCCTTAAATTCTGCTAAATCAGGAGCCCAATAGGGACGAGTTTTCATATTTTCTCTGTAATATAAGTCAAATGTCAACGTTTCCTTATAAAGTTCTAAATGCTCCTTATCCTTCTTTTTTACAAAATCCAATAAAATCTCACATCTTCTAATACGAGAATGATTCATTGCAAGAAATCCTTGGTCTTCATAAAATTTTCCCAATTCTAAAAACAAATAAAATGGATGTTTTGTTGTAAGCTCTAAAATTTTCATGGTCATTTCAAATTGTCCACTATTATAGTATACTTCTAACATTTCTTCTACTAATTTAATCTGTAGCATTTCTTGATAAGAAATCCAATTTGTAGCCATAACTTCATAAGGAGGATATTCTTGATAAAGCAATCCATATTCCTCTTGATGCTCATACAGATAAGAACCTTTTAACACTTTCAAAAATCCAAGCTGTAGCTGCTCTGGTTTCCATTGATATACCTGACAAAAAGAATCTGCAAAAGTTGAAAAATCTTCCAACGGAAGCCCTGCAATTAAATCGAGATGCTGGTGAATATTTCCTGCTTGTTGCACACAATGAACTACAGATTCCAATCGCGACAGATTCATGGAGCGATGAATCTCTTGCAGAGTAGGTTCATAAGTAGATTGTACACCGATTTCCAATTGAATCAAACCTGGTCGCATAGTCTCCATCAATTTTAATTCTTCTTCTGTCAACAAATCAGCAGAAATCTCAAAATGAAAATTAGTAATTCCATTGTCATGTTCTTTTAGATACTGCCAAATTTCCATTGCATGTTTATGATTACAATTAAACGTTCTATCCACAAATTTTACCTGAGCAACCTGATGATTTAAAAAAAATTGAAGTTCTTTTTTCACTAGTGAAAAAGATCGGAATCTTAATCCTTTGTCTATAGAAGAAAGGCAGTAACTACAAGAAAATGGACATCCTCTACTTGTTTCATAATAAATAATCCTATTTCTAAAATTTTCTATATCTTTATAACAAAAGGGAAGCTCATCCATGCATAGAGGCTCCCTTTTTATTGTTCTGATTAATTCTCCTGTTTCATTTCTAATCATCAATCCTGGTATCTGTTCTATGGATAGATTAGAAAGGTTTTCTAAAATACCTGCTTTCCCCAAATAATATTTGCACAACTCCAGAAAGGTCTTTTCGCCCTCTCCTATCATAACTCCAGTAATCATTGGATATTTATACAAAAGTTTCTCTGATTCATAGGAAACTTCTGGTCCGCCTACCCAAATAGGAACTTCTGGCAGTAATTTATGAAGTTCTATTATCAATTCTTGTACATACCGAAAATTCCAAATATAGCAAGAAAAGCAAAGAACATCTGCTTTCTGTTTATAAATTTCCTGCAAAATATATTCTGTTCTATTATTAATTGTATATTCTGCAAGACAAATATGCTCTTTATATTCTCCTGCATAGGCTTTTAAACTATATACTGCAAGATTAGAATGAATATACTTTGCATTAATAGCAATTAATAAAATTTTCATATTTTTCTTAGGTTGCGGAAATTCATTCCCTTTTCACATTAGAAGGAGCAACCGCTCTCCTTTCTCTTCTGACAAAATCTTTAGAGATTTATTGTCCATTGCCATGACAACCATGTTTATCTTCTTTACACTGATGTTCTCCACAAGAATGTCCATGTTCAGAATGAGTACAATGTACGTTTGGATGAAATGCAAGATTTCCTTCTAAATAAGAATTTATCGCCTCTTGTACACTTCCAGTGACACCACCAAAAAGTTGAATCCCTACCTCTGCCAAGGCTGCCTGTGCTCCTCCTCCAATTCCACCACAAATAAGAGCTTCCACTCCTGCATTTGTAAGAAAACCAGATAAGGCACCATGTCCTTGCCCATTTGTATCAACAATCTGTTCTTTTACAATTTTTCCTTCTTCAATATCATATAACTTAAACTGTTTGGTATGTCCAAAATGCTGAAATATATCTCCATTTTCATAAGTAACTGCAATTCTCATCTTGTTAATCCCTCTCTTTCAATTATTAATGTAAATTCCCAATTATGTGTTCGAAATATTATAACATATACAAATACTTGAAACAAGTTATCTTTCTGATTCAGGTGTAATAATTATCTTTCCTTCTTCATCCAAAAGTGGAGTAAACCCCCCACTATACCCCTGAAAATGAAATAAATAATTAACCCCCGTTTTCCTATCTATCCATATTTGCATTCCTTCCATTTTACCTTGTGTATATATCTTCTTGAACCTATCATTCATTTTATTCATATTCTTCTCTCCATTTTTCTAATTTTATTATTTAATATTCATACATCACTTCTCTTAATTCTTTTCTTCCTATCCAGTCTTTTCTAGATTCTCCTTGAAAAATAAATCCATATTTTTCATAAAATTTTCTTGCTCCATAATTCTTTTCAAGGACTCATAAAAGAACAAATTCAAACCCAAGAAGTTTCAATTCTTCTATTACCTTGTCAAACAGGACTTTGCCATATCCTTTTCCAATATATTCTAGTAAAAAATAAATAGATATTATCTCACCATAATTATCTAATTTCCATTATATAAATTTATGGTATGTAGTAAACGAAATAGAAAATCACTACTTGTCTATATCTAACTGAAATTTTATAATATGATTTGTTTTCCTATTTGCAAAAATTTCCCCTGCTCCACTTGTGAGATTATAGAGAACTGACCATTGCAATTTATCTGTATCACCATCTAAAACACCAATATCAGCAAGTAGTAACATTGCCTTATCCTTATCCAAGATACATCCATTTCTTTCTATTGTGTTTTGAACTTTGTGATAGCGCTCAAATTCTGTATATCCTTCTCCAATATTTAATCCATCATAGGCAATAAAATTAGAAGCAATTTGATATTCTTGGTCTGTCTCAACTATTTGAAGTTCTCGATCAAAATACTCAACAATAACAGAATGACCACTTGCATCAGCAATTAAATAATGACACTCTATATCTCCAGAAAAATAGATATTGTATTGTTTTAATAATTCAATGGCTTCTTCTACTGTGGCAGCCTTGTCAAGCACAAGGCGAATTGTGGTAGTGGTATTTAAAGTAATTTTGCTAGAATCATAAGGTGCCTGTGCTTCTGGTACTGCAAGCAGAGCAATCGCAAGACCTTTTTCATTCATCCCATCAAAAGGAAGAAAAGGCGCAGCCAATGTCAAGAAACGATTAAAGATTGTTCCATCTGGCAAATTGTCTTTTGAATATCCTGCAAAAGCAAGATTGACAGTAGAAACGGAAGCATAACCATGTTCTGGTGCCGTATAGACCTGTAAAGATGGAGCATATAGAAAGTCAAAATTTCTTCCAAATAGAATATCCCCACTTTCGCTTTTTACAGTAAAAGCAGTACATCCATCTCCTATAACACCCAAGTCTATTGGAAATCCTTTCAATAGTTGTTTTGTTACAAAAGCTTCTATATCAGCATCACTAGCTGCACCAACTTCTAAAAATTTATCAAAACCATAATCCCCATAATAAGTCATCTGATACATTCCATAATCATCAATTTTTTTTAGCGACATAAGAGAATGTAATTCTTTCCAAAATAGAAAAAGTATTGTAATAAAAAAAAATAACAATACTACACCTATACCAACTAAAATTAGGAGAACTGGGTTCTTTTTTCTTTGTATCATATTTATTTTACCCCAAATGATAATTTCATCTTTATAAATCAAAATTTATTATTCTGATTATAACACTTCCAAATTTCATTTGCCACTATAAAATATAGAGTAAGAAATCTCTAACTCTCACATTTCTTATTATTCCAAAACAGAAGAAATCAATAACCTTATACAAAAACTATCTGAACAGAATCCCCCAATTGAAATGTTTCTCTGCTATTTTCCGCATAAGTTGATCCATAATATGTATTTGCAAACTGAATTATATCATGAATACGAATCCATTCATTTCTTGCATCTGACCATGCTGTATCCCGCTTTATCCCTGCCATTGCCAACAGCACATAACAACAAATATCCGCCTGCTGTGCTTTAGGCATTCCAAGCATTTTAAGAAATTCTTTTGCCTCATCAATTTTATACACAATACCCCTTCAATATCATATTACAATTATTTTCTGACATATCCTTGCTTTTCATTAGTTTTCTTCCCATTTCTTGTATGCTTTCTAAATCAGGCACTGGCATAGCATTAATTTCTGTAGAATTTACCTGAGTGGATCCATTTAAAATTCTATAATATTCATCGTAAAGAGTAGAATTGAAAATCACATACAATCCCCTTTGCTTACAAACAAATGATAATCTATATCTGAATATCCTTTTTAGAATTTGCCTGATAAACTTTTAGGTTTTCCTTTAGTAAATCTAAAATATTGTTATCATTCTCATAACAGATCAATTCTACTGCTTGAATAAAATCAATCTGCTCCAATCGTTCTAAAAGCGCACATGATAATATGCCTGAACCTGCTCCTGCATCTAAAATGTGAACCTTGGATAAATTTTCAGGGATAGTATATAATCCAGTCATAAAGTGCGTCGTTTCTTTACTTGTAAAAAATTGACCATACCTTTTACGTTCTTTTTTAGACATACTATCTACATATTTATTGCTACGTTCCATAAAATAATCTAACATAATTTACCTTCTTTTTTCTATCATTAACTAAGCCTATACTGCCTCATTTCTCATAGGTGAACTTTCTCTTATCGTTTCTTTTGTATTGTAAATTGTTCACAAATAAGCTTTATGATAATTAAATCTATCATAAAATTGATAGACTCCATCAGTTTTGCAGATATTCCATCAGTTTACTTGTATACTCATTACTATGTTCATGTAAATATTGACCATGCCCCATATTTTCAATTTCAACATCAATTAAATCAGGTAACTATTTTTTTGGTAAGGCAGCACTTTTTCTTGGATATCACTCATTTGAACCTCTCCAGAACAAAACTGCCCCTTGTAATTTCTTATTTTTTTAGGAATGTTATATCTATATACAAACTCACATGCACTTTTTATCGTGCCTGCAGTAATATTTGGATAAAGCATTTCAATAACACTATTATTATCTTTTCCCATAATAGTGTCCATCATAAATTTAGGAATTGTTTTTCCATTTTGAATTCGCCTTATAGATTTACAGAAGATATATTCATATGGTTTTGTTAGGAAACCTATTTTGGTCAAAAATGCCGCATCTAAATGTGTTTTAATAACATTGACCTTTCCTCTTCCTATAATCTCTACAGCCATTGTTGGTCCCATAGAAAAACCTGATAAACAGTATAAATTACTAGATAGATGATTTATAATATAATTTTCTATTTCATCACAGTTTTTCTTAAGACTGACAAGTTCATCTGTTTGTTCACTGTGACCATCCACTTCTGCTAATATCACATAATATTCTGACAATTGTTTTAAAATCGGTTCGTAACACAGCATCGCCGTAGAAACCATTCCATGTATAAATAATATTGACTTGTTGTCTTTATTTCCAAAATGTAAAAAATTCATGGCAACCTCTCAATTTTATAACAAATTTCTATTCTACTTCGTTCTCTGATAAACCAAAATTTGCAAAAATTATTTTAATTCATAAGGCCTTATCTTAGCAATATAATTTATATATTTTTTCAAATCATCTTTCCTAAAGGATAGGCTCTGTTCCATACCATGCAAAAAAAGCAATACCTATAAATAGGTTTACAATTCCTAACACAAACTTTGCCGTCCATTTTACTTTTCTCATATAAGATAATGTAACTGCCAAAAGCACAAATATAAGCAATATTATTTGAATTATCCATGTCTTTTCATTGTAATTACCAATGACATTCCAAAACACTTGTACATCCATTTATTTACCTCTCTGAAAGAAGTCTTATCCACTTCTTTGGTCTATAAGAATAAAGGCAAACTGCTCATAAATATATAAATACAGTTTTCCAATCTGCATCAATATCTATTATATCAGTATAGCTAGCGCCATGCCTAAATACTAATCAAGGGAAAGCTATTTGTTGTTGCCACCAAGTAATAAATTGGAAGTTATAATATCTGTTTCAATGAAATGTTCATCATATAGGTTCCAGTATTTTTGATATACTCTATTTTTTTATCCGTCAAAGTTTAACTGATACATTCGGAATATCACTGGAAAGTTCTTGGGCTGCCACTGTTCTTTATAAGAATAACAATATTTCATGCCGATTCGTTTCATAACAGTCCCGCTTCTGGGATTGTTTTTGTCATGTGTGGCTGTAATATAAGGAATCCCTTCTTCTTTTAGTAATTTGATAACAGTATTACTTACCTCACTGACAATTCCTTGATGCCAGTATTCTTTGCGGAGTGCATACTATTTGATTATACCACTTCCGTTCCTCATTTACCACTAAAAAATAAGGGGCATAACAACCAGAATGCCTCTTATTTCTTATCGTTCCAACGATTTCTCTATTCTCCACTTCTGCCTTTTCAAATCATTGTGCTTCTCATTATAGTCAAGCTTTTTTGTAACATTTATAAGAAAAAAGTTCCCAGTAATTATACTTATGTTCTCTTTTCCAATGGTATCCTAGATCCATTTGATGAATGTGGGCAGATAGATTACCTTAAACAATAATAATCCATAATTATATGAGGTGGTTAGTTCTTCAGCAGAGGGAGTGCGACGCTCTATTTACATAGAAATCCTCAGCTTGTCTGTCGGAAATCTTGCTAAAGGAGGGGATGCCAATGTTGACTATTGAAGGTCTGATTGCAGTAATCAGCTTATGCTTGACCTCTTTCGGACTTGGATATACCATCGGAAGCAATAAATCACAAAAATAGCCGCCCTGTCTGGTAAACTAAGCGGCAATTTTTGTTTCACTTATATACTAGGCTAACTGTCTATCAGTAGCACCCTTTCTATAATCATATTAACACTACACTATGGATATATCAAAGAAATTCCCATAATGAACTGTTATATTTCATAAAATTTTCTCTTAATGACACCGTTTTGGCACCGCTTACAACTTTTCTGCTGTTGCAAAGTTTCAAAAAGGGCTTCCCTATTCTTAGGAAAGCCCCATAAAATTTAGTGTTTAACCTTATTAGTTAAATTATTCAATGATAGTAGCCACACGGCCAGAACCAACAGTTCTACCACCCTCACGGATAGCAAAAGTAAGACCTTGCTCCATAGCAATTGGGTGAATCAATTCAATTGTCATTTCTACATTATCACCAGGCATGCACATTTCTGTACCATCTGGTAAATTACAAACACCAGTTACATCTGTTGTTCTGAAGTAGAACTGAGGTCTATAATTATTAAAGAAAGGAGTGTGACGTCCACCTTCATCTTTTGTTAAAACGTAAACCTGAGCAGTAAATTTTGTATGACATGTTACACTACCTGGTTTTGAAAGAACCTGTCCTCTTTCAATTTCAGTTCTCTGAATACCACGAAGTAATGCACCAATGTTGTCACCAGCCTGAGCCTCATCCAATAATTTACGGAACATTTCAATACCAGTTACAACTGTTTTCTTTGTTTCTTCTTTGATACCAACGATTTCAACTTCTTCATTTACATGAAGAACACCACGCTCTACTCTACCAGTAGCAACTGTTCCACGACCAGTAATAGTAAAGATATCCTCGATAGGCATCAAGAAAGGTTGATCTGTTGCACGTTGTGGATCTGGAATATGCTCATCTACTGCTGCCATCAATTCCATAACCTTGTCGCCCCATTCTCCGCTTGGATCTTCTAGAGCTTTTAATGCAGAACCTTTGATAATTGGGCAATCTGTAAATTCATACTCTTCCAAAATCTCAGTAATTTCCATTTCTACTAATTCAAGTAATTCTTCATCATCAACCATATCACATTTGTTCATAAATACAACGATATATGGTACACCTACCTGACGAGATAACAAGATATGCTCTTTTGTCTGAGCCATAACACCATCAGTAGCAGCAACTACTAAAATAGCTCCATCCATTTGTGCAGCACCAGTAATCATGTTCTTTACATAGTCAGCATGTCCAGGACAGTCAACGTGTGCATAATGTCTGTTTTCTGTTTCATACTCAACGTGAGCAGTAGAGATAGTAATACCTCTTTCTCTTTCTTCTGGAGCTTTATCAATATTTTCAAAATCAGTAGCTTCGTTTCCTGCAACTCTTTCAGATAATACTTTTGTAATAGCTGCTGTTAAAGTTGTTTTACCATGATCGACATGACCAATGGTACCAATATTACAATGTGGTTTTGTTCTCTCAAATTTAGCTTTAGCCATTTTATAATGTCCTCCTTCATTTTCTGCCCTCTAGGGCTATCTCGATTTATATAAGCTATTTATGATTATATTAGATAATCATAGGATTTTCAAGTATTTTCTGCAATTAGTATGAAAGTCTTTCACTTTCACAACTATGCCTTTGCAGAAATAACTTTTTCTTGAACATTCTTTGGTACCTGTTCATACTTTTCAAAGAACATAGAATAATTTCCACGTCCTTGTGTTCTAGAACGTAAGTCTGTAGAATATCCAAACATCTCAGCAAGAGGTACAAAGGCACGTACAATCTTACCGCCGCCTAAATCATCCATACCTTCAATACGTCCACGACGGGAATTGATATCACCAATTACATCTCCCATGTATTCTTCTGGCATGGTTACTTCCACTTTCATAATTGGCTCTAACAAAACAGGTGTAGCTTTCTTCATCGCTTCCTTAAATGCCATAGAACCTGCAATATGGAAAGCCATTTCAGAAGAGTCAACTTCATGATAAGAACCATCATAAACGGTAGCATGCACACCAACAACAGGGAAACCAGCCAAAATACCTGCTTTGGTAGCTTCTTCAATACCTTCACCAACTGCAGGGATATATTCTTTTGGAATTGCACCACCTACAACTGTAGAATCAAATTTAAACAATTCCTCTCCATTTGCATCCATAGGCTCAAATTTAACTTTACAATGTCCATACTGACCACGTCCACCAGACTGCTTTGCATATTTGTACTCTTGGTCTACTGGTTTTGTGAAAGTCTCTTTGTAAGCAACTTGAGGAGCTCCTACATTTGCCTCTACCTTAAACTCGCGAAGTAAACGGTCTACAATAATTTCCAAATGAAGCTCACCCATACCAGCAATAATTGTCTGTCCTGTCTCAGCATTTGTGTGTGCACGGAATGTTGGATCTTCTTCTGCAAGTTTTGCAAGTGCTTCACCCATCTTACCCTGTCCTGCTTTTGTCTTTGGCTCAATTGCAAGCTCAATAACAGGTTCTGGGAATTCCATAGATTCCAAAATTACTGGATGTTGATCATCACAAATGGTATCACCAGTTGTAGTAAACTTAAATCCAACTGCTGCTGCAATATCACCAGAATAAACTTTATCCAACTCTGTTCTTTTATTTGCATGCATCTGAAGGATACGCCCTACACGCTCTTTTTTCTGTTTTGTAGCATTTAGTACATAAGAACCCGAATTCATAGTACCTGAATAAACACGGAAGAATGCCAATTTACCAACAAATGGATCTGTCATAATCTTAAATGCTAATGCTGAGAAAGGCTCTTCATCAGAAGAATGTCTTTCTATTTCATTTCCATCTAAGTCAATTCCCTTAATTGCAGGAATATCTGTTGGTGCAGGCATATATTCCAAAATAGCATCCAACAATTTTTGAACACCTTTGTTACGATAAGCAGAACCACAACAAACAGGAACTGCTGTACACTCACAAGTACCTTTTCTTAAAGCTGCTTTCATGGATTCCACAGATGGTTCTTCCCCTTCTAGGTATTCCATCATTAAATCATCATCCAATTCACATACTTTTTCCACTAATTCTGTACGATACAAATCTGCATCATCTTTCATATCTTCTGGAATATCTGTAATGGAAATATCATCACCCTTATCATCATTGTAGATATAGGCTTTCATTTCAAATAAATCTATAATTCCTTTAAAATCATCTTCTTTTCCAATTGGTAATTGAAGAATAATTGCATTTTTTCCTAAACGTGTTTTAATCTGTTCTACTGCTCCGTAGAAATCAGCTCCTAAAATGTCCATTTTATTTATAAATGCCATTCTTGGTACGTTATAGGTATCAGCCTGACGCCATACGTTTTCCGACTGAGGCTCTACTCCACCTTTCGCACAGAAGACGCCTACAGCACCATCTAATACACGGAGTGAACGCTCAACCTCAACAGTAAAGTCAACGTGTCCCGGAGTATCAATGATATTGATACGATGCTCTAAGGCATCAGCCTTAGGCTTGCAGTTTTCCTGCTTTGTCCAATGACATGTTGTAGCGGCTGAAGTAATGGTAATACCTCTTTCCTGCTCTTGGTCCATCCAGTCCATAGTAGCAGTACCTTCATGAGTATCACCAATCTTATAATTAACACCAGTATAATAAAGAATACGCTCTGTCAATGTTGTTTTACCAGCATCAATATGAGCCATAATACCAATGTTTCTGGTTCTCTCTAATGGATATTCTCTTTCAGCCAAGGTCTTTTCCTCCTAAATTTCTTACGCAAAAGCAATGTCTTTCCTCTAAAATATCATTAAATATTCTTGTTAGAAATAAAATCTTCAAACATTTTTCAAATCACAGACAATTGCTATTACACAATCCCTACTACTCTAAAAACTAGTAATCTATCTTTTATATTATTGTGTCAATTTTATACTACTATACAATAAAATTTCTTCTAAAATACACATTAAATGCATTTTTTAAATACTTGTCCTTTTTACTAGAAACGATAATGTGCAAATGCTTTATTTGCTTCTGCCATTTTATGCATATCTTCTTTTTTCTTTACAGATGCGCCTGTATTATTAGCTGCATCCATAATTTCATTTGCTAGTCTTTCTTCCATAGTCTTCTCGCCTCTTTTACGAGAATAAAGTGTCAGCCAACGAAGTGCCAAAGCCTGACGTCTATCTGGTCTTACTTCAATTGGTACCTGATATGTTGCACCACCAATACGTCTTGCTTTTACCTCTAAAACTGGCATTACATTGTTCATAGCCTCTTCAAATACTTCAATTGCAGGCTTATCTGTCTTTTCTGCAACTCTGTTAAATGCTCCATATACAATTTTTTGAGCAATACCCTTCTTACCATCTAACATAATGTTATTGATAAGCTTAGTAACCACTTTATTATTGTATAATGGATCTGCTAATACGTCTCTCTTCTGAGTATGTCCTTTACGCGGCACGTTGCTTCCCTCCTTAATCATGTTCTGATTTTACTCGATTAATTCAACGGTACTCACTATCAGTGTGTTCGTGCGGAAATTTATCTATAAACAAAAAGTTTCTCACTCTTTGTTGCACTTATGCGCCAAAAAGAATGTACGCTTTCGCGCTTTCCAACACTAACCATAATGTGATACTATTGGTTTATAAAAACTTATTTTTTAGAGTCTTTTGGTCTCTTAGCACCATATTTGGAACGTGCCTGGCGTCTATTTGCAACACCTGCTGTATCTAAGGTTCCGCGGATGATATGGTATCTGGTACCTGGTAAGTCTTTTACTCTTCCACCTCTGATAAGAACAACACTATGTTCTTGTAAGTTATGACCTTCACCTGGAATATAACTTGTAACTTCAATTCCATTAGAAAGACGTACTCTGGCGATTTTACGAAGAGCAGAGTTAGGTTTCTTAGGAGTAGCAGTTTTCACTGCAGTACAAACACCTCTCTTCTGTGGAGCAGAAGTATCAGTTGGACGTTTCTTTAAAGAATTATATCCCTTCTGTAAAGCTGGTGCTGTAGATTTCTTTTCAGATGTCTGTCTTCCCTTTCTTACTAACTGGTTAAATGTTGGCATTCTTTTCACCTCCTATAAAAATATATGTGCACCTTCTTATGCACGCTAAATTATTATATAAAGATAAAATGGCCCTGTCAAGGACTTTTTTAAAATTTCCCCATTTTTATCTTATCTAACAAAATATCTTCATCCTTTATAAAACTTTATAAAATAAGTATAGAACTAGCCAAACCATAATCCTGCCAATCCATATAAGATATTTTCATCTCTTATAAAACAAGTATAGGAGCATACTAGAGGCTTAAGAAATTAGCATATAACAATGAATTTTTTCTTCATGACAATCCAAAGTTCTCAATGTGTACTTTAGATTGTTTTACTTACATTTTATTTATAATTCCATTTGCATCAATTCCTGGATGTGTCAAATACAAACGACACACTTGTTCTGCAAACTCCTCAGAAATTTCACATTTTATAGCTATTTTAGATATAGCTGTTCCACGCTCTGTTTCCCTCACAATTTTCTTTACTAATTCTAACATATCTGTCTGTGAAATATCAGAATTAACTATTCGTGCACTATTGGAAGTAATATTAATTTTCCTTACAAAATAATTTTTATAAGAATCAATCTCCAATAGTGCCATAGTAAGTGGCAACCGAAATCTCTGTATCCCACAACTTCCTGGGTTTAGCCAAAGCTTACTCTCCTTTTTACATACTTCATATTTATGTGAATGACCATAAATAATAATATTAGAATCCTTCAAATTTTCTGGAATCCTTTTTTTATTATGAATCATGTAAAATGGAACCCCATACAATGTAAGTTTTCGCGTTTCAGGAAGCTGATTAGCCCATTTTCCATCATTATTTCCTCTCACTGCATAAGTCGGAGCAATTGTCTGTAGTTCCTCTAAAATACTTTGTTTATTTATATCTCCGCCATGTAGTATCACATCACAAGTCTGTAAAATCTCTTTTACCTCTTCCCGTAATAGTCCATGAGTATCTGAAATAACACCAATTCTATACTTTCTATTTTTAGAAGAATGTATCGAAAGATTTTGCTGATATTCATTTAAATTCACTTGCCCTTCCATTTATAACATCCTCTTTCCTATATAGTAATACCTATACAAACAATATACTCACAAATATCTTTTTAAACAAAAGTATGTATTATGTACTCCCGCAATTTAATTTTTTCAAATGCAATTTTATTCTGAGTATGGTTGAAAAAAATTTTCCCTAACATGAACTTTCTTGTAAAAGAAACGCAACTGACAGTTTCATTGAAACTGTCAGTTATCCTTTCCTTTCCCTTTGAAATTTACTTTTTAATTACTTGGTTTTTTCCTGTCACGCCTCGTTTTTTCAATAAACTTCTGTAGGCTTTGAGTTTTTTCGCAGGAACCTTAATTGTCGCCTTACTATTAATTCCCTTAAAAGCTTGGCTTCCTACATTTTTTGTAGTAAGCTTAGTGGTTTTAATCGTAATAATTTTTAACTTGGAGCAATTTGCAAATGCTTTAGAACCAATAGATTTCACACCAGCAGATATCACTGCACTGTTTATTTTTTTGCAACCTTCAAATGCACTTTTTCCTATCTTTGTTACTTTTTCAGGAATCACAATCTTTGCTAAACTTGTGCATTTATAAAAAGCTTTCTCTTCCACGGTTGTCACATTTTTTCCTATGGTTGCACTCTTTAATTTTGTACAGCCTTCAAATGCACTTTTTCCTATCTTTGTTACCTTTTCAGGAATCACAATCTTTGTTAAACTTGTGCATTTATAAAAGGCTCTATCTCCAATGGTTGTTACATTTTTACTTATGGTTACACTCTTCAACTTTGTACAGCTTTCAAATGCGCTTTTTCCTATCTTCTTTACCTTAGTAGGAATTGTAATTTTTTCCAATACAGTACATTTATAAAAGGCTCTATCTCCAATAGTTGCTACATTCTTGCTTATTGCTACACTTTTTAATTTTGTACAACTCTCAAATACACTTTTTCCTATTTTTGTTATTTTAGTAGGAATTGTAATCTTTGTTAAACTTGTGCATTTATAAAAGGCTCTATCTCCAATAGTTGCTACATTTTTTCCAATAGTTGTACTTTTTAATTTTGTACAGCTTTCAAATGCGCTTTTTCCTATCTTCTTTACTTTGGTAGGAATTACAACTTTTTCCAATGCAGCACATTTATAAAAGGCTTTGTCTTCTATAGCAGTTACATTTTTACCTATTGTTACACTTTTCAGCTTTGTACAACTACTAAAAGTATTTTTCTTAATTTTTGTAATATTGCTTCCAATCTTAACACTCACAAGTTTCTTATTTCCCTTAAGGGCATTTTCCGCAATACTCGTAACTTTATAAGAAATTCCATCAATAGAAACTGTCGCTGGAATTGTAATTGAGGTTTGAGCTGGTCAAGCTTTTTTGTAACACTTACAAGGAAAAGTTTTGACAAGATCA